>JBFHVZ010000079.1:0-15694 GCA_041589295.1 Pseudomonadales bacterium
CCTTATGCGCCTAAGTTATAATCGCTAAGGTTGCAGCCAGATTAAAAGCCTCTAAAATGCCCGTTTTTTGAAGCTCGCTGTAAATTGTTATGCCCAAGCACATCCCCATGGCCGACCTATCCCGCACTTCCACATGGGTGAAATACCGCAAAGGCCTTTGCGACGATTGCTACGGTACCTGCTGCACCATGCCCGTAGAAGTGCGCATCGACGATCTGATTCGCATGGGCCTAGCCGATGAATTTGAACGGGAAGAACCGGCAAAAAAACTTGCCAAGCGTTTAGAAAAAGCAGGGCTAATCGAACACTTTAATTTCAAACACGAAATTTACACCCTGCGCCGAAAAAGCAATGGCGACTGCCAGTATCTGCACCCCACCACACGCCTGTGTAACATCTACGACAAACGCCCCAACACCTGCCGTAATCATCCCAAAATAGGACCAAGACCGGGTTATTGTGCCTATCGCACAAGGTAGGTTTTGGCTGGGAGTCGGGTGTCGGGTGTCGGGTGTCGGACGTCGGGCTAATACCCACAAGGGGCACGCTGAGCCACGACCTACGGCAGTTGAATCTTGTAGGTCGCCCTTCAGGGCGACATGTTTTTGCGGGTCAGAACTCAGCCAGATGTAGGCCTGATAAGGCGCTTGCGACGTCATCAGGCAGAAATGAGTGTAGTGATAGCAATGCTTTTGTCGGATGGCGCTCGTGCCTCGCTTATCCGACCTACTTTTCTAATACATTATCTCGGGCTAACTTTTTAACGCTTCCAATCCTTCAAACAATTTTAACGCTTCTGGATTTTTCAGCGCATCGGTGTTTTTCACTGGTTCGCCATGAATCACGTTGCGTACGGCCAGCTCGACAATTTTTCCAGAAATGGTACGGGGTATATCCGTCACTTGAATAATTTTGGCTGGTACATGTCGCGGTGTGGTGTTCGCTCGAATGGTTTGCTTTATGGTTTGTGTCAGCGCGTCGTCTAGTGTGACGCCGTCACGCAATACCACAAACAAAATCACACGCACGTCGTCTTGCCAAGTTTGACCCACGGCGATGGACTCTAACACCGCGTCGATTTTTTCCACCTGACGATAAATCTCGGCAGTGCCAATGCGAACGCCACCTGGGTTTAATACCGCGTCGCTGCGTCCGTGAATCACCACGCCCACTTGTTTACTCTTTTCGTGCTTAACTGAAGTTTCGTGCTCAACTAACGTGTCATGTTCAATTAGTTCGGCGTAATCCCCATGGGCCCAAATATTATCGAACGAATCAAAATAGGCTTTATGGTATTTGCTGCCGTCGGCATCATTCCAAAAACCCACAGGCATAGAAGGGAAGGGTTTTACGCACACCAATTCGCCTTTGGCGTCACCAGTTTCTTGCGCACTTCGTGAAAGCGCATTGCCCATGCTATCGAACACTTGCACTGCCATGCCTAAACCAAGGCACTGCAACTCGCCACGATAGACCGGCAATATCGGGCAGCCCAGCGCAAAGCACGAAATAATATCTGTACCGCCAGATATGGATGACAAACACAGGTCGGTTTTTATGTCGCGGTAAACATAATCAAAACTTTCATGGGCCAAAGGCGAACCTGTGGATAACACGGCTTTCAGTTTTTCTAATTTATATTCTTGCTGCGGTTTTACACCGGCTTTTTCTAGCGCCGCAATATATTTGGCGCTGGTGCCAAAAATACTCACCTGCTCAGCTTCGGCCATGTCCCACAACACATAGGGGGTCGGCGCAAACGGTGAGCCATCATACAGCACTACGGTAGCACCCGTGACTAAGCTGGAAACCAGCCAGTTCCACATCATCCAACCGCAGGTGGTGTAGTAAAAAATTGAATCGTCTTCGGTTAAATCTGTGTGCAAAACTAATTCTTTGTAATGCTGTAGCAAGGTGCCGCCGGTGCCATGCACAATGCACTTAGGTACGCCTGTGGTGCCAGAGCTGTACATGATGTAAAGAGGGTGATCGAACGCCACTGGGACAAAATCAATTTCTTCCGTGTTGTTGTTTAAGCAATCATGGATTAAATGAATGGCTAACGTGTCGTTAGCTGGTGCATCGTTTGACTGTAGTGCTTGTTCAATTTCGTTCTGGGTTAGTTGGCCGTTGGTGTAGGGCACCACGACTACATGCTCAACACTGTTAAGTTCTTTCAGAATAGATTGAATGCGGTCCAAACTGTTTAAGGTTTTGCCGTTGTAAATATAACCGTCGGTGGTGAACAGGACTTTTGGTTGAATTTGCCCAAAGCGATCCAACACACCTTGAATGCCAAAATCAGGGGAGCAGCTTGACCATGTGGCACCAAGCGCCGTCGTAGCTAACATGGCAATCACTGTGTCAGCGATATTCGGCATAAAGCCCGCAACACGATCGCCTTTTTGTACGCCTTGCTGTGCAAGCCAGTGGCTAAGTTTAGCGACCTTTAAATACAAATCTGCATAGGTCAGCGTTTGTTGTTTACCACGTTCGTCATAACTAATAAGGGCAGAGCGGTCATCACGAAAACGCAGTAAGTTTTGCGCAAAGTTCAACGTACAACCGTCAAACCATTTCGCCCCCGGCATTTTATCGGCATTGGTGAGGACTTGCGTGTAAGGTGTATGGGATACCAGCGCACCGAAGTCCCAGAGATACTTCCAAAACAATTCTGGGTGTTTAACCGAAAAGTCGTACAGCCCTTGGTAATCATTGAACTTATGGCCGTCTTTTTTTAAGAACGCCATAAAGCGAAACAGATTACTGTCTTTGATGCGCTTTTCGGAAGGAGTCCATAATGGGGCTGTCATGTATAGCCTTTTCTATTTCTGGTCGCCCGCATACCCAATGCACTTGCTTCGCAAGCGGGGCACTCTGAGCGGCTCGTACAGTTATCTGATTAACTTGTAGGAGGCCGCTTGCGGGCGATTGGATAACGATTATTCGCCTGCTAGCAGGCTTCTACAAATTTATGCTTTTGCTAACGACACTTTGCTTTGATTTTGTCGCCCCAGCGTTTCGCAAATCCAATGGCTGGTTTCAATTAAGCCCGCTAAGTTAACGCCGCTGTCGATGTTTAAACCGTTGAGCATAAATACCACATCTTCGGTGGCGATATTACCACTGGCCCCTTTGGCATAAGGGCAACCACCTAAACCCGCAACGGCACTGTCTATTTTATTGATGCCCAATTCCAGTGACGCATAGATATTCGCCAAGGCTTGACCATAGGTGTTGTGACAATGCACGGCCAGTTTTTCCACAGGTATGTCGCGCATGACGGTTTCAAGCATGTGCTGAAACTTTTTCGGTGTGCCTACGCCTATGGTATCGCCCAGTGAAATTTCATAACAGCCCATGTCGTACAATGCCTTGGCCACATCGGCCACGGCTTCGGCTTGAATATCACCTTGGTAAGGGCAACCGATAACAGTAGAAACGTAACCCCGTACCGGTAAATTAAATTGCTGCGCCTGCGCTACCACGGCTTCGAAGCGTTGCAAACTTTCTTTAATAGAGCAGTTAATATTTTTCTGTGTAAACGCTTCAGACGCGGCGCCAAAAATGGCTACCTCGTCGGCCTTATGTTGAATGGCCAATTCCAAACCTTTCACGTTGGGCGTAAGCACAGCATAAGAGATGGCTTGTTGTTTTTGCCCGCGAGCGGCATTCAGTGCATCAAGTACCTGATCGGTATTGGCCATTTGCGGCACCCATTTTGGGCTGACAAAACTACCGGCTTCAATTTTTCGTAAACCATTTTTGGCAAGACGTTCAATCAGTTCCACGCGTAAACCGACACTTAGTGTTTGCGATTCGTTTTGTAAACCGTCTCTGGGGCCGACTTCGATTATGTGAACCTTATTGGGCAGCGTCATGTTCAGCCTCGGATTCTAGCGTTTCAATTTCAGCGAGCACTGTGCCTTCGTTTACTAAGTCGCCCACATTAAAAGAGAGCGCTTTTACAATGCCATCATGGGGAGCTTTGATGCTGTGCTCCATTTTCATGGCTTCCATAATCAATAGTGCATCACCGGCTTTTACCGCTTGGCCTTCGCTAACGTCAATCTGAATAATGGTGCCGTTCATGGGCGCTTTTAAGTTGCCGCCGGCTTCGTCTTGTTGATTTGCTTTAAATCGGTAATGACGTAGATGGCTTTCGCCTGCTTTGTCATATACCCATAAATCATCGCCATGACGAAGCACCCGTGCTTTTAACCATTGATGATCGACACAATATTGAATTTCGCTTTCGTCGTTGGGGGTAAGACGCGCTTGTAGCGAAAAAATCTGATCGTTTAGTTTTACTTGCCACTGATGTGCTTGATTTTGTCCTTTTAAATCTGCGGTGATCACTGTAACCGCCAGACGCTCGTCGCCTTGCATAAAGTACAGAGTTTCTTCACGCACTTGATTTAAACGAAACGCAGTGGCGTGTTGCCACGGACTGTTTTGATCTTGCTTTGTTGGTATCTGTTTGTTGGCGGGCTTGCTGTTAGCGTGCTTGTTATTAGTGTGGACATGACGCTGTAGTAAATGAAACGCCACCGCGGCCAAAAAGTGATGTTGTTTCACGTCGTCTGAGGTACTCAACTCGCTGGCGAACTCATCAATAAACTGTGTCGATACCTGACCTTTGGCAAAGGCATCTACGGCGACAACGCGACGCAAAAACGACAGGTTGGTGGTGACACCGGCAATTTGATATTGGTGCAGCGCTTGTTGTAATCGCGATACCGCTTGTTGGCGGTCTTCTCCCCAAACGATTAACTTGGCGATCATAGGGTCATAAAACGGACTGATTTCATCGCCCGTTTGTACACCTGTGTCGAGCCTTACTTTTCCGTCTTCAAGTGTGGGTGCTTTAATGGCATGCAAGGTGCCCGTGGTGGGTAAAAATTCGTTGTCTGGGTCTTCGGCATAAATGCGCACTTCCATACTATGGCCGTGAATGCGTAGATCCGCTTGCTGTAATGGCAACGCTTCACCTTGCGCCACTTGCAACTGCCATGCGACCAAGTCTTGTCCGGTAACCATTTCGGTGACTGGGTGTTCCACCTGTAGGCGGGTATTCATTTCCATAAAATAGAAATGCCCGTCTTGCTCGGTGGCGTCATAGTCGGTGGTGGGCTCGTATAAAAATTCCACCGTACCTGCGCCTACGTAGTTGATGGCGCGAGCCGCTTGCAATGCGGCTTCACCCATTTGTTCGCGCAGTTTTTGCGAAAACAAGGGGGCAGGGGCTTCTTCCACAACTTTTTGGTGACGGCGTTGAATGGAGCAATCGCGTTCGAACAAATAGACGCCGTTGCCGTGTTGATCCATAAAAATTTGAATTTCTACGTGGCGTGGGCGAGTAATGTATTTTTCTACTAACAGTTTGTCATCGCCGAAGCTGTTTAAACCTTCGCGTTTAGAGGCAGCAATGGCTGCTTTGATTTCGCCTTCGTTTTCGATGACGCGCATGCCTTTTCCGCCGCCACCAGCGCTGGCTTTAATTAAAGCGGGAAAACCGATGTTTAAAATTTCTTGGGTGAGCAAGGCTTCGTCTTGATCATCACCATGATAGCCAGGCACTAACGGAACGTTAGCTTGTTCCATTAATTGTTTGGATTCGCTTTTCGAACCCATAACCTCAATGCTGCTGGCCGGTGGGCCAACCCAAATCATGCCAGCGTTTTCTACGGCGCGGGCAAACTCGGCGTTTTCAGATAAAAAACCGTAGCCTGGGTGAATGGCATCGGCGTTGGCTTGTTTTGCAATGGCCAATAGCTTGGTTTGATTTAAATACGATTCTTTTGCTACGGCAGGGCCAATGTGCCAAGCCTCATCGGCTTGCTGAACATGTAAGGCGTGGCGGTCTGCATCGCTGTAAATGGCAATACAATGAATCCCTAAGCTTTGCGCGGTGGCCATAATACGGCAGGCGATTTCACCGCGATTGGCAATGAGCAGACGGGTAATGGTGTTATTTGTTTTATTCATCTTGGAGTATCCAAATATTCCAAATACTTGCTTGGTGTTGTCCAGAGGGTCGCTGTGAATATGTCCCTATACGCTCGACGGGCGCGTCCATGCGCCCGACGCCCCTCTCGCACAACTCCAAGCAAGCATTTGACGCAGCGTTAGCCGTTGTCCTTCGCTGCTAAAACCTGCCAACTAGGAGAGCGCTTCTCTAAAAATGCACTCAGCCCTTCCTGTCCTTCGTCACTCACCCGAATACCAGCGATGAGTTTTACCGTGTAGTTGCGTGTGTCGCTATTAAGTGCCGCGCCACTAACGGTTTGAATCAGCGCCTTGGTTTTGCTGACGGCCTGTGGACTGTTTTGCAATAAACCTTGAGCTAAGATGTCGCCAGCCGTGATTAAGGCTTCTTCGTTTTCCACCACTTGGTGAATCAGTTCAAATCGCTCCGCCTGTTGCGCGTCGAACACTTCTGCACTTAAAAAATAACGACGCGCTTGGCGCTCACCCATGGCGCGAATTACAAACGGACTGATCACCGCAGGGCTTAAACCAATTTTTACTTCGCTTAAACAAAAGCGGCTACGCTGCGTGGCAATGGCCATATCGCAACATGCAATTAAACCCACAGCGCCACCGTAGGCGGCACCATTGACCAGTGCGATGGTCGGTTTAGATAAGTGGTTTAATGTGTACATCAGCTCGGCTAGGTCTTGCGCATCGGCTTGGTTTTGCGCTTCATCCAGCTCGGCCATGCGTTTCATCCACGCTAAATCAGCACCCGCACTAAAATGTTTTCCGTTTGCGGTGAGCATAACAACACGCACGTTAGGGTCTTGTTCAACGTCATTTAACGCACTGACGATGGCTGCAATTAAGGCATCGTCAAATGCGTTGTGCACCTCAGGACGGTTTAACGTGAGGGTCGCAATGCCTTGTGCTTTTTTGATAAGTAAATGACTCACGATGGATTCTCCTATGCTTATCCTCAACGCTACATTCTAAACACGCCGAAGCGCGTTTCTTGTTGCGGTGCATTTAAGGATGCACTGATGGCCAAACCCAGTACGTCGCGGGTTTGTGCTGGGTCAATTACTCCGTCGTCCCATAAACGTGCAGAAGCATAATAAGGGTGGCCTTCGCTTTCGTATTTTTTCAGTAGGGGTTTTTTAAATTCAGCTTCTGCTTCGGCGCTCCAGCTTTCGCCGCGTTTTTCTTTAGCGCCTCGTGTAATTAACGACATTACGCCAGCCGCTTGTTCGCCACCCATGACCGAGATACGCGCGTTAGGCCACATCCACATAAAGTTTGGATCGTAAGCGCGGCCACACATGCCATAGTTACCTGCGCCGAAACTGCCGCCAATCACCATGGTGAATTTAGGCACTTTAGCGCAGGCCACGGCCGTCACCATTTTTGCACCGTGTTTGGCAATGCCTTCGTTTTCGTATTTGCTGCCCACCATAAAGCCAGTAATGTTTTGCAAAAACACCAAAGGAATATTGCGCTGACAACACAGCTCAATAAAGTTCGCGCCTTTTTGCGCGCTTTCTGAAAACAAAATACCGTTGTTGGCAATGATGCCTACGGGATAACCCCAGATACGCGCAAAGCCACAAATTAGCGTGGTGCCAAAGCGTGCTTTGTATTCATCGAATTCGCTGCCATCCACGGTGCGGGCGATGACTTCACGCACGTCGTAGGGCTTTTTCAAATCCGTGGGGACAACGCCATAAAGTTCGTTAGGGTCGTAAAGTGGTGCGATGACTTCACGCACATCCAGTTTTATATTTTTTTGCCAATTCAAGCGGTCTACGGCTTGGCGTGCCAGCAACAAGGCGTGTTCATCGTTTTCGGCTAAATGATCCACTACACCGCTGGTGCCTGTGTGCATTTCACCACCGCCTAAGGTTTCGGCGTCCACTTGTTCGCCAGTGGCCATTTGTACTAACGGCGGCCCAGCTAAAAAGATGGTGCCTTGTTGTTTTACTATGATGGATTCGTCGGCCATGGCGGGTACATAGGCACCACCTGCGGTGCAGCTGCCCATGACGACTGCGATTTGCGGAATGCCTTTAGCTGACATGTTGGCTTGATTAAAAAAGATGCGGCCAAAATGTTCTTTATCGGGAAACACTTCATCTTGGCGTGGCAAGTTGGCACCGCCACTGTCCACTAAATAGATGCAAGGTAAATAATTTTTTTCGGCAATTTCTTGGGCGCGTAAATGTTTTTTCACGGTAAGCGGGTAGTAAGAGCCGCCTTTTACAGTGGCGTCGTTGGCGACGATCATGCACTCAACACCGCTCACGCGGCCAATACCGGCGACCACGCCCGCACAAGGCACAATGTCGTCATACACATTGTGTGCAGCCAGTTGGCCCACTTCTAAAAACGGTGCACCTTCATCTAACAAATGATAAATGCGCTCACGAGCCAACAGCTTTCCGCGCGCAGTATGGCGCGCTTGCGCCTCGGCACCACCACCTTGTTTGATGGTATTCACCACAGCATGCAAGTCATCCACAAGCGCTTGCATGTTGCTTTGGTTTTGTTTGAACTCGTTTGAGTTCGTGTTCACTTTCGATTCAATGGCGGGCATGTTTGCCTCTGCATGGTCAGTATATTCGCGCAGAGGGCTGCGCTCTTACAGATGAATATTCCTTTAAGCGTTATGAGCGAAGATGTAGCGCGGCAAAAATTTTTGAAGAAGCGGAGTCTTAGTGCCCTAAGGGTATTAGTTTACTAATTACTCGCTTCGCTCGCCCTTCGGGCCGGACTAAAGTCCGTTCTAGCTTCGCTAGTGAGCATTCTGAAAAAATTTTTAACAAAGCTACATCGAGCGCAATAGCTTAAAACTATCTTTTACTTTCATTAAAGATCTCACGACCTATCAACATCCGTCGCACTTCCGACGTCCCAGCGCCAATTTCATAAAGCTTGGCATCACGCAATAAACGGCCCGTGGGGAAATCATTGATGTAACCATTGCCGCCTAAAAGCTGAATGGCATCCAATGCCATTTGCGTGGCTTTTTCTGCGGTATACAGAATTACACCCGCGGCGTCTTTGCGGGTGGTTTCACCGCGATCACAGGCAGCGGCGACTGTGTATAAATAGGATTTACACGCATTCATGGTGCTGTACATGTCGGCAATTTTGCCTTGCACCAGTTGGAATTCACCAATGCTTTTGCCGAATTGTTCGCGGTCGTGAATGTAGGGCACGACGATGTCCATACAGGCTTGCATGATGCCGGTGGGGCCACCAGACAGCACAACGCGTTCGTAATCTAAACCGCTCATTAGAACGCGCACGCCTTGGTTTAAGCCGCCCAAAATATTTTCGGCGGGGACTTCGCAGTCTTCAAAAATTAATTCGCAAGTGTTGGAGCCGCGCATGCCTAACTTGTCGAGTTTCTGGCCGCGGGAAAAACCAGGAAAATCACGTTCAACGATAAAGGCGGTAATACCGTGGGGGCCTTTTTCAAAATCGGTTTTTGCGTAGATCACATAGACGTTGGCGTCGGGGCCATTGGTGATCCACATTTTGCCGCCGTTAAGAATGAACTTATCGCCTTTTTGCTCAGCGCGTAGTTTCATACTGACCACGTCTGAACCGGCATTGGGTTCGCTCATGGCAAGTGCGCCAATGTGTTCGCCGCTGATGAGCTTGGGTAAGTATTTAGCTTTTTGTTCTGGCGTGCCGTTTTTGGTGAGCTGATTTACGCATAGGTTTGAAAACGCACCGTAACTTAAACCAATGGACGCTGAAGCTCGGCTGATTTCTTCCATGGCGATGACGTGGGCAAGATAACCTATGTTAGTACCGCCGTATTCTTCTTCGGCAGTGATGCCCAACAAACCCATGTCGCCCATTTTTTTCCACAAATGGTTTGGGAATTGGTTTTCTTTATCGGTCGCCTCGGCAATGGGAGCAATTTCCCGCGTGGCAAATTCGTTTACCTGCGCCCGCAGCATGTCCACGGTTTCGCCGAGACCGAAGTTTAACTCGCTGTAGATTGATTTCATTTTACCTCCTCTTTTGAAGCTGCCTTGCCTTACCTGCTTCGGCAACGCTTCAAACGTCTTGTGCTTGTTTTTTGTTTTTATTCTTTGCACTGAAATAAAACTCAATTTTCAGTGGTCTGGCTTCTGGCTTCTGGCTTCTGGCTTCTGGCTTCTGGCGTATGTCAGTGCGTCCGACCCCAGACTCAAAGGCTTGCCTTCATCACCTCATGCATACGCTGTTCGTGTTCGTCCAGTTCGGCCATCATGATTTCTATGTCGTGGAGCTGTTGCTGCAGGCGACCACGGCTTTCTTCAATTTTTTCCAGTACCCGCTGATATTGGTCTTGGTTGCCAGATTGCGGGTTGTACATCTGAATCAGTTCTTTGCTTTCCGCCAGTGACCAACCAAGGCGTTTGCCGCGCAAAATGAGTTTTAGCGTGACGTAGTCCTTTTGGCTGTATAAACGTTTTTGACCATCCCGCGCAGGGGCGAGCATGCCTTCGCTTTCGTAAAAACGAATGGCGCGGGTAGTGATGTCGAATTTCTGCGCCAAGTCACTGATGGTGTAAATTGCAGCTTTGTTAGCCTGTTCAGTGTTGCTTTTACTCATGCTGCTCATGCTTTTGCTTGTTTTTTACTCATGGGGTTAAGCTTAATCCTAGGTTTACGTTTACGTCAACGTAATAGTTAAAGTGAATCGTGATTCAATTTGTTTTGCACAGTTTTCCACCGATTTACCTAGGTAGTGGGTATTGAGTGAAAAACAAACAGTCTAATGCGTGGCTAACTGGGTCTTGGACCAAACTAGCAAGCGCTTGGTCGTAGGTTTGATGACGCCTGTTTTGAATCGGATGTAAGTGGTTACATACGCGCTTATTCACAGTTGGTGCGTATTGTACGTTTTGTGGACGAAAATGGCCGATACTATGTCGGTGTGGATTTGAATTTGGGTAAGTGGTTGATTCAAAGGGTTTTTTATTTTTGTTTGAAATTGCACCAATCTGTGTTCTCACCAGATTTTGCGCGGGATTGTGCCGCTTGTTAAGTTGTTATTCACTAAGTTATCCACAGATTCTGTGGAAAAGAAAATGACGGGTAGTGTCTAGTCTTGAGTGGTTGTGGTTTGTTTGATGGCTGGCGCATTTGGGCAGTGGCCTTGGTCGCTGTGACCATTGGATTTAAGGGCAAGCTATCATTCAATACAGGCCAGTGATTCAGTGGTAGGAAACATCCGATGACAGCAGTGAGCCAAGATATGCAGCGCTATTTAGACGCCACATTTTACTTTGATTACGATGCCCCCGAGGTGCAAGCCTATGCCGATAAGGTGTTGGCTGGTCAGGATCTGTCGCCGAAGCAAATGGCGATTGCTTTGTATAAGGCGGTGCGTGATGACATTCGCTACAACCCCTATGTGTTTAAAACCGACCCGAAAAGTCTAAGCGCGAGCTACTGTCTACACGACGGAGTGTCCTACTGTATTCCCAAGGCAGTTTTGTTGGGGGCGGTGTGTCGTTACAAAGGGATTCCCGCCCGCTTGGGGTTGGCGGATGTGAAAAACCATCTATCTAGCCCGCAGCTCATTGAGTTTTTGCGCAGTGATGTGTTCGTGATGCACGGCTTTATTGAGTTGTTTTTAGATGGCCGCTGGGTCAAGGCAACGCCTGCGTTTGATGCTGCGCTGTGTAAAAAGATGGGGGTTGAAGTGCTTGAGTTCGACGGCGAGCAGGATTCTATTTTCCAAGAATTCAGTGAAGACGGTGCCAAGCACATGGAATATTTGGCGGATCATGGCACGTTTGCGGATGTCCCCATGGATTTCATCACTGCGTCGGTCGCTAAAGCGTATCCGCATCTGGCTGATCCAGACGTTTTGAAGCGGTTGTCGGGTCATAGCTTGGAAGAGGATCTGGCATAGCGTTGCCTCCGGTTTGGAGCTTCAATGTGTAGGAGCTTCGCCCTCGAAGCGATAAAAATCTCGTTGTCCCCAACCATTATCGCTCCGCACCTTGATGCGTTGTTCCTTTGTGAAACCAAACCGCGTCGAGCACTTCGTCCTTGCGGGTCCGTCTCGCCCGCAACGCTTAAAATCGGCTTTTTCCTTTAGGCTCGCGTTCAACCCGCTGCGCCCTCGGGTGCTGACGGTTTGATTTCCCATGCGGACGCATCAAACGGTGCAGCCCGATATTGGTTTGGAACCTTAATTTGTAGGAGCTTCGCCCTCGAAGCGATGAAAAACTAGGCCCTCGGTGTTCTAAGAGGGAAGCACCCAACCAAAGCGTTGAAACAGTGCGGTCATGGTGTCGTCTAGCGGTGCGGTAATGGTGAGAGGTTGTTCGCTAACAGGGTGACGAATAGTGAGCTGGCGAGCGTGTAGCAGTAAGCGTCCAGCGTCTAAGTGCTCGGCAAAGTAGCGGTTGTGTTTGCCTTTGCCGTAGCGTGCATCGCCAATAATCGGGTGGGATAAATGCTTTAAGTGGCGGCGTATTTGATGGGTGCGTCCTTGTAGCGGCGTGGCTTGCACCCAGCCGTATCGACTTTGTGGATACTTGTCGATGCACACGGGAATTTCCGCCGTGCCCATGGGAATAAACTGGGTTTGCGCTTCTTGTACGATATCCACATCTTGCCCGTAGTCGGCCATGCCTTTTAAACCGTGATCGACGGTGATGCTTTCTTTTAGGTGGCCACGCACTACCGCCCAATAGACTTTTTCTGCGTGTTCCCATTGGCTGGCGACGGCTTGGGCCATGTCTGGGCTGAGGGCAAATAACAGCACGCCAGAAGTAGGGCGATCTAAGCGATGTATGGGAAACACAAACTGGCCAATTTGGTCACGCACCAATTGCAACGCAAATTCCTTTGCGTCTTTAGCCACCCAGCTTTTGTGTACCAGTAATCCGCTGGGTTTATTCACTGCAACTAAGTGAGCGTCTTGGTACAAAATGGAAAGGCTCATCTAAGGTTCCGTTTGGGTCATTCGGGGTTAATTTGGCTCTCATAAGCGTGCCGTGGCTGCGGGTTATACCCGTGATGACGTTCGATTGCCAGTTGGCGAGCAGGTGGGGTGTTTGAATTATTCTTGGTCGTATAAGTAGTAGCGGTTTTTACCGGCTTTTTTCGCTTGGTACATGGCCATGTCGGCGTAGTCGAGCAAGTAGTCTTCTTTGCTGTTGCGGGTTGGATAAAGGGCGATGCCAATGCTGGCAGAAATTTGCACTGGGTGGCGGTCCAGTGTCATAGGCTGTGCTAGGGTGTGCAGCAATTTTTTCGCAACCACGAGGGCTTCTTCTTCGCCTTCGAGGTTCTCAATCAGCACGACAAATTCGTCACCACCCAAGCGAGCTGCTGTGTCCGACGCGCGCAACAGACGTTGAATGCGGTCGGCTGTTTCTTTGAGCACGAGGTCGCCAACATTGTGACCAAGGCTGTCGTTAATTTCTTTAAACCCATCGAGGTCGAGCATAAACACAGCGAGCTGAGACTGTTCGCGTTTGCTGCGCAGGGTTGCTTGTTTCAGTCGATCCATTAGCAGAAGGCGATTGGGTAGCTGGGTCAGGGTATCGTGGTGGGCGAGATAATTGAGTCTGCTTTGTTCGTTGCGCAGGGCTTGCTCCGCTGCTTTACGATCACTGATGTCGGTGATGATGCCCATGACTCGCGCACCTTCGGATTTAGGCAATCGCACCAGCCGGACTTCGCAGGGTATTTGTCGGCCAGAAATGTGCTGATGAACCCATTCAAACACTGGGGTTTCACCGTTCATGGCTTTGGCAATCTGACGTCGAGCCGCATCTTCGGAAAGCTGTCCACCTTCTTGCGTTTCTGGGCTGACATCGCTGGGACCCATTTTGCACAGTTGTAAGCGGCTTAACCCAAACAGTATTTCGGCCCCTCGGTTGACTTCCTCAAAGCGGCCTTGGTTAGTATCCAAAATCACAATGGCCGTGGGCAAACTTTCAATGATGATGCGTAAACTGGATTCAGACTCTTGCAGCTTGCGTTCGTAATCTGTGCGTTCGCTGATGTCCGTGGCTATGGTGCAAACGGCGCTTTGATGGATGTTTTGGGTGACAGGAAACTTCATGGTGAGAAAGGTGCGTTCGTCGCCGTCGCGGTTGTGCACGGTTTCGTCGTAGGTAAAGACTTCGCCTAAGTTAAAGACTTTGATGTCTTGGTCGTGTAAGCGTTCTGCTACGTCGTGGGGAAACACTTCAAACAAGGATTTGCCGACGAGCTGTTGCCCTTTGCGTACCCAGTCGCGAAACGCTTGGTTGACTAACAATAGGCGGCCGCTGCGATCTCGAATGGATATCAGGTTTGGTGAGTTATCTAAAATCGACTGCACGAAAAGGCTTTGGACGGACTCTGCGCCCAGTTCGAGCAAACTGCTAGCAAGTAAATTGACACTGGCGCTGTGTTGCTCGATCCATTGATCGGCGTCTTTGAATGGGTGTTCGGCATAAAACCAAAGCCAGCAGTTTTCTTCCATGACCGAACGGTACAAGAGCTGCGAGCGATCATCCGATAATTGAATGGAAAGGTTGCGCTGAATTGCGTTGTTGATCCACTCCGTGAGGTGTCGTTGTGGTGCTGTGTCGAAGGGCGGGCGCACAGTGTAGCGTCCATCCGTGTCCACAGTGCCTGACCAATGCCAGCTACCGTGGGTTTTGTGGATAACGCCCAATTGCTTTAGCTGCCAAACCCCCATGTACTGCTTGAGGGCTTTGATGAGATGGTCCATTCAGCGAGCCTTCCTGTTCTTGCTTAATGCAGACGACACCAGTCCTAATGACCGGCTCAGACCAAGATGACCACAGCGCTAGCCTCATTGATAACTGTGGTGCAGGTCTTACGCAGCCTGCTTTTGTTTTTCCTCTTGCCCGGACCACCATTGGTAGGTCGCTTCCAGCATCTCTGCGAGAGGAATGTCTGCCTTATAGTGTAGTTCGCGAACGGCTTTATCGCTGCTACCTAATACATCGGCGCAAACCATGTCGGCTTTTTCGATGGTTACAGACGGTTCTTTGCGCGTGAGATACGAAAATAGCGAGCTGGCATGACCTAGGGTTTTGAGTAGCCAGCCCGGTAAAGGGCGGTCAGGTACAGGTTTATTTAAGCGTTGGCCGATCCACTGTGCGATATCCAAAAAGCGCGCGTCCGGACCGCCTAATATGTAGTTTTCACCCGTGCGGCCGTGTACAAAAGCATTGATATGAGCACTGGCGACCTCCGGCGCGAAGCAGCAAGTGGCGCTGCCAGGGGGGACACCGGGGAGTTTTTGCTGGTGGATCAAATGAAAAAACTGCACCCAGTTGTGTTCGTCATAAGGCCCAATAATAGCCGCTGGGTTTAAAAACACGGCGTCCAAACCGTCTTTGATGCGCTCGCGCACGGCTTCCTCACCTAAGTACTTGGTGCGGCAGTAAGGTACAGGACAGTCTGCCCCGCGTTTTTCGCTGTTTTCGTCGATGACTTCGTCGTGGAAACCATAAATGGCAATAGAAGATGTGTGAATGAAACGGCTGGCGCGCTTTGCCAGTGCGACTTCTGCCAAATTAGCGCTGCCGGTGACATTGGTTTTATATTGGCGTTTGTTGTTAAGAGCCCAAGTACTGGTGTCGCCTGCCAAGTGAAATACCGCGTCGGGTTTTTCTGGCATGGCACGGCGCAGGCTTTCGATGTCGGTGATGGAGCCCACTTTCCACTCCACCCC
>JBFHVZ010000080.1:0-15666 GCA_041589295.1 Pseudomonadales bacterium
AACGCAACTCTGGCCAGTTAGGCACATTGGCCTGCTGCGCGGCAGGGGCAAAGCATACGATTTCCTGCTGCGCAAACGTCAGGCACACAGGGCCTTGGTCGGTGCTTAGCCAGTAGGTTAGGCACAAACCTTGGGGGGTGTCATGCCAATGGTGGCTGAGAATAAAGCCCTGCTTAGGGGTTGAACGCATCACTTCATTTGACCCAGGGCTGCCATGGGCTATCACTTACTATTAGGCAAAAAGGAATTTTTACCACTATGAGCATGAGTCCACGAATCACACAGGACCCCATGTACCAACTGCTCAGGGCAGAAAAGGTGCAGGAGTTTAACAAGTTAAAAGCCCAAGGAAAGACATGCGACCTGACCAGTTGCGATTTTCGGGGTTTAGATCTGCGTCAGATGGACGTACGCGGCTTGGATTTATCCAATGCTTACTTTCGCGGGGCTGACATTCGCTCCATTGATTTTCGTGGCACCAAGATGTCCGGTGTCAGTCTGGCCGATGCCAAAATCAGTGGGTGTTTCTTTCCCGATGATATTTCGGCGCAAGAAATTTTGATGTCTGTGACCCACGGCACAAGAATTAGACAGCCTTCGCCATAACGGCGTTTATCTACAGTCATTGGCTGACAAATGTGGTAAAAATGGCCACCTCCTCCAAGGCTTTATGACTGACACATCATGTTTTTTTTGGGCGAAATCCCGTCTCAGGTGGACGACCTTATAGAACGCCAGCAATCGCTGGGGCAGAAACTCATGCAGGCCTATCAAGGCCCCATTCAATGTCAGCATTTTCAGGAAGAAACACCGCTGTACGACACGGTTGACCACCATTACCTTGGTCGCGTCAAAGAAGGCCTAGTGCAAATCAGCACCAAAGGGGCCGATGTACTGTGTTTCGAAGCAGGGGACTTATTCTCCTTACCTCGCGTATTTGGCCTACCCCACGGCGACGCCATCGTACAAGCCGACGCCGAAGTCGAACTGATTCACCGCGATGATTTTGTGGAATACGTGTACGGTGATCTAGTGCGTCAGCATCATTGGAGTAATTACCTACTGACTACCTTGGCGATTTATCAGCGGGTATTGGCTCACCATCACCTAAAAGCCAATGTGCGCGCGCCAAAAGGGTTTGAACACATTCATGCGGGCCACGTGATTATCCACGAAGGTGCGCAGGCCGACACAGTTTACCAACTGATGTCAGGCCATGCGGATGTCACGATTCAGGGCGTAAAAGTAGGTGAAGTGCTGGAAGGCGAAATGTTTGGGGCCATGGCCGTATTTACCGGCGAAACCCGTAATGCCACCGTCACCGCCAGTACCGACTGCACATTATTAAGCATCCCCAAAGAGCGCTTTGTGGACCTGATTCGGGCCAAACCCGAAACCGCCATGACACTGCTGGAAAACATGTCACGCCGCATAAAGGCGCTTAATGCTCAGGTGGTGCAGCAAGGGCAAAACACTCAAGCCGCGAGCCCAGCACCCACTGCCGAATCGGTTTAGATTTAGCCGGAACCACTTGCCCAGCGAAGGCTGGGCACTTATCTCCCTACGCCTCGCGCTTGATCTTGCTCCGCGCTTAGGTGATCTGACCTCATCTCTTTAGCCTTACCTCGCTCAGCCTTACCCGTTTAGTTTTATCGCGCTTTCAGGGCTTGCTCTAGCGGGCTGGGTTTATCAGGGTTACTGAGCAAGGCACTGGATAGGCAATTCGATAGAGCACTCACTAGGTGGTTGAACTGGTCGTAAACAGCCAATCTTCAAAAAACCTAAAAATAAATGAGAATCATTCTCGACAAGTTAAATGAGAATGAATACTATTAACCTCGTTGTTCGGAACCACACACGTGTTTTTGAATGGCATTCTCTCTCATCAAGCTAATCACGGTTCGCCCCGTCCACTTGTGGCCGGGGCATTTTTTTGTCTTTTAAATCCCTGTCTATACTCAACAAAGAAGGCATCCAAGGAACAGGACCGTATTGTCATGCTGTGGAACAAAAAGGCGTCAGAGGAAGTAGAATCCCTCAAGCAGGAAAACGCTCGCTTAGTGGCCCAAATGAAAGAGATGAAGGCCAAGGCAGAGCTAATGGAAGGGATTAAAGAAGTCGCCGAGTTGCAGCGCAGCTATGCGCTTAAGCAAATGGACAATCAGCAGCATTTATACACACTGTGGATCGACAGCACCCAAACCATAGATGTCATCCGCCATGCGGTGGCGAACTCGTCCAATGAACTGGACAAACAGCACGATGCCCTCAGCGACAGTGTCAGCAGTTTCGATCAAATCCATATCCTGCTGAGCCACATTGCAAGTAGCCTAAATAGCATAGATACCCGCACCCGCGATGCTGTTTCAGCGGTCGAAGCCTTAGCCTCCCACGGCAACGATATCGTCACCTTTGTGTCAGAAATTCAAACCATTTCAGAACAAACTAACTTACTCGCGTTAAATGCCGCCATCGAAGCCGCTCGGGCGGGCGAACAAGGGCGAGGCTTTGCCGTGGTCGCCGACGAAGTGCGCACGCTGGCGCAAAAGTCCACGCAAGCGTCCTCCGAAATTACCTCGCTGGTGGATGCCATCACCTCACAAACCAGTCAGGTAAGCGGACAAATCAACGAAGTGGGTACCTCTACACAGGCGCTCTCAGAACAAACCGACAGCGTCAAAGTCATTGTTGGTGATATCACCAATGTTTCAAAAAACATGTTCCGCGTGATTCGTAATTCGTCACACATTAGTTTTTTGCAAACCGTGAAGTTAGACCACGTGGTGTGGAAGGCTGGTGTGTATCGCTACATTTGGAATTTGGCTGAGGAAGGCGCCCAGTTTGACGACCATGAACACTGTCGCCTAGGCGATTGGTATTACCAAGGCGAAGGAAAAAAATATAAAGGCTTAACCGCGTTTAAAGAATTAGAAGCCCCACACAAAGACGTACACAGATACGGCAAGCAAGCCATGGAAAAACACGACCAAGGCAACGAGCAAGCCGCTTACGAAAAACTCAAACTAATGGAGCAAGCCAGCGATAAATTGATTTCGTATTTAGATCAATTAGAAGTAGAAATCGTGCGCTGTGAAGTCAACCTAGAGCACTTAAAAGACAAACCCCAAAAACAATCCGACGACGTGGATTTGTTTTAGTGTGTTACACCGTTTTGTTTGACGCTCGAATTTTTACTCTTAATCGCGCTTTTAACCATTTTAAAAAACGATACAAACCCGACAACATAGCCACTAATGCCAGCAAAGCGATGGCATCGTTCACCCACTTAAACTGCTTGTGAAAAATCGCACCACTATGCAAAGCATCCAGCGCAAAATACAAGGCGAGCGAATTGGACTTGGGAGCTTCTAATGTGACTGGTTGTCCATCGCTGTATTCTAGTCCATGGTGAGTTTTCCAAATTACTTTGTCGTTTATCGCAGTAACATCGCTGGGCATGTGCCCCACTGGTTTTACTAACGTCGTTTTCTCAGCATTAATGATGGCGCTGGGTGCGCCCATGCCGCCTATATACACTTGTGTGTCTATACGAGTAGCAGACCAAGCGTAGCCTGTAAAAATGCGTTTAAGTTGCTGATTGTCCCAAGCCCACATGCCGAGACGTGTACCAATAAATATCTGCGTATCCAAAGCAGCAATGCTGGTAATTTGTTGTTGCCAGTTTGAAAGTTGGTAGACCGGCGTTAGGTGAGCACGATCAAACTCAAAGGTCCGCATTTCATTACGAAGGTCGTCGCTGTGATCTAGAAGTATGCCTGTAATGCACAAGTAAAGTATGCCTAGTATGGCTGCAGGCCCAATTAACAGACGATGCCAGCGCAAGAAAAAAGTAAACCGATTTGCGTACTGCTTTTTCGGTTTACGTCGCCACAACCACATATATAAACCCGAAATGCATAACAAAAGGATCAGTACCGCTGCAATGTCGTTTATCCAAACATCAATATGCTGCCCGAAAAAACCACGACCGTAATGAAGGTCGCGGCTTAATCTCGAAAGGTTTACTTGTTCTGGAAGTGTCTCAATAGAAGGCGAAGGTATCTCAACGGGCAAAAACACATTTGAGGTTGTTTGCTGAACGATACTGCTATAGTCGAGCACGGCATAAAGTGTTTTGTCGGCCGCGAGATAGGTTACGTTGTACGAATCAAGTGCATAGTATTGAAATGACATTCCACTATCGACACTGCGCCAAATGCCATGACTGGTCGCCAACCACAGTGAATCCTGCCAAAGTAGAAGGTGGCGAATCATTGGCATTGCGCTACTGGGATGATCATCAAAACGGCTTGCCTGCCAAGATGGTGGTTGAGCTGCTTGTTGCGATGTTTGTTGTTGAACCTGACAGCCAGTGGGTTCGCACATAACCCAATTTCCATCTAAGTATTTGACCATGCTAAATCGCGCTGCTGTTGCTCGCTCGGCAGCAGCGTCAGACATCAGAGCACTGGGCCACTGCCAATCCCACAAAAATGCCCAATCTTTTTTGTGATCCAAAAAAATTCCCGTAATGCACAACACCATCAGCCACACGCTGGCCAGTAGGCCTGCCCAGCGATGCAACGTAAAACTGCGAATGTTTACCATGCAAGTGCCAGCCCTGCAAAAACACTGCGTGGGGCAGCGGGTGTATAGCGTTCTTTACCGTAGGCGATGCTCACTTGACTGGCGTAGTCCACGTCCATGAGGTTTTCAACGCGCAAATTTACACTCAGGTTAGGGTTTATTTGGTAATGGCTTTTGGCGTTGAGTAAATGAAAGCCGCCGTAGCGCTTACTGTTAGCGTCATCCATCCAATAGTCTGCAATGACTTGATACTCCAGTTGTGTGTTTAACTGCGGTAGAGCGGTCGGGTTGTAAAAAATACGGCTGTTAACCATGTAGCGTGGTGCTTGCGCCATTTCTTGGCCAGACAAATCTTGTTCTTTGCTGCTGCCTTGATTTTGTACAAATTTTAAATAGCGGTGTTCAGCCCTAGTTGCACTGAACTGAAAACGCAATGCATCACCCAGCTGTTGCAAGTACGAAACTTCGATCCCTCTGTGCAATACCAATCCTGCGTTGGTTCTAAATTGTTCTCCGTTGCTGTCGTAGGCATTACTGATCGCGTCTTCCACCATCATGTGATAAATGGCAACGTCAATGGCGTTGTGCGCGCCTAAAAATTTATGACCAATTTCGTAGGTTGTGGCGGTCTCGGCTTTTACACCATTGTCCAAACTGCCGTTATCGCCTGAACTTAATTGATAAAGTTCGCTCCCTGTGGGTGTGCGAAAACTTTCGGATGCACGGGCATACAGCGCTGCTTGGTTTAGGTACTGATAGTGCAAAGAAAACTTGCGCGATAGGTGGGAAAAGTCGTCACTGCGATCTTCTAAACTGCGATTACCGAAGCCGTCGTTATCGGTGGCGGCCAGTTTATTATCTAACTCGAAGGACATTTGGTCGTAACGCAGGCCTACGCCTAGGCGGAGTTTGTCAGTGACTGTTTGTTCGTGCTGAACGAAAAGGGCGCTGGCCTGATACGTGACTTCATCGTCAAAATAGCGCGTGCCCGCAACATAGTCCGTGCTGCCCGAGGTCAAGTTCACGGGTTGATAGGTTAGTTGATCGGCCACTGTGTATTCAAGGTCGCCACCAATTATGGTCTGGCTGCCATCGAAATAGTGATGGGTGTATTTGGTGAGTAATCCTGCAGTTTGGTAATTGTTTTCTATTTTGGGGTAAAACTTTTTCCACGTAGCGACATAGTGATTGGTGTTTTCACGAATGTATGGAATGAGGCTTAACTCATCCCCCTTTTGTAGTGCAATGCGAATATCACTTGATAATCGCAGGTAGGTTGTTTCTCGGGTTGGATCGTATTGTCGCACGCTTTCTGGTAAACCATCGTTGGTGCGATCTTGTTCAAACGTGTCTTTATCTAACGCACTGGCCATTTCGTTGCGCAGGTCTGACACCAATAGCTGGTTGCGTATGACCCAGCGTTGGTCTTGAAATTGGTGTTGTAGGTTTAACTCTTGGCGTTCATTGGCAGTATGGTCTCGCCAACCTTCGTCGTAACTGCGAGATGCGGCTAAACGAATAGCGTGATTGTCATTAAGGCTGACGTTTTGGTGCACACGAACTTTATGGTAACCCTGATCGCTTGCATCCAGATTGGCTTTACCGCTGTTATCAAATTGCGGCTGTGCACTTAATACGTTTACGGTACCGGCCACTGCGTTGCTTCCGTGTAACACTGTACCGGCACCTTTTAAAACTTCAACGCCGTTGCTACCCGTTTGATAAGACGTCCACCAAAGCCCATTGTGGTTAAAAAAACCGGAAGACTGAACGGGCAAATTATCTTGCAAAAATAAATAATAGCCTTGGGTATTCAGCGGCATACGAATAGCCGTCATATGACCCTGACCACCGTGCAATGGAATCAAATAGGTACCGGCAATGCTGTTTAATGAATTGGAAAGATGCCCGCCGTTTTCTTGTTCTAGTTGGTCTTCTTTGACCAAACCTACGGAGAGGGCCTGACTTAAGTTTTGTTCACCTTCACGTGCAGCGGTGACGGTTATGGTATCGAGCTGGGTGTGTTCCGCGTGAGCGGATGACAAGCTGAGGAAGGCAATGTAGCTAGCGAGTAACGTGTGTTTCATACCGACTCCTTAAAAGACGTCGGCATGCTACCACTCTTGTACAATTTGTCTGTGCGACCAAATGTCGCACCTGTGCGTAGTGAGCGATGTTATGCGGGCTTGACTAGTTTGTGAGAGCCAAAAGTATGATTTAGATCAGGAACGTTCTTTCCTGAAACTTTAACTCAAAAACGGATTCAACATCCGGCCAAAAAAGCCTGTCAGTTTTAACGGCGCATCCATTACCGCAAAACAAATGCAATCTTCGCTCATGTGGGCTCTGGGCTGGTGACGGGTATGTTCGTCGGCCAGAATAAAATCCCCTGCGTGATAGTCGCCGCTTTTATCTGAAAAACTGCCCGTCATCACTAACGTAAATTCATTTCCTTTGTGGGTGTGCTCGGGCAATTCTTTACCCGCTGCAATTTTATAAAAGCGTGCGGTGTATTGGCTATCCGAAATGGGCAGATCCCATTGTTGAATGCTTTTACTAAAACCACCCCAAGGTACGTCGTCGTAATAACCCGGTACAAAACGGCGCAGTGGACGCGGCACACGTGCGTCGCCCACGTTGGCAAACGGGTTGGGTGTTTCGGGTGCTTGGGCTTTTGCCCACGCTTGCTCCAGCAGCGCGGCGCTTACGGGGGCTTCGCTTTGTTCGGCTAACAACTCACCGCCAAGGTGGTTGTAAAGCTTTACTTGATGGGCGCAGTGCGGGCACGACTCAAGGTGGCAAGCCACCATCACGCCTAAGGCGTTGGTGAGTTGCCCAGCCGCAAACTGCATTAATAGTTCATCAGCAGGATGATAATTAGCCATGACATCTGCTCTTTTGCTAAGGCGTCCAACTTCTTCATTGCCAGTCGGAGCCTGGATTTAATCGTGCCTAAAGGTAAATCCAATTCTTCGGCGATTTCGCTGTGGGACTTGCCCTCAAAGTACACCTTGTAAACGATCTGCCGCTGCTCCTGTGGCAGGGCTTCAATCATAGTACGCACGAGTTGAGCATTTAGATCACTTTCTACATGCTCAGAAACATCATTGTTTGGGCTGTCTTGCCACAGGTCGTTTTCGGGTTCGCTGTCGGGCCATAAATCGTCCGACATAACTTGGACGTTTTTGGTCTTGCGAGCAAAGTCGATGCGTTTATTACGGACAATGGTGTACAGCCATGTGATGGCGGATGCGGTGGCCGGATTAAACTGGTGGGCCTTGTGCCAAACCGTGGCTAAGGCTTCTTGCACGATCTCTTCTGCGTCGTGGTCGTTTGCGCCACAGCGCATGGCATAAGCTTTTAATCGACCCGAACACGCATGAAACAAAGCAGCGAATGACTGCTTGTCCTGATGCTCGGCAATGCGCAAAACCAATTCATTTAAGGATGGCTGTTCGGTGGAAGAAACCAACGGCGTACTCATCTTTTAAAGCGTGTAAGCCGCTGAATCTAGCCCATTACTGGGCATTGGTAAAGCAGTGATCTGTTCCATGCCCAAGTGCGTAAAGGCTACGTAACCCCAGAATTTTACGCATATTTTTGTGACAAGCATTGAGAGATTGGATTATGAATCAAGGCACTAATTCAGCTGTTGTTAGCGTTGCTGTGATCGGTGCGGGTATGGCCGGTTTAGCGGCGGCGACCCAATTACAAGAAGCCGGTTGCGAGGTAACCGTGTTTGAAAAAGCACGGGGCAGCGGTGGCCGTTTAAGTTCAAAGCGCTTAGTAATAGATCAAGCGGCGGCACCTGATATTGAAGCAGGATTTGATTTGGGCTGTACCCACTTTGACGTGCAAAGTGACTTTGCTGGGGCGGTACAGTTTCAAGCCTTGCTAGATCAATTCCAAGCAGTCGGTCGTGTAGGTCATTGGCCAGTGGGAGCGGGCGAGCGCGAGTATGAGCAATCTGGTTACGTGGGTCTAAATCGCAACAGTGCGCTGACCCGTGCCATGAGCGAAGGTCTCAATGTGCAGTTTGCCACGCGTGTGGCACAGCTAAAAAAAGCCGATGGGCGTTGGCAGGTGTTGGATGAAGCACACCAAGTATTGGGCGACTTTGATCAGGTGGTGCTGGCGGTGCCGGTGCAACAAGCTTTAGATCTTTTGGCCAGTGCTTCAACTGAAGCGGACCGAACAGAAATCGACAGACTTGTGGCTCAGCTGACGCAGGCATACATCGCGCCCCAGTGGGTCATGGGTGTGGTGCTGGATGCACAGGCTAAGGCGTTGCTTGCATCGGCGGCTTTGCCAGCCTTTGTTGTCTTAGCGGGCAATGACGTGCTTGCCCAGCTAACCTTGGAGCACACTAAGCCCCAGCGTGGCCCGCAAGCGGTGATGCAAATACAAGCGCAAACACCTTGGTCAGAACAGCACACAGACACACCCAAAGCCGAGGTGGAGCAGCAGCTTATGGCAGCGCTGCAAGACTGGTTATCGCAAGCGCATCCTGAGCTGGGCCTCAACCTGAGTGGTCATGTTCTTGCTGTGCATGTGCACCGCTGGTTGTATGCCAATAGTACTGCCACACCGCTTAACCAACTCGTTGGACAGGCCTATGGCAGCACCGCTGGCGGCCTGCATGTGTGTGGTGACTACTGGTTGGCCGAGACCAAACAGCAGGGCGTACAAGCTGCATTTGCAAGTGGTTGGGCGTTGGCGCAGGCGCTGGTTGAGACTTGGGTAGAGTCGTTGGCACGGCAGCAGGCCTAGGCCTTAGGCTGCTGTGAATTCACTGTGAACCGCAGTGATCCAAATGGGGGGCTACCTGCGTAAAACGTCATAACCGCTGGCATAGCTGTTGGCACAGACCTTGGCACAGCCCAGTGATAGCAGCTGTAAGAGCCGCTTAGACGACAACATCACACAGGTGACCCCATGCAAAACGTTAAGATTTCATCGGCCAAGCCCAGTTCTCAATCTAAGCCCGTGCTAGGCATCAGCGAATGCTTAACCGGCTCAGAGGTTCGTTTTAACGGCGGCCATAAGCGCAGCCGTTACTGCACCGATGTGCTTTCAACCTACTTTGATTTTAAACCTGTGTGTCCAGAGGTTGGCATTGGCATGTCGGTGCCACGCCCGCCCATTCGCATGGTGGCCAAAGGCGATGACATTCGCGTTATTGCCACCGACCACCCAGACCAAGACTACACAGAACAACTGCGTCAGTACGCCCACCAAACCCAGAGTCAGTTTGAAGGCATCAGTGGTTTTGTATTTATGCAGAAAAGCCCAAGCTGTGGCGTGAACAGTTCTAAGGTGTATTCCGAAAATGGATACCCAGCCACCAGTGCCGCCGGTGCCTTTGCCGACGAATTTATGAAATTGAACCCCATTGTGCCGGTCATTGAAGCAGGACAGCTAAATGACGCCATGCTACGCGAACATTTTCTCATGCGCGTCTACGCTTATTACGAGTGGCAAACAGAAGTGATGGCGAATTTAACCGTTAACGCGCTGCTTGAATTTCACCGTCGTCATAAATTGCAATTGCGCATTCACAAAGAAAAAGCCATGCGCGAAATGGGTCGCATGCTGGCGGATCTAAAAACCGCCAATATAGAACAGGTTGCGGCTAACTACATCGAGCTGTTTATGGATGCTCTGAAAAAACCAGTGCGTCGCCCACAACATGCAAACTTGCTGTATCGTATTCAAAAACACATTAAGCGTTGTTTGAGCAAAGACGAAAAAGCCGAAGTCATGGGCTTGATTGAACAATACCGCCAAGGCATTGTGCCCTTGGTTGTACCCATGACGTTGCTGAAGTTTTTTGTCAATAAATACAAAGCAGACACCAACATAGCGGCCATGTATCCCTATCCTTCGGAACTGGGTTTGCAAAACCAAATTTAATTTTAGCGAGGACCGACATCATGAATTTGGTTTGGCTGCGCAGTGATTTGCGTACCTACGATAACCCTGCGTTGTGGGCTGCCATGGAAAGCGGCCCAACAGTGGCTCTGTATTGGCTTACGCAAGGCCAGTGGGACGAACATGGTATTGCGCCAGCCAAGCGGTCATTGATCTTACGTCACCTGCTTGCCTTGCAAGCCAGCTTCGATGCACTTAATGTCCCGCTATTGATTGTGGCGTCAGACACCCCTGCATACGATCGCTTTCGTGATTTACCTGAGCGCATTACACAATGGTGTGTGCAGCACAAAATCAAAACCGTTTACTGTAATGATGAATACGAATTAAACGAACGCACGTGCGCGCAGGCTGTACAAAACGCCTTAGCTGCCCACGGCATCGCAATGGAAACCTATGTGGACCAGTGCATGATTGCACCGAGCCAAGTGCTGACAAAAAGCGGTGACATGTACAAGGTTTACAGTGCGTTTAAGCGCGCGTTTGTGGCGGAGTTTCCGCACAAGGCCCGTGGCTTGCTGTCTCAACCAAGCGCACAATCTAAAATACAAAGTTCTGACCTAGTTTTTTTAAAAAGTGACCTGCAAGCGGCGCAAGCAGCACTCGACCAACTCCAAGATGCTAAATTGCAAGACGCTCAATCAGATGACACCCAATTAGTTAGCACTGATACCTTTGCCGATTTATGGCCCGTGGGTGAAGACTATGTGTTAGATCGTTTGGACGCTTATGTCGAAAGCAAAGTAGATGACTACGCCGAATCCCGCGATTATCCCGCCCGCGAAGCCACCAGTGTATTGTCGCCTTATTTAGCCATAGGCGCATTGAGCACCACACAATGTGTGCAAGCTGCCCTAAGTCGCCATGGTCGTTCGTTAAGCGAAGGCAAAGACGGTGTGAGCGTTTGGATTAACGAATTAATTTGGCGCGAGTTTTATCGTCACTTGTTATTTGCCTACCCAGAGCTGTGCAAACACAAACCCTTTAAAGCCGATACAGACGGTTTAGCGTGGCGTAAGGATCAAGCACTGTTTGAAGCATGGAAAACCGGCAACACAGGTTATCCCATAGTGGACGCCGCCATGCGTCAGCTAAATCAAACCGGTTGGATGCACAATCGACTGCGCATGGTGGTCGCCATGTTTTTTACCAAGCATTTGTTTTTAGATTGGCGCTTAGGCGAAGCCTATTTTATGTCTAAGCTGGTGGATGGTGATTTCGCCTCCAATAATGGCGGTTGGCAGTGGAGCGCATCCACAGGGGTGGATGCCGCACCTTACTTCCGTATTTTCAATCCCACTCGTCAGTCCGAACGGTTTGATGCAGACGGGCAGTTTATAAAACGCTATGTGCCCGAATTAAAAAGTTTGAACAGCAAAGATGTTCATAGCCCCAGCGCGGCGCAAGCTAAAGCGCTTAAATATCCAACGCCCATAGTGGACCATGCCAGTTCGGTAAAAGCCACGAAAGACGCGTTTAAACAGTTATCACTGCAAACGGCCAACCCGTCCACGGATGATCTATTACTTGAGGCAGCAATATCATGAAACCCAGTGCGGCGGTTAAGCAAAACCCATGGTGGCGAAATTTAGTTCGGTGGATTGACAGCGAGGCGCAAACTGCAAGCGAAGCCGATGGGAACCGTATCAATTGGGTACGTTGTATTCCATTTGTGGTGGTGCACCTAGGATGTTTGGCTGTGTTGTTCACCGGTGCAAGTGCTGTGGCGGTGGCTGTGTGTTTAGGGTTTTTCTGGTTACGCATGTTTGCCATTACCGCGTTTTATCACCGCTATTTTTCCCATCGCAGTTATAAAACTAATCGCGCTTGGCAATTTGTGTTTGCGGTCATTGGCAATATGGCCAGTCAACGTGGTCCGTTGTGGTGGGCCGCTCACCATCGTAATCACCACAAACATTCCGACGAAGACCAAGACTTACACTCGCCCATTAAACACGGTTTTTGGCGCAGCCATGTGGGCTGGTTTATGAGTGAGCAAGGCTTTAAAACCGATTACAGCGTCATTAAAGATTTGGCTAAATTTCCTGAATTGCGCTTTTTAAATCGCTTCGACAGCTTGGTGCCCATTAGCGTGGCGGTGTTTATGTATGGCTTGGGTGAATGGTGCGCGGCTTATTACCCAGCGCTGGAAACAAACGGTTGGCAGATGTTGGTATGGGGCTTTTTTATTTCAACGGTTTTGCTGTTTCACGGCACCTTTACCATTAACTCGTTAGGTCACGTTTGGGGCAGTCGTCGCTACAACACTAAAGATCATAGCCGTAATAACTTTTGGTTGGCGTTGCTGACCTTGGGCGAAGGCTGGCACAACAATCACCACCGCTTTGCCGTGTCTACCCGTCAGGGGTTTGTTTGGTGGCAAATCGACATTACGTATTACGTGCTTAAAGTCATGAGCTGGGTGGGTATCGTGCGTGAACTGAATCCCGTACCTGTGCGTATCATTAATGAAGCCTACGCCAAAAAAGGGAACTAATGCCATGACCGGGGCCAACAACGTAATTTGGATTGTCGGTGCGTCCAGCGGTATAGGCTTGGCACTGGCCCGCGCCTACGCGCAGACTGCCAGTGAATCAAACCCTGTCAGTTTAATTTTAAGTGCACGCCGACAAGCCTTGTTGCAGCAAATTCAAACCGATTTAGAACACCAGTTTCCCCATTTAAGTGTCTTCGTTCAGCCCATGGACATCAGTGATGAATCTTCTGTTATGGCAGCCAGCCATACCATCGCCGAACGGTTCCATGGCGTAAACCAAGTGCTGATTAACGCCGGAACGTGCGAATACATAAATTCGGTCGCCATAGATATGGACAGTGTTAAGCGCGTTATGAACACCAACTTTTTCGGCGCGTTAAATGTAGTGAATGGCGCGCTGCCACTGTTAAGACGTGCTGCAATTAACAAACAGAAAAAAGCCCAATTGGTGTTCGTGTCCAGCAGTGTTACGTATCAAGCATTGCCCCGTGCCGGAGCCTATGGCGCGTCAAAGGCGGCGTTAAGCTACTTTGCAGAATCGTTAAAGTTGGACCTGCAACACGAAGGCATTGATGTGCGCGTGGTCAGTCCAGGCTTTGTGAGCACACCGTTAACCGATCAAAATGATTTTCCAATGCCAGGTAAAGTGTCCGCACAAGAAGCTGCCCAGCGAATGATAGCCGGGCTGCAAACCTCTAAATTTGATGTGCATTTTCCACGTCGTTTTACATGGCCGCTAAAAGTTATTAGTTGGCTGCCGTATCGTTTTAAACATTGGTTGCTTGGCAAAACCTCGCGTCATGTGCCACCGGATAATCCCGCTGGCAAAGACGAGCAAACCGCCACAACCAAATTAACTGATTAACTATGATGGACACCATGGCCACTACAAAGAAAAATATTGCCATCATTGGCTCCGGCATTGCTGGTTTAACCACAGCGTACTTATTGAATCGCGAACACCATGTCACCCTGTTTGAAGCCAACGACTATTTAGGCGGGCACACTCACACCATAGATGTTGAGCGCAACGGCGTGACCTACCCAATCAATACTGGGTTTATTGTCTTTAATGATTGGACCTACCCCAACTTTATCAAGCTCATGGATCAAATTGGCGTAGCCAGCGAAGCCTCCGACATGAGCTTTAGTGTGCGCTGCGAAAACACAGGGCTGGAATACAATGGCACCAATCTCAATACCTTGTTTGCCCAACGATTGAATCTGGTGCGACCAAAGTTCCTGCGCATGATCCGCGACATTTTGCGCTTTAATAAAGAAACCGTGGCCGCTCTCAAAGCCGACAGCATTGGCGACAGTGAAACCCTAGGCGAATACCTAACGGCCAACCGTTATAGCGACGGCTTCATTCATCATTACATAGTGCCTATGGGGGCGGCCATTTGGTCGGCCTCCACCGATGTGATGATGGATTTCCCGCTTAAATTCTTCCTACGCTTTTTTAACAACCACGGCATGCTAAGTGTGGATGATCGCCCACAATGGCGAGTGATCAGTGGTGGCTCCCGTGCGTATATCGAACCGCTTACGGCTTCGTTTAAAGATCGTATTCATTACAACTCGCCAGTTCAAACCGTGCGTCGTCACGAACAGGGTGTCACCCTTGTGGTACAGCAGGGTTCAGATGCAAACATGCAAGAAAGCAAAGAATACGAATTTGATGAAGTGGTGTTCGCGTGTCACAGTGACCAAGCGTTAGCCATGTTGGCCGAGCCGACGGCGGCAGAAAACCGCGTGCTGGGCGCTTTGCCGTACCAAGATAACGCCGTGGTCTTGCATACCGACACACGACTCATGCCTAAAAAAGCATTGGCATGGGCCAGTTGGAACTACCATATTCCACAGCGTAACAGTGACACGGCTACGCTCACCTACAACATGAATATGCTGCAAAATTTTTACGATGCGCAGGACACGTTTTTAGTGACCTTGAATCGCACACCCGAAATTGATCCAGATAAAATCATTGCGCAATACAATTACAGTCACCCTGTGTTTACCCTTGATGGTATTCATGCGCAGCAGTGTCATCATGAAATCAGCGGGCACAATCGCACCCATTATTGTGGCGCGTATTGGTTCAACGGCTTTCATGAAGACGGCGTGAACAGCGCGTTGCGAGTGGCCAAAGCATTTGGGATTGAACTCTAATGGTGTTGTCCGTTGCTGAGCCTCTAGTCGCAGACCCTCTAAACAGCGCTGTCTACGTTGGCGAGGTTCGCCATCGCCGTTTTGTGCCCATGTCCCATAGCTTTACTTACCCTTTGTTTATGTTGGCGTTGGATTTGGATGAGTGGCCTGCGCTAGCAGCGCAGCATTCGCTATTAGGTGAGCGTTGGTACCATCTAATGCGATTCAAACGCAGTGATTTTTTTCAGTATCGCGGCAAAGATAAAAATCTCAGTAAGACAAGCCGCCGTGTTTCAAAATCGGTTGACGACAAACCTGCCTATGATCAGTTGCCCTGTCATTTACAACTAAAGCAAGATGTTATCGACAATGTGCAAGCACAGCTTGTACAGCAGGGCATGGTGGCAGAGGGTTCAGAACCACCCAAAATCGCACGCGTCGTGTTGGTAACCCATTTACGAATATTTAATTTTATTTTTAACCCCGTCAGTTTTTATTAC
>JBFHVZ010000081.1:0-15621 GCA_041589295.1 Pseudomonadales bacterium
CTGCTCTAAATAGTATTCCCAGCTCACCATGTTTTTCATGTTGTCATCCATGGCTTGGTAATGCTTTTCGAGCGCTTGAGCAAACTCACCGTCGGACATGGGTTCCACTAACTGTTCGGGTTGGTAGACGCGGCGATTTTCCAAAAATGGGTCATCCAGTCCTTCCCAACCGGTAAACGCCAGATAGCCCTGCTTAAGATTGGCCAGTGCTTGGGGGGGTAAAAAAACGAGAGACGCCGTGCTCATGCTGTTCTTATTTTGATCACTCATAATCAACTTAAAATATAGACCAAAATTGGCAGTGGAAAGATGGTAAGCATTATCCCCTGCACCTGTAAGCTATTTCCTACACAGCGCGTAAGCAAAGGGTGTTTTAACCTGCGGGAAGATGTCTTGAATGGACAGCTGTTTTTCTGAGATGCCACTGTTTATGCGGGTTTGAGCCAGTAACCCAGCTCAATGAGCGAATGCAAAAGCAACATTTCTCAACCCTATTTCCCGATTCGTCTGTTAAATTTAATCCTGTCAGGACGACGTGGAAACATGGATGTACTGATCAGGATGATCAGAACACGGATTGTGTTCGATGGATTGTTAGACCGCTATTGGATGGTGGACCTAGGGTGCTTTGGCAGGAATAGCTGGGATAGCTCTTCCTGCCATCTTAGTAGTCCGCCCTTTTTTCTTTAGGCAGGATGCCTAATCCCTTCTCTTTTTTCTCGCTTTCTACTCTTCTACCTTTCAGGTTCGTCGCTTTAGTAACGACTCTCAACGCGTTATCTTGCAACACGTTCCCCCTTCAAGCGCATTAACTACCAAAGTTTGTTCAGCCACATGGCCAAGCGCCAACCGGCTAATGCTAGACGATCTCGACTCACCACATCGGCTTTGGCTAAGTACGCTTCGGTAACACTCTGCCCTTCTTCAATGACGTAAGCCACGCTCATGGCCAGTCGGTGACTTTCTTCGGCCCATTGCACCGGTCCCAACACGTCCTCGCTTTCTGGGTAACTCAATAGAGCCGCTGCCTTTTGCCAATCACGATCAATGCGATCAACCAGCTGGTGGTCCCACAACTTGTGAAGGTTTATGTTGTCGCCCTGATATTTAATACGGTACCAATTGCCACCACGATCTTCTTTCAGCCCGGCATGCATGGGTTGGTGAATGTCACCAATCAAGTGGATGAGCATGCGCAACGCAAGCTTGGCTTTTTTCTCGTCTTGATCCCGCGCCATTTCACTAAAATCGAAAATAGCTTGAACCACGCACTGGTCTTTACGGCAGTCTCGCTTACGGTCGTATTGGCTTTGATCTTTCGGCAGATTCACGTAGTGCAACGGTTTTAAATAACGATACCGATCGTCACCTTTGACTTCGTCTGCCCAAGTAGAGGCTTTGATGAATTGGCCTTCGCCCACGCCGAGCAGGCGTTCGATATTTTGCCGTGCATAGGGAGAAAGTTTTTGCCAAGCCAGCTTGGCCACTATTTTGTGGCCGTCATCAGAGTAACCATGGCTTAACGAGAATTGGGTTATTAACCCGAAGAACAACAGTGTTTTTATTATTTTCATGATCCGATCTTAAGTACTTTTGTGGTATCGCTCTGCGAGAATGCCGACGATTATAAAGGCCAATGCCATCACAGGGGCAAATAAAGTGTCGGGGATCAACGTCATTAAGTGACGCAGCTGGCCTGCCCCCCACACGGTCAGAGCACCATACCCCAAGGTGCATAGCAATACGAATGCGCTGATGCGCAATACGAAGGGATAGGGTTTTACAAATACGCGTACCGTGCGATTAATGGCGTCACCATATATCACCAACAAGGTGGCCACCAAGGCCACGGACATTTGTAGGGAATAAGGTTTTAAAAACGCCGTTGCTTGTATTAGTAGATCCGTTAACCACGCCATGGGTGCCTCCCTCAGGTTGACTCAACAGGTTCGATCACAGGGTCTCGTGGGGCGCACCGACAACAGCGCCCCCTAGGTTTGGTATAGCTTAGGGCCTGTATCTCTCTGGGTGCAGCTGTGTATTGATTTGTAATGCAGATTTTTGACGATCTTCACGCTTAGCCCACCATCGAGCTTGTAAGCCTATGACCTAGCTGTCTTTTTTCAATTTACCGCCGTCGTTACAAACAGATAAGCATAACGCGCAGGCCAGTTATGACTCATGCCTTATGCCTTCTCTGTATATTAATTGAGCTACTTACAGAACAGTCTGTGCCAGAATGGAGTTATCAAGATTTTGGAAAGGACTGTACCGTGGTTCAGTACCGATTAGGCTCACTATTGATACGCAAAGGCCTGATTCAGCCCGAACAGCTGGATGCCGCTTTGGTGTATCAACGCGATCAAGGCTTGCCGTTAGGGCAGGCGCTTATTGCGCTCGGCCATGTGAGCCAACGCCAAATCAATCGTGCTTTGCGCAAGCAATCGCGCATCCGTTTGTGCGCGGCCGTAGTGGCGTTCATCATGGCTCCATTCAATTGGTGTCACGCCAGCGAAGATGAGTTAGAGCACCTACCCGAATACCAATACACTCAGGTTGCGGATCAATTCTATTTTGATGGTGAATCTGAGTTTGGTGGCAGCAATCAGCAAGGCACATTGGACTTACTGGAAGTCACCACCTCAGCGGCTTGGTATTTGTATCAGGGCGATGCCTCGTTGGAAAAAATCGACGACATTCCAGTGAAGCTCAATATCGCCACCGTCAAAGGCAGCGACTTTAGACTGCAGCTCAGCATCGAGTTTTAAAACAACGTTTGCCTCGGTTGGTTTCGACCAGCCCCCTGCCGCAGCCGGAGTGATACGACCCCGCTGCACAGCTTTAATTTCCCTTTAGGGCGCTTAAAACCCCGTTTTATCCCTGTTTAACGGTCACCACTGTCTGGCACACATTTGGCTCTCACCGAAGGTGAATTCTCAGGCTATGGAACCGGAAGGTGGGTGATCTCGTTAACACGTCCAAACAATCGGGCGCGGGCAGAACGTTTTTTTACGAGGGCTATTTAAGCACCCACGCGTATTTCCCCAAGTCTGAACTCGAGCTTATTCACATGGCTCGTCATCATATTTGCCCCTGTTGTCATCGGCCGGTACAGGTTGCGTTAAACGCTTGGCAAGACCACGTTCGCACCACCCATGAAGGCGCGTTGTTGTTTGCCACTGCCAGCCAATGTCACTGCGGATTTTGTGTGCCGTTTTACGCGGTCATGAATTATCTAGTACATCCGCAAACGGACCCAAGCTACGGCTTAGACTTTCAGCTACCGGTTATTTACCCCGCTTCGCTTGAAGCAACGCGATTTGAAATTCAGTGCCTAATTCACATTGGTAAATACGAACTGGCATTACGCTTTATTGAATTCGCCCGTGAAAATCAGCTAGCCGATGGTGAGTATTTTTTTCTGCGGGCTTACTGTCACCACAAACTGGGCGATGTTGAAACCGCGAAACAAGAATATGAACACAGCCTAGAAGACAACAACCAACAGGCCCACGTTTGGTACAACCTATGGTGTCTCGCTAAACAACAAGGCCAATGGCAAGACACTGCGTTTTATCAAGCTAAGTACACCATGCTGGGCCTAACGCAAGACAACACCCAACCCTTGCATTTGCGTGAGCCAAGCATCACGAACATCGCGTCGGCCTTAAGTTCGCAGGGGCAAATCAATGTGCAGGATGCAGAAGAACAACGATCACTGTTTATCAACCAAGAAGCTCAAGGGGGCGTATGGCTGCAGCATGGTCAACCCAGTGCGATACCAGCAAACCCTGACGGCGCTGCCATGCTGTTGAATGGCATTCATTTTAATGCTGACCAAGAACCGACTCACGGTCTCATTCTGGGGTTGGGTGCCGCAGCAGGCGTCGTCGCATTATTGGAAAATTTTTCGCAACTATCCTTAACCGTGGTTGAAGCAGACCCCGCCATTATTCATTTGTGTTTACGTTGCTTTCCAAAAGCCGAAGCATTGCTGAAAGCAGGGCGTTTGCGAGTGGAGTGTCAGGATGCTTACGACTATGTCTCTGATATGACTGCGCCGGTGGACTTCATTGTGGCCGATGTCTATCAAGGGAATTTTGAACCCAGTCCGCGTTTGTTCGATCCGAATTTTTTTGCCTGCGTAAAAGATCTTTGCCAATTACTGTCGGTAAACCTAAAGCATCCGGAAAGCCACTTCGATCGCAACAGTTTAATCGAATACTTTAGCTGGCCCGGTATTGCGCTGAAGCATGTTTACGAATTGTCGTCGAGTTTTATTGCAGGCTACGAAATTTACCACACAGCGTTGTTTAATCGACCCATCGCACACTTAGAAAACTTTGTGCCCTTTCGCCATGATGACAACCCCATCGTGAGATCGTTTCGCCGTGATTTTCGACAACGATTTCAACAAGCGGAAAATCCAAAAAGCAAATTCCGAAATCAAGGTGCGTCGTTCACCAAGGCGCTGATCTAAATATTGACCTAAACACTGACAAGAGTAATGACAAGAGTACTGAGATGAGCACGGACAAGAGTGATTTCGAAACGCTGCTTTTTCCACAAGAGTGGGATTGGTTTTACTCGCCCATACCCGACCCAACAAAAGCCATAGGCGATCAAAACAAAGAGCAAGTTGCCAATGCCACGGCCATTGATCCTAATAACCTGCCTTCGGATCAGTATCAAAAATTGCTAGACGGTATATTTGATTAATCAAAATCAAAAAGAGGGGAAGTAACGGCAGTACCCTGCCGTTATGTTAAGAAGACGAACCCGACTTAGGCGGCTTGTTGTAAAACTTTTGGTTGTTCTGAACCATATCAAGGGCACTGCCAATGGTTGTACCCTGCGCAGAGGGCGTTTTTGCAGAAGGGTCGGAACTGTTTGTCGGCATTGCATATTCGTTTTGGTCAACCGCTTTCATGTGGTCAATCATCTCCTTATATTGATCACCCAAACCTGGGTTCGAAATCCACTTTGAGTACGCCGTACCAATCGCGGTATTTCGAATCACCTCTTCGTTGCGTACCGCATCCACTTGGTTTTGTAGTGCTAAAGTAGTGGACTGCACCGTCATCAGCTCACTCATGTACACCTGATCAGGCAACAAGATTGAACTGTCTTTACTATTAGGTTGCGCCATTACGTTTCCCCAAGTTAATTACCAGAGCTACTGCTTGCTTGAGCAATGGCATTTTTAACACCTGCCAACCACGTAATCATATCGGTAATGCCTTGTGCGCTTAGTGTGGTTACTAAACCACCTGGGCTAGGAATGGTGCTGCCAATGGCAACTTGTACCTGAATTTCCATCACCTTGCTGCCCGGTGTATAGCTTAAGTCCCACGAATTACCGCTTGGAGTTTTGCCGTCAGCCGATGGAAAATCCAAACCAATTTTCATGTCAGGCCGTTTGCCACTGTCGGCCGTTGTTGTAGTGGGTGTTGCACCGTCTTGCGTAGCTACGTTTGACATCGTAAATCTCCTTACCTGTAGGGTTACCTTTTATGACGCTAAAATTTTTGCGCAAGTCGATGCCATGGCGGTATTCCCCAAGGTTTGCGCAGCGTATTGGTTAGACGTTGTGTTTTGCATACTTAACGAGAGCGAACTGGCAAGTGCGCCAAATGCAATACCACGGGAGGTTTGAAAGGCGTAGCTAAACACTTCTTCGTTAACTTCTTTTTCTGCTTGTAGGTTGTCAGTACCTGACGGAGTTTCCTGTGACATGATGCGTCCCCAATGACCTAGTGAAATGAGCAAATAATTTGTTTGTTAAAAAAACCTCGTCGGCAAACCACACCGCACGAGGTTTCACACCATTACTTATTGGCTTCAAACATCTTGGTAATACCCAAGGTGGTTGCCGCTTGATAAGTAACGTTAGCTTGTTGCTGTGCATACACCGCGTTCGCGGCAGCCATTGCTACCGAGTTACCAATGGTTTGGTAAAGGCTACCCATGGCCATAGCCGGGGCTTCCGCCAACACCTTGGTATTGGAAATGGTAACGGCGTCTACAACTTGCGAATTAACTGTACCTGTCATGATGATTTCCTCTGCTAATGACCATTACTTTCGTTAGTCAACGCATGGCCTTACGGCCTACGCATTAGCCGTTTTGAGAAAACATCTTGGTAATACCCAGCGTGCTAGCCGCTTGGTAAGTCACATTCGCTTGTTGCTGTGCGTATACGGCGTTCGCAGCAGCCATGGCTACTGAGTTACCGATAGTTTGGTACAAGCTACCCATCGCCATGGCAGGTGCTTCTGCCAACACTTTTGTGTTGGTGATGGTGACAGAGTCTACAACTTGTCCATTAACGGCGGTTGGTGCGGTTGAAGTTGGATCAGCCATAATTTAATTCCTTATATTGTGAGTGGTTTGAGCGCTCACATTAGGAATTGCAACCGGCATACCAGAAATTTACAGCGCTTTTCAGGCTTTGATTTCCACATCCGGCCAATAGGCATTTCTAAACGGTTGAATTCGACCAGTCCCACTCAAACGAAATCTATTTAGCGATTAAGTTCTAGGGCACCTCTGAATAATACAGAATAGGCTCTGGCGAAAGGTAAAACTCAAGATCAAGGCGTGGCTTTGAAAATCTAACGGGTTAAATTGAAAAGTCACAACACAGATATTGATTTTTACCTTTCGCCCCTTAGGGCGTGGGCTGCAAGGCGCTATAACGTCGTTAAGCTTCTTGAAAAGGACTGGTCATTTCGCTGCGAAGCTTGCCTTGTTATCCCACCTTGCAGCACTCACGCAGAGGCCTGCTGTATTATTCAGAGGTGCCCTAGTTAAGAGGCAATTGATAAGTCGCAGGTATACCTGTGCCTTCGGGTGAAATGGCGACAAACTTTAACTGTTTAACCAATTTAATAAGATTGGGATTACCCAACTGCAAACTAATGGTTTGGCAGCGTTTACTTTTAGCAAAAGAAATGAGCGATTTAAGTACCGCAAGATATTGCGTTTTTAGAGGCGGGGCTGCACACAGTTTTGGTAGTTGAATGTGCGCTATAAATAAATCCCGTTGCCAACGCGTTTGCGCTGGCGACCACGCAGCCAATTGCGACCAAAGCACATTAACCAATGTCACACTACATGGCCTTTTTCGTAGCGGGTTTCCCACGTACAAACCACGAAAATAAATTTGATCAATGCTGCCTTTTCGCCACCAATAGTTCAGTGTAAGCGCCGCACGTTGATTGGCTAACGCGGCATTCGCGGGATTATATTGAATATGCGATTGCAAACAGTAAGCGGCTAAGCGCGCACACCCTGCTGCATCGAGTTTTTCGACCCAGTTTAACTGTCGGCTATCCAGTGCGACCGTTTCGATAACCAACATGAATTAACTGGATTCACCATTCAAAATTTGACTGACATCGCTCGGTATTTCTTGAGCCATAGGGTCACTTACCTGTAGCGCCTGCTGGTCTACTGGGCCATTCATTTCGACGGCTGACTGCATCATTTGCTGCGAGATATCTTGCACGGGCGTGGCGAAGTCCACGTCGGCTTGTGGGGGTGGTTGCATTTGGCCATTAAAAAACTGGGCCTGACCTAACCACATGGCTTCCGCTTGCTTAAAATAGTCGTCGTTCGCAATTTCCGTCGGGTTGAACGGTTCAGAGTCCGATATCACTTGTGGGATATTCAACGGCTCTGGGCGAAACGACTCTACACCGCACGCGGCATAGGTTTGTTGAATCATGCTTAACGCATCGTGAATAAACTTAGAGGTTTCGTTTAAGGCTTGGCGATTGATTTGATCTTGCTGCTGCGCTTTCGTGCTCATCATGGTCTCCGCTTTAAACACACAAATGTTGAGCAAACACCTCGCGCTGTTTGCTCAACCAAGTTGCCGCTGTTTGTAACCGACTGAGTGTTGTATTACTTGTTGTCGGCAAACAACTTGGTAACACCCAGAGTACTGGCTGCTTGGTAAGACACATTAGCTTGTTGTTGCGCATACACGGCGTTGGCCGCTGCCATCGCCACTGAATTGCCCACGGTTTGGTAAAGGCTGCCCATGGCCACGGATGGCGCTTCGGCTAGGTTACCCGTGTTGCTAATGGTGACGGCGTCGACAACTTGAGAGTTCACTGTATCGCTCATTTTTTTTGCTCCATTGTTTTAAGGATTTGCTGAAGTCAGCAATAGCTAAATTGCAATGGAGGTGCCATGAAAAAGGCTAGTTTAAGCGCTGAAATGCTGTTTTTTTGGTGGATATCGTCCAAGCCAGCTTTTAAAACGTCCACTTTAACCATGAAGTAGAATACCTGTTTAAAGCTGGAGATTGAGATTAAAAATTGAAGTTAAAGAAAGCACTACTTAGAAAGGTCTTGAATAACTTTGGCCGTGTTTTCACCAACCTTAGCGAGGTTTTCAACGGCGGAGGAAATGGTTTCGGTGGCGTTCTTGATGATTTTTTCGTAAGACGGGTTCGCTGGGTCTGCTAACCATTTAGCAGAGGCAATACCAATCACTGTGGTTTCTATGGTGCTAATGTTGCGCAGCAAATCCGTAGCGTCTTGCACCGCCACTGCCGCTGATTGATTGACCGACGCCAGCATTAATTCCTTTGCAGACACCGTGTTATTTGAATCGCCTTGGTCACTCACGATTTACTCTGATTCTTCTCTAGGTACTTATCGGCTGCTTCAAGCTGGTTTTGTTGACTGGTTTCGTAACGCTTAAGCATGTCGTCGCGAGTTTGAGCGCTAAAGTCTAACGACACTCCCGCCATCTGTTTTTGATAATCCTGATTGTTTTCTAGCAGATCACCATAATCCTCACTGCCAATGGCCGTTTGATTAAAACTATCCACTTGTTGTTGCATGGTGTTCCAACGCTTTTGATTAGCATCCTGCGGCGCTTTTAAGCCTTTTTTCAGTTTTTTACTGGTGTCCATAAAATTCGAGAACTGAGTTTCTTCGTCACTCAAGTACTGTTGCATCTGGGCCACCATGTCACTATACAAGGTCATTACGTGCCCGAATGTTTCATGCGATTGAGTTGATCCAACATTTGTTCACGGGATGCGCTAAAAGCACTGCGCATGTGATTTAAATGATCTTGTTGTTGCTGCTGCAATTGCTCGTGTAATTGATTTAGATGCTGCGCATAGTATGACGGCTGCGCCATCGTATCGTCTGTATGAAAGGCACGCTCATGATAATGAGCCGATTCGCTGTTAGCTTGTGCGTTGTTAGCCTGAAAGCTGTTAGAGTCTTCGCTTTCACGAACGCAATCCAACTCAAATTGGCCACTGGCCGTTTGCTTCATATCCAGCAGTGCCATGGTGTATTACTCGTCCTTGTTGGCAACTAAGCCAGCCATGATGTTTTGCATATCTGGCGTCATGGTTTCCACCGGTTCAAACTGGGTTGCAGACAGTTCTTGCAAACTTTGGTTTTTTACACTGTCTTGAAAGTTTTTAAGTGCATCGCGGCTGGCTTGAGTGATACGTTCTTTTTGCTGCTCTGAACTCATTAGAAAATCATTCCACGAATGTTTTTCTGTCATGGGCAAGCTGTCATCCACACTGACCATGTCTTGCTCAATGTCATCAATCGTACTGGACGACACACCGCTTTTGCGCAGCATATCAATGAGCGCTTGTTGTGAACTCTGCATTAACTCCCGCATGAGTTTGTCGGCCTCTAGCTTTGGCGTAACCGAAAAATTTTCATCGGCAGTTTGGTTTTGCGTTACCTCGGGTTCAACGTCCTTCATGTCTTTACCTTTTAGCCTCTGTTGTAGCATCCGTTATAGCGAAGCGTATTCAGTGCTTCGTGGCTCTGTAAATTGCGGCTCTAAGGCCTGATCAAAAAATGTTTGATTGGAAAAGTAGCGACGCTCCACCACTTTACGATGCACGCCGAGTAATCGCGCGGCTTCGCTTTTATTGCCATTGCTGTCGCGCAAGGCACGCAGTAATAAGGCGTTTAGAATTGAGCTGGTTTTATCTTTAACATCTAGGGACAAAATCTTAGTTGCGAGTTCATCCAAAGCAGAGTCTTCGTCCACAGGTTGCAGATTAAGTATTTGCTGGATGCACGCTGGGGTAATGCGCTCTGCATCACTAAGCAAGCATAAGCGCTCGACCGCATTGCGCAGTTCACGCACATTGCCTGGCCAATTCATGCGCTGCAAATACTCAACGGCACTGGGTGAAAACGGTTTAGGGAATTCTGTTTTTTGCGCAAAGTGTTCGATCAACAATGGAATATCGTCTTTACGCCGATTTAGTTCGCTGACACAAATCGTGAGCACGTTTAAGCGGTAGTACAAATCCTCGCGGAAGGTTTTTTGCGCTACGGCTTCTTCTAAATTGACATGAGTTGCCGCGAGAAATCGCCCTTTAAATTCGATTTCTTGCTGGCCACCTACGCGAGTATAACGGCCGGTTTCTAACACACGCAGTAATTTAGCCTGTAATAGCAAAGGCATCTCGCCTAGCTCGTCTAAAAATAGCGTGCCGCCAGCTGCTTGACTTAGATAACCTTCGGTTTGTTTGTCGGCCCCCGTAAACGAACCTTTTTCATGACCAAACAGCAGTGACTCAATGAGGTTTTCTGGGATGGCACCACAGTTCACGCTGATGATCGCACCGCGATGGTATGGACTGGCTTCGTGAATGGCTTGAGCAACCAGCTCTTTGCCAGAACCCGTTGGTCCGGTTATTAGAATAGGTTTTCGACTGGGTGCAAGTCGCTTTATTAAGCGTTTGAGTTGTTGAATGGTTTCGCTGTTGCCAATCAAGCCTGTTAGTTCTTGTTCCACTTGAACATAAATGTGCCGAACACGGTATTGCTCGAATAGACGATCACTACTGTGACCGGTTTTTAATAACGTGAGTAGTTGGCTAAAACTATGGAACGCCACGCACTCAACCTGTTCGTAACCTAAATTAAAATCAAATTCTTTTTTCAAAAATTCTAATTGGTGGTCTAGGCTTTGGTTTAGTTGCTTACCCGTTATCACAATCACATCGGCACTGTGTAGGTGAGTGTGAGCATCCAGTAATTGGATAGGTAGGCTTCTTGGCTTTAGTTTTTCGATGATGTTTTGGCTAGCGTCATCTTCACCGACCACCACCACTTTACTGTGGGATAACGACATGATGCGGAATCTCTGTTTAATGGTTCAGTTAACTGTTTAGGTAATTACTCAACGTCAAAACGAGTGCTACGATTTCAATCGCTATGTCAGTTGCTGTATCGACGCGACTCGCTAGTAGGTTTGGCAATAACTATTCCATTTTAAGTTTTGCCATGGGTTTCACATTGGCGACTGGCAATTTGTAATACCATCAGGTCACTCGCTGTCTAATCCATTTTTATCCTAATTAATATTTCCCGCTGCTTTGGGCTCTGCGACGCAACGACCGTACAAGGGCAGATCACATTACTACTAAAGCACCACGTTATCTTTTGATTGCGTCATCCATTGTTTTGATTGCGTCACGGTTTTGCGCAATTGGCTTGGGCTAATTCCGTATTGCGTTCGAAATGCCGTGGAAAAATTTGCCGCGTTTCCATACCCCACTTCTTGCCCTATTTGTTGCACCGTCCAGTCGGTATTCATTAGTAAATGGCGTGCTACCGACATGCGTTTTGCTCTTAACCAAGCGTACACACCGTGTCCAAAGCGCGCTTTAAATCGGCGACTCAACGTATTACGGTTTGTACCAAGCTTGCGACAAAGACTATCTAAAGCAAGCTGATCGCTAAGGTGGGCGCAGAGGTATTCGCACGTGGTTTCTACTAAATCAAAGCGCTGCGCTGTTTTTGCGTGACACAAACGACCTTGTAATTGGCACAACTGATTTGGATCGGAATAAAAATGTAAGTACGCCAAAACCCGATTTGAAAATTCGGTTTCGACCAGTGGCAGTTGGATGTAATCCACAATTCCTAATTGAAAATAGTGACGGCGTTGTTGCAGCGTTAAGGCGTCATTAACCAACAAAATAATGGGTACATCCGCCGCTAAATAGTGGCGTTGCCAGCGATTCAGCTCTGCCTGATCTATTAACACCAAATCTATATTGGGCGTGGCGACCGTAGCTTGCGTTACATCGACATCAATCCCTTGTTCGTCCAGTTTTCGTAATAAGCGGGCACGCTCCGGCAGCAAACTGGAATGCAGCCTGACCTTCGGCCTTGTTAGCCACATCGATGACCTTTCCCTATGGTGATACGAAAAGTTAAGTGATGACTCTAACGTAGATTAGAACAAGGACGGATAGCAAAAGCGCGCAAAAAATGTTCTATCCTAGATTAACGAACTCAGTGTTCGGTGTTGTTTTCAATACGAAAAGCGCAACGGAAACGACAAGTCAAAACCGCAACGACTGGATGCTATTGTCCAACGATGAAATCCGGTTTGGACGGGGCAGACCACGACTAGTTTGGTCAAGATTGAATTCCAGCCAAATGAACTGGCCAAAATGCGGAGCAAAAAAAAGCCCGCTTATTTGCATAAGCGGGCTTTTTAAATAAGTGGTGCCGACACCAAGAGTCGAACTCGGGACCTACTGATTACAAGTCTATTAAGATCACAGTTCTCGTCATCTCCAAACCACTCAACAACCGTTAAAAATCAAAGACTTACGGAAAACCCTCATTTCTAAGTTGTTCCAAATGTAGCCCTAAGTTACTCTCTTAATGTAAACATTAATGTGAACAAATCAGCCCATGCCACTCACGGACAGAGAAATCTTAGGCTTAAAACCTAAAGCCAAACCGTATTACGCGATTGATAAACAGCGGGAGCGCGGGAAAGGTGCTTTATGGCTTTTGGTGCGCCCCTCAGGGAAAAAAGAGTTTTATTATGTTTATACCCTTAGCGGCAAACGTATCAGCATTGGGCTAGGCCCTTATAGCAAGGCAAATGCTGGCCAAGGTATCTCACTTGACGAAGCCAGAGGGAAAAAGGACGAGCTGGCGGCTTTTTTAATCCAAGGGCTAGACCCAAAGGAAGAGCTTGCGAGAATCGCCTTTGAACAAGAACAAGAGAAACGCAGACAAAAGCAACTAGGCACCGTTCAGCAGTTATTCGATGGCTATGTAAGAAACCTAGAAGCAAATGGCAAGCGCTCGTTCAATGAAGCTGCCAGAGCCTTACGCAACGATGCCTTACCAACCTTGGGGAAAGACACCCCAGCCCATCAAATCACCAGCCACGAAGTAAAGTTGTGCTTACACAAGATGATTCAACGTGGCGCGCTCATTTCTTCAAATCGGCTGAGATCGTATTTAAGCGCCGCATTCACTTATGGCCTAGAACATGACAACAGCCCCGCCACCATGGACGCTGCCATCTCCTTTCAGCTAACCCATAACCCCGTGCGTGACGTACCCAAGGCACTCAAATCTGAAAAGCCTAGAGATAGAGAGCTATCAGCAGCCGAAATCAAGCGCCTATGGAATGAGTTCAACCCAACCGACCGCTTTTCAAATATCGAATCCATCTTAAAGCTTATCTTGGCCACAGGCGGCCAGCGAGTAGGGGAAGTTTCTCAAGCCAAATGGGAAGAATTTGATTTGAACAAGGGTGTTTGGGAGATACCCGCCAGCCGGACCAAGAACAGTAAAGCGCACTTAGTACCGCTCAATGGCGTGGCCATGTCCTTACTAGGCCAGCTCCAGCAATACGAATCAGGTAGCCCGTTTTTATATCCGCATCGCCTCGACGACTCAAAGCCGCTTACACTTGCGTCCATCAGTCAGGCGGTTACTCGATTTTGCCGGGAATACGATATGGAGCACTTCAACCCTAGAGATTTACGGCGCACCTGTAAGACAAAAATGGGGGAAATCGGACTATCAAAAGAAATTAGGGACCGGATCAATAACCACTCGTTAAACGATGTTTCAAGCAAGCACTACGACCGATACGACTATCTAGCGGAGAAGCAAAGCGCGCTAAAAGCTTGGGGCAAATACCTAACCCAGATACTGGATAGCAACTTATCCAACGTCATCCCCATTCAATCATTCGCATAAGGAAGCGCTATGTGCTCTACGCCAAATAGACCCGCCAGCAGCATTCACAGTGTCGGCGGCGACACTAAAAATGCTGAAAGCGAACAACCCAACGCGACATTAATCCCGCTCGATAAAATAACTGGTTTATGTGCTAACAAATTGATAGCCGTTGTGTCAGGTACTTCGATTGGGGAGATGCGAGTCGTAAAAATCACAAAGAGCGAATATCGCAAGCTGGCGGCTTGGCTTCGCGCTCAGCCCAGTAAACTACAGCAGGCGGAAAACTTACCGCTACCCGAATCAAAGCTAACAACATGAAGGCACGTCCCCCAGCGTGGCTAACTGACGAAGATCAGCAGTTTTATAGCCGCTTCCAGACATCAGAGCAGCGAGAAACCTTTTTTCTGATTGGCCGATTCGTAAATCATCCAAACGCTGAAAGGCAATACAAAGCATTTTTGAAGTTACGAGACAATGCCTGCGTAGCTTTAGGCAATGACGGCAAGGAGTCTGATTACTATCGTGAAAGAAGTTGCTTATTAATTCACCTAACGCGCATACAAAATCAAATTGCCTATTTAAGCGGCACAAATCCGAATAACAAAAAAGTATCTGAGCTTGTCGCCAAATTAAAACCCCAAATAAATCAGCTTAAAGCCGTTATGGACGAAGCTGGGTATTTTTTTCCCGCACTGGAACTGCTTCCCGGACTTCAGGGTTATTTTTATGGTCTTGAGTATGCGATGGCCAGACAGGATGGCCTTCACTCTGGTGCGGAAGATACTGGAGAAACAGACGGCAGAGTCTTTGAGCAGGCTGGCAAAGAGTTCTACTCAATTGCTAATACCTATGAGCAGGATGTAAGCGCCTTTGACACTATAAAAACACTACTCGACTCATGCGACAGTGTTATGAATCAAAGTCGGCAAGACTACAAAGTAAATGGGCGCGCCCCTTCAAATCGAACTTTAGCTATTCGCGCAACCACGTTTACCCTTCTGGATGAATACGCATTCGGTGACCCAGATACTCTCCCGCAAATCCTAGAGGGAGTCCCTTACATATCACTCATTGGCTTTATCGCGGGCCTACACGCTCACAAGAAACCCATGGAGTACGCCGAAGCGAAAGATGAGATATTAAAAGCCGTCGATATTTGGAAGGATAAAGAAACCCGCCTTGAGTTACCCCCTGTTCCAAATTTCTAGCGCCCGATATTGCCAGCGAAGCCAAAACCGCCGATCTGGCGGTTCTGAATTCCCCCTCCTTTACAGTTTGCCCTTACCAGTTTGGGAAAATAATTACAAAGGGGGGAGAGAGGCGAATTAGCGTCTCTTACCCTTTTTTCAGAAAGGGCCAAATCTTTTCTAATGAACCCACCTAAACCAGCCAGCAAAGGTGTGTTCAGCATGACTCAAACGCTTATTAACTACAAAACTGTGATTAGCCTTACAGGGCTTTCACGCACAACCATTTTTCGCCTTGAAAGAGATGGCCGCTTCCCTCGGAGAGTCCGGCTCGCCAATCGTTGCGTTAGGTGGCCCCGCCTAGAAGTTGAAGAATGGATAAACACCCAAGTAGAAGGCCGGGCATAAAAAAAGGCCACCCC
>JBFHVZ010000082.1:0-15367 GCA_041589295.1 Pseudomonadales bacterium
CATGCCACAAATGCCCGCGATGCGGCCGTTAAATATAAACAAAGCGGCACTGGCAAGGCCGATAAATGCACCGCCAAGCAATGCGAGCTGAATGTGAGTTTGGCTGAAGAATTCCAACATGCTGGTACTGAGTCTAACGAGTTTACTGGGTTTTATAGTGCTTAATAGGACTAAGTAAAAGGAATGAGGATGATAAGATATAGGCTTATTCTTGTCCTATATATTTATTTCCTAATATTAGAATTAAACGAAATAAAAAGTGTGAGTGCAGAAGCCTTGCTAATAATGAAGGGCAGACGTCAAAGGGCTCGTATTGAAGGGCCTGTATTAAAGGGCAAGTGTTGAAAGACAAGTGTTGAAGGTCGGGTGTTGAATAATAGTGAGTACGACGCGGGCCTGAATAGGTTGCGGTGACGCCGTGGACCTGATCAGTCCTCGTCGTCTAGCTCGTCACTGCGATCCAGTTCCATGCGCTCGTGTTTGCGCACGGCCCATTCCCAGCCGCCCATGTGGTGCCATTGATTGACGATTAAAGCGAACAGCTCGGCGGTTTTTTCGGTGTCGTACAGCGCGCTGTGGGCAGATTTATTATCGAAGTCGATACCCGCCAGTTTGCAGGAGCGCGCTAACACGGTATGGCCCAAAGCCAGCCCCGCTAAGGTTGAGGTGTCAAAACAAGAAAAGGGATGGAACGGGCTGCGTTTTAAATCGTTACGTTCGATGGCTGCGTTTAAAAAGGCGAGGTCGAAATGAGCGTTGTGTCCTACAAGGATGGCGCGTTTGCAGCCTTTGATTTTCATGGCCTTGCGGATGGTTTTGAACATGGCGTTGAGGGCGTCGTGCTCGTCTTCGGCATCGCGGTTTGGGTCAATACCCGTGAAGTCCAGCGCGGCTTGCTCTAGGTTGGCACCCTCAAATGGACGAATTTTGGCTTCCATAGACGGGCCGGGTGACATCAGGCCTTTGTCGTCCATGTCCATGATGACCATGGCGATTTCTAGCAATGCGTCTGTTTTGGCGTTAAAGCCTGCCGTTTCAACATCTACGACCACAGGCAGATATCCACGAAAACGATCAGCCATTGGGTTGGAGCGCAGTTCTGACACGGACTATCCTTAACAAGCAGACAACAATAATAGTGCGGCATTGTACCTTAATTGTTGCCACACCGCTTTAGAAAATGGACCCGCGGCCGATACCCATAGCAGGGATGTATGAATGCTGTAGGCAGGGGTATGTTGCGTTTCCTAGTATTGCTGACAACTTGGGCGGTCTCGCTGGATGCTTTCACGCTCACATTCAAAGCACAGGTTGATGAAACCGAGTGGCGTTTGACGCCGTCGATTTTCGAGTGTGTTTTTACCCAGCCCATTCCCGATTATGGCGAAGCCGTGTTTTACCACGAAGCTGGCGAAGACCTCATGTTCCATTTAAAGGTGAAAAAGAACCTAATGGGCAAGGGGCAGGCAGCGCTGGCCATCGAACCGCCCGAATGGAAGCCTAGCTTTTTTGCCGAAGACTTGGGGTTGGTCGAAGTCAAACCGACCAACAAACCCTTGATGGTCGAACCCCAGCGAGCCAATAAAATGATGCAGTCTTTACTCAAAGGCATGCAGCCCACCTTTACCCGCAAGGCTTATTACGACAGTGCAGAACCCATTCGTATTGCCGTGTCGTCGGCCAACTTTAAAAGCTTTTATAAAGACTATTTAGGTTGTGTCACCGGTCTTCTGCCGGTGAATTATCGTCAGGTGGCGAAAAGCCGCGTGTTTTTTAGCAGCGGCCAAAAAACCTTGGATGGTAAAAGTAAGAAAAAACTCGACCTGATTATTCTTTATGTAAAAGCCGACCCTAGGGTGAACGCCATTTATGTGGACGGGCATTCTGACGCGGGCGGTCGCCGCTACCATAACCGCCGTCTTTCAGAGGATAGGGCCAATAAAGTGACCGACTATATGGTGAAAAAAGGGCTCGACGCAGCCATGATCACCACCCGCTACCACGGGGAGCGCTACCCAGTGGCGTCCAATGCGACGCGCAAAGGCCGTGATTTAAACCGCCGCGTGACCATACGACTTGAGCGTGTGGACGAGGAATCAGAGGAGCTTGATCTGGGTGGTTTATAAGTCGTAGAATGGCTGGTTATATATACAGTATAAGTTTGCCGACTCGCTATTCAACGCCGTATGAGAAAAGTCCTTCACGTAGATTGCGATTGCTTTTTCGCTGCCGTCGAAATGCGGGACCGTCCCAGTTTGCGTCAAGTGCCGCTAGCCATTGGGGGCTCAGCTGATCGACGCGGTGTCATCTCCACTTGTAATTATCCCGCCCGCCGTTTTGGTGTTCGTTCGGCCATGGCCACGGCGCATGCGCTGCGTTTGTGTCCTGATCTCGTGCTGTTGCCCGGCAACATGGAAAAATACAAAGCGGCTTCACGTCAAGTCATGGATATCCTGCGGCCTTACGGCATCGCCTTTCAGCAAGTATCTGTCGATGAGGCTTATCTAGAATTACCCATGACCAGTAATCCCAGTGAGGTTGCGCGGCAAATTCAACAGCAGGTGGAGGCCGAGGTGGGGATTACCGTCTCGGTGGGGGTGGCACCGAATAAATTTTTGGCCAAGGTCGCCAGTGATTGGCGTAAACCCTCAGGCTTGTTTGTTATACGCCCAGATGATGTGGCGGCGTTTGTGGCGGCATTACCCGTGGGTAAAATTCCCGGTGTGGGACCCAAATCAGTGGAGCGTTTGCAGCGCTATGGCATCGAAACCTGTGCTGATGTTCAGCAACACGACCATACGTTTTTATTGAATCGCTTTGGGCAGTTTGGTGATGCTTTGTATCGGCGTAGTCGTGGTCAAGATGATCGGCCGGTGGCCGAGCGCCATGAGCGTAAGAGCATCAGTGTGGAACGCACCTTTGCCGAAGATTTGCACGACGCAGAACAAGTCAATGCGGTGTTATTAAATCTTTGGCAGCGGCTAAGTAAACGTGTGCATCAGAACGGCGTCGCATTGGATGCGTTAGCACCGTTCGTAAAAATTAAATTTGCAGATTTTCAAGTGACCAGTTTATCGGATCACAACCGTAGTGTGAGTTTTGAAAATTATTGTGTGTTGGTTCGTCGAGCCATGGCGCGCGAAAAAAAAGCAGTGCGATTGATTGGTATAGGTGCGCGATTACCACAGGCACAAGGTGGGCAGTTAACCTTGGATTTGGCCACCGACGTCGATGCCCATAATCAACACGCCGTAGAATTGGCCGTTGATGTAAATGGGGCGCGTGATAAAGAACGAGAACACTTGTGAGCTTTCGTCCCAGTGATAATCGGTCACATGGGTTTTACGCTTGCGCATGGGCTCGATAAATTTTGCTTCATCCCCTTGCCAATAATCCGTGGGCAATGGCCAAGCGGCAATATTGAAACCAAAACCGTCGGTGAGTATTAGTTCGGCAATGCGGAATTGTTTGTCTTCGGTGAGTATTTTAAAACGGCGGGCGACCGAGTTGTCGACCACACTGCGTTGCAATGCTGGCGACTTACGCCAATTCACTTCGTTTTCATAAATCTCGGCCAATGAGCGCAAGCTTTTTTGGTGGCTAATCAGCAATTGCTGCAAGGTTTCGTTGTTCATAAGTTCTTCAAAAACCCGCTCGTGTTGATTGAGCAACTCTTTGAGCTGTTCCTTTGAAATTTGCGGGCGGTCAGCGTCGGCAGTGTCTGCACTAAGTGTGATATTGGCTAGGGCAAGACACAGGGTCGCTGTCAGGGTCGTTAGCCAGATCCAAGATACAGATTTACGCTGAGGCTTTTTCAAAGTAGCCCTCCAGCATATCTTCTTTCACTTCTTCAAATTCTGTGTGGTTGATGTGTAAATAATCCAGTGCGGCTTCGGTGGACGAAATGACGTTTTCGTTGGTGGGGGAAATCGTCCAGTAACGGCGAAACTCAGAACTGATGCTTTTTGCCAGCGTTAAAATAGCAAGCTGTGTGGAAACCGTTTCCTTCATTTTTTTGCGTCCGCTGAGAATTTTTTCGGCCAATGGTTGATAGCGGATGGCCAGTGCAACGTCTTCGCCTAAGTGCCAGCTTTTGGCCATGAGCGCGCCTTGTAAGAAGTGATCGGTGTCGAAGGTGTCGCGTTCTTTCATACACATTTCGTCTGCGTCCAGCGCACTGTTTTCTTTTAAGAATTTGCCAAAGTCAGAGTGGTGGTCCGTCATAATGGCGATGCCTGCATTGTGCAGCATACCGGTGCAGTAGGCGCTGTTGCGATCAATGCCTGTATAGCGATTGGCTAGACTGCTGCATACACCGGCTACGTCGATGGCGGTACTCCAAAACGATTCGGGAATTTTGTTGCCAGCAAAGCTGTTGCGAATGGCGGCGGCTTGAATCAAGGTATAGACCCGATCTAGCCCCATGAGCATGATGGCTTGTTCCACCGATGTTGCTGGCTGCGCTAGGCCCATCCAAGGGCTGTTTACGGCCGATAAGAGTATTGTATACAGTGCCAGATCTTCTTTGATCTGTTTGGCGATGGCGCTGATGTCTGGGTCATCTTCACGCATCAGGTTTTGCACGGACACCAATACCGTGGGGCGTGGCGGAATGATGAGTGGGCTATCGGACACGGCGCATCCTCCTTTGATGGCTCTCATTCCAGTTTAGAAGGAAAAGCCTACGCCTGTGCCCACTCAGTTATTCGATTTGGTTTTAAGGTGGCCTAGGCCACCTCTTCGTTCATTAAGTCCTCGACATGGTCTTCTTTTAGTTCGATGAACTCGGTCTGGCAGATGTTTAGGTAATCCAAAGCCGCTGCCAAAATGTCTTCGTCGTGCTCACAGGCTTCGGTGTTCCAATACAGGCGATACTCGTTACTGATGTTTTTTGCCAGTGACACTATGGCTAACAATTGGGTGACTTCTGTCGGCAGGGATTTTTGCCCGCGCAGTACACTCGCCGCAATGGGTTGATAGCGAATCGCCAGCGATATTTCGTTGGGGATGTACCAAGCTTTGGCCATGAGTGCCCCTTGTAAATAATGATCGGTGGCGAACTTTTGTCGTTCTAATACACACAATTCGTTGGCCGCACGATGACTGTGCTTGCTGATGAATGCCTCATACTCATCAAAGTTATTTAACATGATGGGCACGCCAGCGTTGTGCAGCATGCCCAAGGTGTACGCTTTGTCTGGTGTGCAAACTTTGTAGCGGCGAGCAAGGTCATCGCTGATGCTGGCCACTTCGGATGCGGTACTCCAAAACGTTTCGTTGAGCGGCGAGTCTTTAAAACAGGCACGAATGATCACGGCACGCAGTAAATTGAACACTCGGTCTAGGCCCATAAAGCCGATGGCTTTCTCCGCAGAGTCGATTGTTTGGGTAAGTCCCATCCACGGGCTGTTGACGGCCGAAAGCAAAATGGCGTACAGCGAGACGTCCTGTTTAATAAGGTTGGCAATCTTTTGAATATCCGGCTCGTCCGCGGCCATGAGGTTTTGAATATCCAGTAAAACACCAGGACGGGGTGGAATAATCAGTTTGGTTGGCGTCATGATGGGTATCGCTCACATACAGCTGTTCAGACTGGGCGCACTATACGAAAGGTCAAACTGTGACATAAGTCCGTTTGTGTAGAGAGAATGTAACTCTGTGTAATCCAATGCGGAGCGGTTAGAATGCCCGCAAACAAAGATTTAGGTGTAGCTATGCGCGGAATGCGTTCGGATTACGACCCCAAGCAAACAGTGGATTGGGCCATCGTTAAGCAGGTTTGGCCTTATCTGCTGGAGTATAAAGGGCGCGTCATTTTAGCTTTGGTGTGCTTGGTTTTGGCGAAGTTGGCCAGTGTCGGTATGCCGTTTGTGCTTAAGCACATAGTAGATGATCTTGACCAACAAATGTCAGCCACCGAAGTGAGCTTAGTGGTGGTGCCATTGGCTTTGTTAGTGGCTTACGGTGTGATCCGCTTTGGCAATGTGCTGCTGGGGGAAATCCGCGATACCTTGTTTGGGCGCGTGACCGAGCGAGCCATGCGCCGTGTGGGCCTAAACGTTTTTGAGCATTTACATGCGTTAGATCTCGCCTTTCATTTGGATCGCCGCACCGGCGGTTTATCCCGTGATATTGAACGTGGCACCAGTGGCATCAGTTTTTTGATGCGCTTTATGGTGTTCAATATTGGCCCCACCTTTTTAGAACTGTTTTTGGTAATGGGGATTCTTTGGGTTCAGTATTCTATTTCGTTCGCTGTCATTGTGGGTGTGTCTGTGGTGGCGTACGTGTGGTATTCCAAAGCCACCACAGATTGGCGTACACAGTTTATTCGAGAAGCCAACCAAGCTGACAATCATTCCAACACCCGTGCCATAGACAGTTTGCTGAACTTTGAAACGGTTAAGTACTTTGCAAACGAACGTCATGAGTCCCGTTTGTATGACGAGGCCTTGGCAAACTGGGAACAAGCCAAACGTAAGAATCGTTTATCGCTGTTCTTATTAAATTCTGGGCAAGCCTTAATCATCAGCGTGTCCATGACAGCCATGCTAACGCTGGCGGCTTATGAAGTCAGTGCCGGACGTATGACGTTGGGGGACTTCGTACTGGTGAATGCGTTTATGATGCAAATCTTTTTGCCGTTGAACTTTTTAGGGTTTGTCTATCGCGAAATCAAAGGCTCGCTGGCCAACATTGAGCGCATGTTTGGTTTATTGCAGGTGAAGCCCAAGGTTCAAGATAAAGCTGACGCGCCAGCGTTAACCGTGACGGCAGGGGCGATTGAATTTAAGCAAGTGAGTTTTGCCTACCACAGTGATCGACCCATTTTAAAAGCGTTAAGTTTTAGTGTGGCACCAGGCGAGAAAGTCGCCCTTGTGGGAGGCAGTGGTGCGGGTAAGTCGACCGTGGGGAAATTGCTGTTTCGTTTTTACGATGTGGATGAGGGCAGCATTGAAATTGACGGTCAAAACATTGCTGAAGTGACACAACACAGCGTGCGCAGCGCCATTGGTGTGGTGCCGCAGGACACCGTGTTATTCAATACCAGTTTAATGGAAAACGTCCGATATGGCAGACCAGAGGCCAGTGATGACGAAGTCAAAGAAGCCATTCGTCTTGCCCATTTAGATCGCTTAGTGGCGCAACTACCTAAAGGTTATGACACCGAAGTCGGCGAACGCGGTTTGAAATTATCGGGCGGTGAAAAGCAACGAGTGGCCATTGCCCGCACAGTATTAAAGAACCCTGCGATTTTGCTATTTGATGAAGCCACGTCTTCGTTGGATAGCGAATCTGAAGCGGCCATCATAGGTGCCATTAAAGAAATCAGTCAGGGCAAAAGCAGCGTGGTCATCGCGCACCGCTTGTCCACCATTGTGGATGCTGATCGCATTATCGTGCTGGAAGATGGTCGCAGTGTGGAAGAGGGTAATCATAAGATTCTAATGGCTGCACAAGGTCGCTATGCGCAGTTATGGGCGTTACAGCAAAGTGATCAATCATGAGAGGTCAGGCATGAAACTCGTACTGATCGACGCCATGAACTTGATTCGTCGTATTTATGCCGCGCAAGAAAAACGCAGTGCCGACCCGGTTGAAGATACCTATTTGCATACGCAAAATGCGGTTTTGAAAATCATCGAAGACAGTGATGCAAGCCATGTGGTCATGGTGTTTGATGGACAACACAAAACTTGGCGTCACCATTTGTTTACCGATTACAAAGCCGATCGTAAGCCCATGCCGGAAGCCTTAGCACAGGCGCTTAGTCGATATAGAGAAGGCTGTGAACAGTTGGGTGTGAGCACGGTATTGTATGACGACTTAGAAGCCGATGATGTCATTGCCACCTTGGCGGTAAAGGTATCCCAGCATGGTGGCAAGGTTCGCATCGTGTCGACGGATAAGGGTTTTATGCAAATCGTGGACGACCAAATTTCGCTTTATCACTATTTTGACCGCAGAGCCCTGACCAAGGATGATGTTGAGCAATCACTGGGTTTTAAGCCCACCCAATTGGCCGACTATTTGGCCATGGTGGGAGACACCACAAATCATATTCCGGGCGTGACCGGCATAGGGCCAAAAACAGCGGCAGAACTGTTGGATCAATACGGCGACCTCGACAGTATATTGATCCACAGCGATGGCATTTCGGGCAAGGTAGGGCAGCACCTGAAAGAGGAATTTAGAATCGCCTTGCTGGCTCGCAAGTTGGTGACATTAAGAACCGACTTGGATCTGGGTCTCAATTTGCAGTCGCTACGGTATCGCCCCATTGCGATGGTGCGTTGACCCCTGCAATCAGGCACGGGATAATTCCGCATTCTCACCCAAACCAGAACAGGGATAGCCTAACGCTATGAAATGGTTCAAAGCCTTATTCAGCCTTCTTATTACCCTTTTCGCCTTGGGTTTGGGCATCGTGATTGCGCTCTATAACTCTGCTGAAGTCAGTCTGGACTTATGGCAATGGCAATTGATGCCGATGTCATTAGGCATGTTGGTGTTGCTGGTATTTGCACTGGGCTGCTTGATCGGTTTGTCCATTAATATGGTTTGGGTGTGGCGCTTACAGGCGGCCCGTCGTCGCCTAAGTAAGGAGCTGCAAAATTCCGTCAAACGGGTAGAAGCTGCTCAGTAATCCTATGACCGAATCCAGCGTATTATTTCTGGTTGCCCTAGCGCTTGCCCTAGGTTGGCTAATGGGGCGGCGAGATGGTCGCCGTCAGGCAGCCAGAAAACGAAGCAAATTGCCTTACCCTAGTATTGATATGCTGGCTGGTGATCGCCCGTCCGAAACCATGCAAACCATTCTAAGTTTGGCCGAGCGTGAAGAAGCCATCGAGCTGCAGCTAAGTCTTGGGCATTTTTATCGCCGTCGCGGCGAACTAGAAAAAGCCATTGCCATTCACCAAAGTTTATTTGCCCGTCCTGACCTAGATAAAAACCTAGGGGCTGAAGTGCAATTGGCATTAGCTACGGATTACTTAAATGCTGGCTTATATGATCGTGCGGAACGATTGTTGTTAGAACTCACTAAGGGCAACAGTGGTTTAAAAGCCGAGGCCAGCGAAAAGCTCGTGCGTTTGTACGAAGAAGAGCAAGAGTGGAAAAAAGTGCTAGAGGTTGGCGGCGCCTCTAAGGATATGGCCAAGTCGATGGCTTATGCCTGTTGCGAGTTAGCGGAAGAGGCCATGGCCGAACGAGACTGGGCACAAGCTACCAAACGCATCAAACAGGCATTGCGTTACGACGGTGAATGCGTACGGGCTTTACTGCTAGAAGCCAAGTTGGCGGAGCAAGAAGGGTTTCCGCGGCGAATGCTTATTAGTCTGAAAGAAATTCTGGACATTGACGCGGCCCAGCTAGCGGTGGTTTTGCCCTATTTACAAGAGGTTTACGAGGCGCGCCATCGTCCGCAAGAACTAGAAAGTTTGCTGCGTCAATTGTGGTTAGAGTCTCCCATGCCGCTTACTCTGCATGCTTATGCGCAGCACTTAGCGCAGCATCACAATGTCGAAGATGCAATTCAGCTGCTGACCGAATCGCTGATCCGAGTGCCAACGGTCGAAGGCTTCGCGATTTTGCTAGAGCAGCTGATTCAACAACGTGATTCCGTTTCGGTTGAGTACTTGGCTCAGGTGAAACAAACCCTAGATCGACTGCGTCGTCACAGTGACGGCTATCATTGTCATAGTTGTGGCTTTCAAGCCGAACGACACCATTGGCGTTGCCCGAGTTGCAAACGCTGGGAAACTTTTAATCCTAATATGGCCAAAGCCAATTTGGGCGTTGCCCAACAGGCCATAAAATCAGAGGCTGCACATGCAAGATAAACCAATTCTCGTTGCTCTGGATTTCGATAACGCTCAGCAAACCATGGAATTGGTGGATAGGTTGCAACCAGAGCGTTGCCGCCTAAAAATCGGTAAAGAGTTGTTTACCAGTCAAGGTCCACATTTGGTCGAAGCGCTACAAGCAAAAGGGTTTGATATTTTCTTAGACCTGAAATTTCATGATATTCCGAACACGGTCGCCAAAGCGGTTAAAGCCGCAGCCAATTTGGGGGTGTGGATGGTCAATGTCCATGCTTCTGGTGGACAACGTATGATGGAAGCCGCGAAAGAAGCCATTGCTAATGTGGCGCAACCACCGCAATTGATTGCGGTCACCGTACTGACCAGCATGGAACGCTCAGATTTAGCGGGTATTGGTTTAGACATTGATCCGCAGGAACAAGTGAAACGTCTGGCTAAGTTAACGCAACAAAGTGGGTTAGACGGCGTGGTGTGCTCCGCGCAAGAAGCCGTTATGTTGAAGGAGCTGTGTGGTGCTGATTTTAAACTTGTCACGCCGGGTATCCGTCCTTCGTTTGCGCAGCAAGGTGATCAGCGCCGTGTGATGACCCCAGCGGAAGCTAAGCTGGCAGGTGTGGATTATATGGTAATTGGTCGTCCAATTACGCAAGCAGCTGACCCAATTGAAGCATTGCGTTTAATTGAGCAGGAAATCGCCTAAGCGACGACGTTTAAAACGCGATTGTATTATTGGCAGTGGCGTGATTTTTCATACTCTCTTCTAATGCCCATCGTCTTACTTCCTTGTTATGTTGAAGGCCCAACTAACAAGGAGGTGGTTCATGAAATTTAATCAAATATTAATGTTACGTCGCTTGTTGTGTGCAGGTGCATTTGGCATTAGTTTCGTTTTAAGCGCGTTGAGTTGGTCGCAAGAGCCAGTTGATATCAATTTGGCTGATGCACAAACTCTGACACAATTGAAAAATGTTGGTGAGAAGAAGGCGCAAGCCATTGTTGAGTATCGTGAAACCAACGGGAAGTTTGAAACCGTTGACGATTTAACAAAGGTGAAAGGTATTGGGCAGGATACGCTAGAAGATAACCGCGCCAATCTTATTGCCAGTCAGTAGTAATATTCGCGCATGGGTTACAGAAAAACGGCACCAAAAAAATTTTGGTGCCGTTTTTTATGCCGCGCATTTTTATGGCGCTTATTTCAATACGCTACGGCTGGCACGCACGAATGGTTTCGCGGCAAACCGAAACGGTAATGTCATATTCGTTTTGATCGATAAAACCCGCGGAATAGTCCCGTTCTGCTTGGTGTAAGCGCTCAATGGCGTCTTTCCACTCGGTGTATATTCGGTTGCGATCTTGTGCCGAAGCAATCATTTCTTGATTCATGTTGGTCTCCTTTTTACATGATGCGGGTGTTGTACTGCATAATTAATGCCTTGCGGCTGAATCCTTGGTGAATTCTAATGTCACCGTTGTGCCTTGATCCGGCTCACTGTCTACCTTCAGTGTACCGTTCAAGGTTTGCGAGGTAACGACGTAAGCAATGTGTAGGCCTAAACCCACATGACCGGCATGGCGCTTTGTGGTGAAAAACGGGTTAATCAGTTTTTCTAAATTTTCTTGGTCGATACCGTGTCCTCGATCTTGCACTTGAATAATCAATTTGTCTTGTTGGTTTTTGGCGCGGATGGTTAATACGTCTTCTTGATGTTTTAAGCCATGGTCCAAAGCGTTAGACAAAATACTTTTTAACACCAGTGTAATGAGGTCGGGATCAGCCTCCCAGCGACAGTCTGCTGGGCAATCTAAAATAAGTTTTACATCTGGATAGCGCTTATCTAATTCAAGGTTGTCTACCGTTCGTTCAAGCAAATTATGAATGTCGATGGTATGCACTTTATTTACGGACTGGTAAATGTTGAGCTGCTTGAGTGTGTTAATCAAGCTGGTGCAGCGCTGCAAATTTCGTTCGATCAATTGCAGGCCTTCGATGCTGGCCTTCATCATGTTTTCGAAGTCTTCACGGGTGATGGAGCCATTGTTGTATTTTTTCAAATAACGATTCACGTCTTCTGAAATTAAGCTGCTGCTGGTTTGGGCTATGCCAATGGGGGTATTCATCTCGTGGGCCATACCAGCAATCATGGATCCCATAGAGGCCATTTTTTCTGCGTCTAAGAGTTGTTTTTGGTTTTCTCTTAGTTGTTTCACCATTGCGTTAAACGCCGAATATAAACCGGTGAACTCATCGTCGGTATCGTGACTGAGTTCAACTGACCAATCGCCAGATGCGACTTTTTTTGCTTTGGCGGTGAACTGGCGAATTAACCGCGAAATAGAGTAGAACACCGCAGCGTATAAATAGGCTGTGATCAACAGTAATACGGTTGATGCTCCTAATAGACCCCAAAGTTTAACTTGGTCCCAGTAAAGGCGTTCGGTGAGTCTTTGCTGTAGGTAGGGGAGAATCGCTTTGACCAATGCTTCTAGGGTGTTGAAGCTGCTGCTGAGTTGGGTGTCGTATTCCGGCCATGTTATTTCGATAAAATCAGCTTCGATAAATTTTTCGTAAAAGTAATCAGCTGAGATGCGCAAATTGTCTTTGGTTGTGTTGACGATGTTGTGTAATCCAATTTCTTCATCGAGCCCATTAGAAAACACGAACTCTAGGCTGTTGTTATAAGCGGATACATTTTTTAATAAATCGTCGTAGATTTTATCCAGTGTTTTATAGGTCTCGTAGTCCAACGTCGGTAAATGCAGTGCATAGGCTCCGTAGGCACGAGCGCGACCCAATTCGTCTGCAACATCGGGCAGTTCGCGCAATATTAGGTTAATTAGAAAAAAGGTGGTTAGGTCTGGGTCATGTACCAGCTTGGATTCGTAAGCGATGACCCGTGTAAAGAGTTCTACTTCATCCACAAAGTCATTGAAATACTGGTACTGAATATTGGGTCCGCCTTGCATGCCGGGGGAGTTTTCGTTGAGCTCGATCCAGCTGGTACTGAGTTGTTCAAATTGCTTTTGAATATGGGGCGAGGTTGAAACCGTCATCGTCTTTTTAAGATCATTGAGCGTTTTTGTTGTCGTTACTTTGCGTTGCTCTATCTCGTCTAAAACGGTTTGCGAAAAATCAATACGCTGAATGATGACAAAGTCACGGTAGGCAGAGGCTTGAAAGAATAGCGGAAAGGTATCTTCGAGAATTTGCAGCCCTTTTTGTTCATGGATGGTGGTGTTAATACTGCGCTGCACTTCGTGGACTAGGGCAAACCCCAACACGAATAGTGGCAGCAATAGGAACACACTCACGAAACTGAACTTCCATGCGAAGTTCAGTTTGTTCATGAGTTGAACACCGGGTTTTAGTAACGTCGGGACTGATTCGTCATCCATAACTTTGAACACATCTGATGTACTCACAAAGTATAGATGCTTATGCGTAATCTACCTGCGTGGATTGCACGGATTTTGGATTGGCGTTTTTTGACGGGTGTCGTGGTAGCCGGATGCTGAAAGTGGTGCCGTGCTCGGCGTCCGAACTGACTTCAATTAGGCCCTTATGATGTTTGGTAATGATCTGCTGACAAATGGATAGCCCTAAGCCAGTGCCTTTACCTGAGGGCTTAGTGGTAAAGAAAGGGGTAAATATTTTGTCCAAATGTTGCGGGGCGATGCCAGGGCCATTGTCGTGTATGCGAATGACGACTTGATCCTGCTCGATGACCGTGGAAAGCGTGACTAGCCCTTGGTGTTCATTGTTGGTTGGGCTGGTCTCTTGTATGGCCTGCAACGCATTCTGCACTAAGTTCACCACGACTTGTTGTAGCTCGGCTTCATTACCCAGCACTTCAGGGCCTGCCTCACATAGTGAATCCACGCATGGTTCGAGTTGGAGTTTGGCGTTTAATGCAGTCAGTTGGCAAATCCCCACGCTGACTTCTAACAATTGATTAATATTTATCGGCTTCATTTCGTAAGGTTCGCTACGCGCAAATCGCAACAGGTTTTGAATCAGCTGATGGCTGCGAATGCCCGCTTGGTCGAGGTGGTTCAGCAGCTTTTTAAGGTCGTCGTACTGAATAGGCTGCGTAGCAGGCGTGGTTGTTTGCTCTTGCACACGAGCTGGGTTCTGAGTGGGTGTATTGATGTGGTTTGGCTCTGGCGCAAGTCGGCGGCGCAATAGCTGGCTGCTTTGCAATATAGCAGAGACAGGATTGTTTAACTCGTGCACTAGGTTCATCGACATTTCACCTAACGCTACTAATTTACTGTTTTGCAACAAAGTGCTTTCTATATGAACCTGATCGCTAACGTCATCAATGCGAATCATGGCCTCTTGCTCGCCGTTGGAACGACTGGCGCGTAACGGGTACAAGGTGATGTCTCGGTAGTGTTTTTGCCCATCCAGTGTGATCATTTTGCGTGTGCGCTGTGTTTCACCAGAGCGTATGCAGTGCTGAACATCTTCAATGGACACAGCTAACACCGAATCCAACTCTGAAATAGATTTGCCCAATGCATCGCTGGGCAAGCGGCTGGTATTTAACGTGGCGCTGGCATTCCAATGTTTGATGATGCCTTCATGGGTGACGCCAACCAGTATGGACGGCATGGAGTTAATGATGCTGGAAAGGTAATCCTGCGTGTCGGTTAGTTGGGCTTGAATTGTTTGCAGTTGGGTAATTGAATCTTGCAACTGGGTTTTCTGCGCTTGTTCAAGTTTATTCACTTGCTCAAGCTGTTTTAGCGAATCCGCTTGTTGCTGTTGCACAGCTTCAAGTTGGCGTCGAACATCATGCAGCGCGCGATAGAGCAGCACGACGGCTAATGTCGAAAGGATAAGTCCAAAGGCTAAGCCCGAAAGGAGGAGTTCCATGGAGTTTGCATGTCCTCGCCACTGGAGAAACCATTACTGCCAGCCCTGTTTAGAGAGTAGCTATTCAGGGGTGGCAACGGTCTGTGGGTTTGCGGGGGCGTACTCTTGCACACGCAATTATCTGTGTCCAGCGCGGTTGTGTTTTGCTCGCACAAACTAAGACAAAAGCCTCGGGTGGATGCAATTCAAGCAAGTTGGTTATTTCTTCGTCATAACGACGTAAGTGCTTGGGGTATATAAAAAAATTTTAGAAAGAAGCGTTGACACTAAATAACTTTTAAGTAGAATGCGCATCTCGCTTGGCACGGGTGATTAGCTCAGCTGGGAGAGCACCTCCCTTACAAGGAGGGGGTCGGCAGTTCGATCCTGTCATCACCCACCAATTTCTTCTTGAAGATCAATTGGTTGTGCAAAGCGAAGATACAAATATTCTGCGGACTGGTAGTTCAGTTGGTTAGAATACCGGCCTGTCACGCCGGGGGTCGCGGGTTCGAGTCCCGTCCAGTCCGCCATTTTATTTGTGTCGATTTTGATGTGGGTGATTAGCTCAGCTGGGAGAGCACCTCCCTTACAAGGAGGGGGTCGGCAGTTCGATCCTGTCATCACCCACCACTTAGTGGACTGGTAGTTCAGTTGGTTAGAATACCGGCCTGTCACGCCGGGG
>JBFHVZ010000083.1:0-15323 GCA_041589295.1 Pseudomonadales bacterium
GACCAACCCAGATAACCTTCAAGAAAAGCCGAGTAATCACCACGCGGCCTGATCCACAGGCAAAATTCGAGCGATAAAAAAAGGGAAGCCGACAGCTTCCCTTTTTTTATTAACCCCTCAGGTTTAACACTGGCTTCAGGTTATGAATTGGGTTATGACTTACCTGACAACTGTTTGTTAATTTGAGCTTTGTTGTAATAAAGCAAAAAGTACGCGCCGCGCTCTTGGTAGTTAGCCAACGCCTTTTGCATAAAGTCCCACTTCTTTTGCACGCTTTGCAGCGCTTTGACATCCACTGGTAAACCTTCAACTTGTTCCAGTTGTTTTAGCGTTACCATTAACGCATCGGCTTCTGACGTGGGGTTTAATTCGGTTAAACCCGACGGGTCTTGTTTTGTTTGAATGGTACTGGTGACATCAAAGTAACGCGCGCTAATCACTTCTGCTCGAATGTTCACAATCTCTAATTGGCGCTCACTGGTGGGCTCTTGCTCTAGCTGCTGCAACCAATAACGGTAGGATTTACTAAGATACTCGCGATACTGTGTACGCACAGAAGAAGCAACGGTTAAACCCGCGCCGCCCATATAATCGTATTTAAGGTTACGGCGCAGACGCGACCAAGCATTATCTAATTCGGTGGCGACGGCTTTATTTTCAATTTTAGCTAAATGGGTTTCGGCCAAGTTGGCGAAGTTCTGAAACTCTTTTTCGTAACGGGTATCACCATCACTGAGCGACACCATATAAAACGCTGACATGGATTGCGCCACGGCCATGGTGTGTTCACCCAAGGCTGTTGCAGCCCATGTCACAGGAATCATTGCCCAGCTTAGGCACAAAACTGCAATGAGTTTCATTTTCATCAAGCCACCCTACCAATTGTCATTTTTAGGCCACCGAGTATGGCAGCAAATGACACAGGAGGAACTTACCGATCAGGACAGCTTACTGTCCTAATGTGGTAAATCGGCTAAGAATGTGACTTGGTACGCCAGTTTTTACAGTTCGAAACAATCTACTAAGTTGCCAACTGGCTATTCAGCCACTGACGCAACTGACCTTCGGGAAGCGCACCCGCCATTTCAGCACTGACTTGTCCCTGTTTAAAAACCTTTAACGCCGGAATGCTGCGGATGCCATATTGCATCGCCAATTGCTGCTCCGACTCAGTGTTCACCTTAACGAAAATGGCTTTGTCCGCCATCTGACCAGCCACCTGATTGAACACTGGCCCCATCATCTGACAAGGCCCACACCATGCCGCCCAAAAGTCCACCACGACAGGTAAATCGCTGCGACTGATCAGCTTATGAAACTGTGCTTGGTTTACCTCCACCGCTTTCGCTGGCAACAGCGCCGACTGGCACTTGCCACACTTTGGGTGTTCGCTTAAACGCTCTGGCGGCACTCGGTTTACGCCTGAACAGTTGGTACAGACAAGATGCATACTGACTCCGATCAACTCTGGAAACACTTTAGATCAAGCTAATATTGTGGCGATACCCTAATTTTCAAGGGCTTCAGCGGATTGGCATTGCCACTGCGACATTTTGTCACATCGGTAAATTGAGCGCGGCGCTCTAGAATGCCGGCATCTCGACGATGTTTGAATAAGGACTAGGCAACATGGCAATTTCCTCCGTTAAAACCCTCAGCGCCATTATTGCAGCCAGTGTGTTAACCACAGGCTGTCTGGACCTGAGTGACGATGATAACGACAACAACTCGCACGACAATCGCGCGATCACCGCAGAAACCGACAACTATATTTTTGAATACACCGCAGGTGCCATCAGTGGCGGTGTGGGTAGTTACACGCTTAACGTAAAAGCAAAAGATGGCTCGGACGTTTCCGGCGAAGAAGTTTCCAGCACACCTGTAATGACTATGAACAGCGGCATGGAGCACAGTACACCCACCGTAAGCACCTTGGGCGACCTTGATGAAGATGGCGACTTCTCCACACAGGTTTATTACCTAATGGGCACCTACAACGGCAATGGTGAAAAGCAAGGCAATTGGAACCTTAATGTGGAGTTTGACGGCGAAACTGCCAGCTTACCCATGGAAATAAGCTGGACCGATGGTGGTCACACCACGCTGTACGGTGGCGAAGACGACAAGATTAACGGCATGAGCGGTATGACACCGCGTCCATACTATGTGTTCTTCGAAGGCAAGCATCACATGAACAACATGCACATGTTCAGTGTGTATGTCGCCACTAAAGAAGACATGCTGAACTACCCAGCCGTTGTTGCCGGTAGCACACTTTCAAAAGGCAGCAGCATGGACATGTCAAACATGAATGCTATGAATCAAAAAATGGCAATGCCAGACATGTTTACAGTTAACAGCGTGAGCGTGGAAATGTGCTTGGAAAATTGCATGGACGACAGCGCCGTATGGGAATCCGCGAGCGCCAGTACAACAAAGGACGGGGTGTACACCATCAGTGTAACTGAACACGCAGCCGACTTAAGCAGTATCCATGTAAAGTTAGCCGTTAACGGTGTCGACAAACAGAATGCAGCAGGCACCTCTAGTATGGGCATGATTTCGCTGACAAGTAGCAACACTGACTCTAGTCATAACCATTAATCGTTGGGCGTGTTCCTATTCGTAATATGAATAAACAAACCTCACCACGAACCTTAACGACATCGAAAGGGCACCCTGTGAAAACAGGGATAGCTCTTTTGTTGTTTTCGATGATTAGTCAAAACGCACTGGCAGCTTCTTGCTGCGGCGGCGGTGCCGGCACCAGTGTCATTTTGCCTAAGTTTAATGAACTCATGTTCGAAGTGGGCGGTCGTTACGAGCAGTTTAATGGTAACTGGAATCCAGATGGCCAATACCAAAAAGACATCAACGGCAATGACTTAACTGAGTTCACCACCACGTTCAGTGTCGCCAAGCGATTGCACGATCAATGGCAGTTTTCCGCAAACATCCCTTACACCCGACACGACAATCAATATCCAGGCGATAGCGCGACCAGCTCAGGGTTAGGCGATACCAGCTTAAGCCTCTGGTACGAAGCATTTGAAAATGTCACCTGCATTTACCGCATCGCCGGCTGGGAAAGTTTAAAGCCATCTATTTATTTAGGTGGACAGTTAACCGTACCAACAGGGAAAAGTCGTTACAGTGATCGCGTTGAACGCAGCGAAGAAATAACCGGCCGTGGCTTTTACCGCTTCGATGTACAAGCCATGGTAGAAAAAACCATTTATCCATGGAGCCTAAGCGTCACCTGGATGTACGGAAAATATTTACAGCGACCTGTGAATCAGGAATACGGACGCGACGTTGAGCCTTACGACAAACAACTAGGTGATCGCCATAGTCTTGCCGCAGCGCTGGGCTATACCTGGTTTGCGAAAGACATGAGCATGGTGACACTGGCCTACAATTACACCGACTTATCTGAAGGTGCCAGCGACATCGACGGACAACGCAACCCAGATGATGCGTTCAAAAAAATCATGTCAGGCCTTGCTCTAACCTATACATCGCCTCGTCGCGATTGGTTTGCCAAAGCGGGTTACAGTCAAGCCGAGCGCGGCGTGCGCACGCCAAAAAGTTCGACCATGAGTTTGGGGTTGGGATATGTTTTTTAGTCGTACGTTAAGATCCAGTTTGGTGTTAATGGTTAGCTTGCTGGCCTTGGCAGGCTGTCAAGAAGACATGATGCCGAGCAGCAAAGACCAGCGCAGTGAAAATCAAAATCAAGTTGGCGGTTCTGTGGGAGGTACAGTCGGAAGCACAGTAGAAGACTTTAGCTACACCCTGTCCACAGGTGAACAAAACCAACTCAATACGCTTTTACAAACCCATGATGCTGTGGTGTTGTATTTCACCATGTGGTGTCCAGTGTGCACCGAACACATGCAACACATTCAGGTGCTTACTGCAGAGCATCCCAACATTGCGTTCGTGTTTGTGGATTACTTAACGAATTCGGTGGCAAACACGCGACAAACACAATTAAGTCAGGGCTGGGATGGCTTTGATACCATCAGCGATTTTGATAACGCGTTAGAAAACCAATTTGATGGCACCATGGCCATCACAGTGGTCATTGATAAAAACAGTATCGTAAAATTAAACGAAGAGTTTAAAAACGGAGCGCGTTTAAAAGATGTTTTAAATACGCTTTAATCAGGCTCACGCTCCGAAACCGCGCAGACTTTAACCCCTCAACTCAGCCATGTAAGAAAATGAAAGCGAAAGCGAAAGCGAAAGCGAAAGCGAAAGAAAACAAATAAGAGAATAAAGAAAAAGCCTTCATAAACAACATTATGAAGGCTTTTTTTACGGCTGCTATTTTTAATTGCTATCTGACGGCTTCTGATTGTATGCCATAACTCATGGCATACGACACTGGCACCACGACTAGCGTAAGCACGGTAGCAAACGCCAAACCAAACGCGATCACCACCGCCATACCAGCAAAAAATGGATCCAGTAGCAGCGGCACCATGCCTAAAATGGTGGTAATCGCCGCCATACACACAGGTCGTACACGACTGATGGATGCATGCACGACGGCTTCATAAGGCGACTTACCTTCACTCAGCTCTAGATTAATTTGATCTACCAGTACGATGCCATTCTTAATGATCATACCGGACAAACTTAAAAAGCCCAGTAATGACATAAACCCAAAAGCAACGCCGGTACTTAATAAACCCGCAGTGACCCCAATCACAGCCAAAGGTACACACGCCCAAATCACCAACGCACTGCGTAGCGCGTTAAACAGTAAAACGGTGATGATAAACATGAATAAGTACCCCAACGGTAGCGAACTGAACACCGAGTTTTCGGCATTGGTTTGCGCCTCATATTCACCACCCCAAGTCAGTGTGTAGTCGGCGGGTAACTCAATGGCTTCCACCTGTGGTTGAATGGCGTTAAACACTTCCATGGTGGTTGCACTGCTGAGCACATCTGGGTCTGCCATGAGTGCCATGGTGCGTTTGCGATCACGTCGTACAATCAGTGGGTCTTCCCATACTACTTCAAAGTCTTTTACGACCTGTTGAATTGGCACATAACGGTTATACACAGGACTGTAGATTTTTGCTTCCAACACGCCTTCTAAATCCAGCCGTTGTTCTGCTGGTGGGCGGACCACCACAGGCAACAAATCGGTGCCCTCGCGGTACAAACCAATGGTTTTTCCGCTAAAGCTCATTTGCAAAACATCATCTAGATCTTGTCGGCTAACCCCCAATCGACGGGCCGCTGCTTCGTCAAATTGCGGGCGCAATAATTTAACGCGCTCACGCCAGTCGTGACGAATATTTTCTAAGCGTCCATCGGCGCGGTAAATGGTCTCGGCCTGTGCAACCAGATGACGTAGTACTTCTGGATCTGGCCCTGTAAATCTGGCTTCAATTTTTGCGGCAGAACCAGGCCCAATTTCAAGCCGTTTAAACTTCACCATGGCGTCCGGTGCTGTCTGTTGAATATGCCCTCGCAGGTCTGCAATTAAAGCAGGAATATCGTCACTGCTTTGCAGACGAACCATTAACTGGCCATAGCTATCGTATTTTTTCTCAACCGCGTAGGTCAGCATAAATCGGATTTCACCCTGACCGACAGTCGAAGATACAAACTCAACCCGTTCATCTTGAGCCAAATGCGCTTCGAGACGTTGCACTTGATCTCGAGTAGCGCGAATGTCCGTACCTTGTGGTAACCAATAATCCATTAACACCACTGGCGTCGTCGAAGGCGGAAAGAAACTTTGTTTAACCAAGCTAAAGCCAAGTACGCTCAACACCAACAGCCCGACCATTAACACAATGGTCGCGGCGCGATGACCCATAGCAACATCTAATATGCGCTTATAAAAATCAAAGATGACCCCTTGGTAAGGATCAATTTCACCTTGAGTTGAGGTGGAATCAACTTTGGGTGATTTAATCAATAAGTCGCATAAAAACGGCGTAATAGTAATGGCCGTTACCCAACTGGTAAGTAGAGAAATCAACAGTACTTGGAACAAGCTACCCGCGAATTCACCGGTATCGTCTGGTGACAAACCAATGGGTGCAAAGGCAGCAATTGCGATAATTGTTGCACCTAACAATGGCCACTGAGTTTGTTGCACAATATCTCGTGCCGCTTGTAAGCGGGTCTGTCCTTTTTTAACGCCAATCAGTATGCCCTCCGTAATAACGATGGCGTTATCCACGAGCATACCTAATGCAATAATCAATGCGCCCAGTGAGACTCGCTGTAGGTTGATTCCCAGCATGTTCATAAAAATGAACGTACCCAAAATTGTCAGCAGCAACACAGTGCCGACAATCGCACCACTGTACAAACCCATGAATATCAGCAGTACCACGAACACAATGGCCACAGCGGCAATCAGGTTCATCATAAAGTCAGCTACCGACTTGGCTACTTCTTGCGGCTGGTTGTAGAGGTAATTCACATTCATGCCAACCGGTTGACTACCTTTTAACGCTGCCAAACGAGCATCCAGTGCCTTGCCCACTTCTACCACATTCACATCGTCAGCAAATGAAATTCCCACATGAATGGCACGACGTCCCATGTACGAGGTTACTTGCGAGGGTACTTCTTTTTCATCTTTAACCACACGACCAACATCGCGCAGGTAAATTAATTCTTTTGAACCGGGAGAGCTTAGTAAGAGGTTTTCAAGTTCTTCTACCGATTGAAATTCTCCCGTTGACGAAATACGAATGTACTCGTCACCCACGCGCACATGACCGGCATTGGATACACTGTTTTGCGTACTTAAAATCTGATAAATACGCCCAATAGGGATACCTAGGTTTGCCAGCTTTTCGTGACTGATTTCAACGTAAACTTGATGATCAGGTTCGCCAGCCAGCGTAACTTTGCCCACACCATCAACCAGCACCAACTCGCGACGTAAATAGTCAACGTAATCGTTTACTTCTTTCAGCGAAAACCCTTCGCCTTCGACAGATAGCAACACCCCATACACATCGCCAAAATCATCATAGATGATGGGTGCGTAAACGTTGGGAGGTAAGTACGGTTGGTAGTCATTAATTTTACGACGCAGTTCATCCCAAATTTGTGGCAACGAATCTTTGTCGTAAATATTCTTCATGGAAACCGTAATTTGTGACAGACCAGCCTTACTAATGCTGGTGACTTTATCCACATACGGTAATTGCTGGATGGCATTTTCCAATGGGTAAGTAACTTCTTCTTCCACCTGCAGTGGGCTCGCCCCTGGATAGCTCGTAATGACCATAGCATCTTTAATGGTGAATTTTGGGTCTTCTAATTGACCCAACCCCATAAACGCGAAGACACCACCAATCAGTAGAATCAGCAGTACCATCCAACTGGTGGTTTTATGCTGAATAAAATACGTTGCGCTGTTTTGCATTTCCGGCTGGGACATTACAGGCCTCGCTCATTCACCCATGCACGCACAGGTTGGCCATTCACTACCTGATGCACACCGGCTGTAATAATCAATTCTCCACCGCTTAAGCCTTCTAGAATTTCAATGCCCTCTTTACGTAGCTTACCCACTTTAACGGCTCGCTTAACGGCACGCATTTCGGCTTCATTAACGACCCAAATATTTTTCATTTGCGAATTAAGTGCACTTTCATCGTCACTAAACACCGCACTGGCAGGGATTAAAAACGATTGTTTGGTGCGTAATAGCACTTGATTGAGATCGACTTTAACGTTGGCAGTCATGCCCGGAAGGATATTTAAATTAGAAGGACGCGCCATGCTTAACACCAGATTGTACGCACCGGTGCGTGGGTCTGCTTCGCTGCTGTGCTCTTTATAGGTGGCGTAAAAAACTTTGCCAGGCAAGGCGCTAAACAGTACCTGTGGGCGATACCCCATGGCCTGCTCGTCTTGACGAATTTGTGCAATGATATTTTCGGGCAGCTGTACGGTGATTTCTAATTGGGTATCACTTTGCAAACGCATTACAGGTTGCATTGGCCCAACCGTTTGATGCATTTCGGTAAACACACTTGAAACAATACCGTTAAACGGAGAGTAAATTTTGGTATACGCCAAGCTGTTTTGTGCAGCCTCTAACGAAGCCCGTGCCACCTCTAGCTCAGCTTTTGCTTGATCAAACTGAGCATCACTGGCAACGCCCTTCTCTAACATGGATTCAACCCGTTTAAACTGCGATTTCGCTAAATTAAAACGCGCTTTCGCAGCATCAGCCTGAACTTGATAATCGGTTGGGTCTAACGTCGCTAATAGCTGGCCTTTTGCTACGACCTGTCCTGATTTAACGGGCAAACTTTGCACCTCGCCGGCTACGCGAAACGCCATGTCCGTTTTGTTTGAGGCCTGTACTTGGGCAGGGAAGTTTCGCCAATCGGCTTCTTCACTGGAATGAATGCGTAACAACTTAACAGGGCGTATATCGGTGCGAGTATCCACCACGGGGTCGTGGTCACTGCAACCCGCCAGCAAAGCCAGAATAAAGCTGGCTATGAGCAGCTTATGCATGAGAGGTCCTTTTTTAGAATCGTTAGGTGAGCAATGAACAGCGTCTGTAGGAGTATAGACGAGCCCAGTGTAACGAATGCGCCGTGCCAGCCTAAAGTAGCGGGTGTGGCAAAAGACTAATGCAAATTCAGAACAGAATTAAACAGCAAAAAGAAGCGCTAAGTTGATCCGCATCAAACTGCAAGTACGATCACTCGATTTAGGCAAATAGCTCAATGTCATCTTCGACATCCTGCTTCTGGCGTGCATTTACCTCAGTTAATACCAGTTCTTTTAACTCATTTAATAGGTGATCATCCAAGTGTTGTAGATTAAGCGAACCAAACTGGCGACGCGTTAGCATATAACGATCATGGCATGCTCGATGAGCTGGCCCTTCGCATACCACCATCACCACATCTTTTTGTCCGACAACATTCCCATCACAATAACAACAGCGCATGGCCTTCTTTTAACCTTCACGTTTATTCAAATATTGAAACGGTCTCGCTCAACCAAACCCCGAAGGCCAATCTGCAAGTTATTATTAATAGGCAGAACCGAGGGCTAGGCTGTCAGAGGACTCAAGCACAAGGGTTTGGCGCTGAACCTATCTGAGACCGAAGTACCAAGGCCATTTTGTGACCAAACACTCAAATTTTCTAGTGGTTTAGTGTTCATAAGCTTGTTCTATTATTGCACCAGTAACATTAGGTAACTCTTTGTAATTAAAGGGTTATTTGTTTTTAGTAAGACTTAAATGGCGATTAAAAGCACGGTCGAATAGCCCCAACCAAAGGGCTTTGCTACCATGCGCCCCGCTCGACGAGTCCACCTTAAAATATGTACCAACCAATGCGGAACCAACTCCATGCCTGACACCAGCTATGACGTGATCATCATCGGCGCCGGAGCTGCCGGTCTCATGTGCGCGATAACGGCTGCCCAACGCGGACGCTCGGTTCTCGTGGTGGACCACGCCAACAAAGCGGGAAAAAAAATCCTCATCAGTGGTGGTGGTCGCTGCAACTTCACTAATATGTACGCTGAACCAAGCAACTACCTGAGCCAGAACCCACACTTTTGTAAATCTGCATTAAAGCGTTACACCCAGTGGGACTTCATCGCCATGGTGGACAAAGCCCAATTGCCTTGGCATGAGAAAAAGCTCGGCCAACTATTTAGCGACGAAGGCAGCAAAGCCGTTTTAAATCTGCTGCTAGATGAGTGCGACAATGCAGGTGCGCGCATTCAGTTATCCACAGCCGTGCAACACATTGAACAAAGCGAGCAAGGCTTTGCGTTAAGCGTTCAAACAGACGACGCAAACACCACCACTCTGACTTGCAACTCATTGGTTATTGCCACCGGCGCCATGTCATTCCCCACCATGGGGGCCACCGACTTTGGCCACAAAGTGGCGCGCCAGTTTGGTTTAAGCGTGACCGATACCCGCCCCGGACTTGTTCCGTTTACTTTCGACCAAAACGAAAAACAACAATTTGCAGATTTATCCGGCGTCAGTGTAGACAGTTACATCGAAGTCATCAGCGCCGACAAAAATCGAAACGGCCAAGGCTTCCGCGAAAATATTTTATTCACCCATAAAGGGTTAAGCGGCCCTGCTGTACTGCAAATTTCGTCGTACTGGCGACCCGGCGAAGTGATCCAAATCTGTATGCTGCCGGATGTAGACCTTGCACAAGTGTTAAAAGACACCCAGCAAGACAACCCGAAAAAACACCTGCACACAGTGTTACAGCAACACTTTCCACAACGTGTGGTCGACTGCGTGTGCAAAGACGAAAACCTGCAACAACCGTTACAACAATATAAACACGCTGACTTACAACGCATCGCAGATCGTTTTCAAAAATGGCAATTCATCCCCAGCGGCACCGAAGGCTATAAAAAAGCCGAAGTCACCTTGGGCGGCGTCAACACCGACGACATCAGTTCAAAAACATTTGAAGCGAAAAATGTAAACGGCTTGTACTTTATTGGCGAAGTATTGGATGTCACCGGACAACTCGGCGGCTTCAACTTCCAATGGGCATGGGCGAGTGGGCACTGCGCAGGGCAGTTTGTGTAGACGCAAACTCGTTTAACTTGAATAAGCGCCAAAAAAAATCCCGCTGAATACATAAGCACTCAGCGGGATTTTTGCTTAACGACCTAGGCGAGTTATTTTACAGCGCAGGTACGTTGGGTTCTGGGTCTTCGACATCCAACAAACCATCACCATCTGTATCGATGGGTAGGCGGATATCATCAATCCAAACGGTATCTGCACCGGCAGATGTTCCGCCGTCTTTTACATAATTCCATTCAAAGGAATGGCGTCCTGCTTCAACCGTAAACACCTGTGTGGTTGCCCAATCGTTTTCACCACTGAAGCGCGCTTGTTCAACACCGTCAATTAAGAAGATCAAAACATCGTAGTCTGCTTCGGTACTGGTTTTCACGGAAAATGTCACTTCACCTGCAGCAGTAGTGGCATTCACGCCCAGCAATGCGCTTTGGTAATCGCTTAAAGACGTTGTCACAGTTAGTGAATAGTCACCTTGGCTTGCTTCTTGGCTAATCACCCAGTGCTGGCCAGCGTTGCTCCAAAGCGGGGGTAACTCTCCCCATTCAAAACCTTCACCCCAGAGCTCAGAAATCATACTTTCTTGACCTGCATGCAACCAATCAATGCGACCAAACTCGCTGGTCGAATTTGTATTGCCATTGCCCAATTGCCCTTGGTAGTTAGCGCCCATGGATTGAGTAACGCCTTCGCTAGTCACAACAAAGCTTGTGCCAGCCCCTGCACCAATGTGCGCAATGCCCTCATTAACCAATAAGGTTGGCGTAGAGCTATAGAAACCCTGCCCACTACCCATACCATAGACTTGCCCGGCGTCGGTTAGCACCACGGTGTGTTCTTGGCCAGCGGCTACAGACGCCACATTCGTCAGCGAAGTAATTACAACCGGCACATTGCGGTTTGTATCCGTACCATCACCTAAACGACCCGATGAGTTATTGCCCCAAGCATGCAATGCTCCGTCCGAGTCAATGGCAAAACTTTGGTAATACGCAGCTTCAATCGACTCAACGCCGCTAAGCTTGCTTACTTGAACAGCAGTACCGTGCGAATTCGTGTTAGAGCCATTACCCAATTGACCATAAATATTTTCACCTTCACTCCAAACAACGCCATCCTCATCTACCGCTAGTATGTGGTTTTGACCTGCTGCTAAGCTTTTAATGTTTGCCATACCACTAATGGCATCAAAACTCGAAGGAATATTGCTGGACGCATAAGCGCTGGCCACATTGCCCGATGCTGTAATGATGTGGAGTTCAGAATAACCCGCCGCAACACCTTTCACATCGGTCAGGCTGTTGATTTGCTGTGGTGTAGTTGCGACATTGTTGCCACCCCAATACCAAACGGTACCATCTTGTTTTAGGGCTACGCTAAAGTTGTAACCCATATCAAAATCAACCACATCTGCAAGCGTAATCACACGCACGGGTGAATGTCTGTCCGTGGTGTCACCATTACCTAGCTGCCCATGGTCATTTTTACCCCAGGCATAAAGCAAACCGTCATCAAACAAGGCCATGGTAAAGCCTTCCAAAGTGTAACCCTCGTTTCCTTTAATTTTGATGAGCTGGCCAAACTGCTGGTCCGACACGCGAATCAGTACACGGCTTGAGTCTGTGGTAATACCATCGTCCGCGGTATAGTCCAACATAATCCAACCAATAAAATTTGTCGGTGCTGTGTAGGTGTATGTACCGTCACTATTATCCTGTAATGAACCTTCACCAGTTTGCGGCAGTGCGATCTGCGAAACGCTAATGGCCACAGCAGCAGAGGTATCGTTTTCTGTTGGATTGAAGGTAATGCTTTGACCGGCTGACACCGCCACGACATCTTCAATTGCTGTTAAGTCCATCACGGTTGGGTTAGTCCCCGCCATAAATTCTTCAAGATCTCTGCGCCCATCCTGATCGTAATCACTGTTGGCGGTTAAATAATGCAACGAATTTTGAGGATACTGCTCACAATACGAAGCACTATTTCCTGACGTCACCGGGCAATACAGACGCTCCCATTCATCTGCTAATCCGTCGTTATCTGTGTCGAACGCGTATTGCGAGTTATCAGGAAACGCATCACGGCTATCACTCACGCCATCGTTATCTCGATCTGGCGCCGGCGTGCTGCCTTGGGCAAATTCATCTGCATCCGAAATCGAATCACCGTCAGAATCTTGCGAACCGTCAGTCTCTTGTAGGGACACAAAGTGCATCAACTCCCACTCATCAGCCAAACCATCATTGTCGGTATCGCGTGCATAGCGACTGTCGGTTACCCAAAGGTCTTCGCCATCGGTGACACCATCGTTATCCGTATCAGTGTTGGCTGGGTTTGCCCCTTGTGTAAATTCGGATGCATCCGACAGACCATCTTGATCAAAATCGCTATTAGCATTAACACGGTCCAACGTACCGAAGTAACTCAGTTCCCATTCGTCACCAATGCCGTCTTCATCTGTGTCGGTTGCTGCAGCAGGGTTATCAGGGAATAAATCCTCACCATTTAACACGCCATCGCCATCTCGATCCGCAGGGATTATTCCTGATAAGCCACTAAAGTAGTCTATGTAAACCTGACGCCCGGTATGAGTATCTGAAGAGTTTCGGTATTCCAATACCAAGCGGTGTTCGCCCGGCTCAAAGTTCCGAGTTAGCGTATTCCAGTGATTGTCACTTAAATAGAAACCGCTAGAACTGCCTGAACCAGAAACTAGGCGCAGGTTCCAACTTTGAAAATAACCCTCGCCTTCAGCTAAGCGGCCGCGAACATTTAGCTGGCCTTGCTGCGTGCTTAAGGTAAATTCTAAACGCGCCACCTGCCCTGGGTTCAACCGTTGTGCCGTGGTTAAAGCATAAGTGCCGTGATAACTACTTGCATCCGTCACAACCCAATCAACATCTCCTGTGTTAACCCAACCATTGGGCAGTGCGCCATTTTCAAAGCTGAATGTCAGGTCATGCACAGGCGTGTTATTTTCAAAGGCCGATAAATCGCTCACGCCGTTATTGTCAAAGTCGGTCGTAGCGTTGGCTGTATCTAGGCTTTCAAAAATAGCCATTTCCCATTCATCGCCCAGACCATCAGAATCAGTATCACTGTGTGCTGCTGGGTTAGTTGGGAAGGCATCTTCTGAGTTGGGCACACCATCTTGGTCGGTATCCCCTTCGACAACACGGTAGGTCAGCGTATGAGGTGCGCGTCCGCGCTCGGTCCGTAATTCAAGCTCAATGCTTCCGGTCGTACCGATGTCTTCAGTACTTGGCGAACGAGCTAATGCATTTCGGATTGCGTAGTAGTAAGGAGGAACATTGATGTTTATGTAGCTTTGAGACAGCGACAGCCAATCTGGACTTTCAGATAACAGCTCTACATGTGCGTAGCTAGGGGTCGGAACGCAGCAGTAGCCTTCAGAGGTCACAAGCAATGGAATGGCATTTTCTTGTTCCGATCCAAAAACTAATTCTAAGCCATCATCGTTTACGATATCGAGATAGGCTGGTGTAGGTAAATAAACTTCATCAGCGCCAGCATAATCAAAATCCCTAATATCTAAACGAATGTCTTCGGCTAGTTCAACGTGGGTGTCACCAAAAATTTCAACTGGGATTGTTTTGGTTAATTCGCCCGGCGCAAATTCGATAGCGCCTGTGAAATTTTCGGCCTGCCAGTTCGACCCTGCAAGCGATCGGGATTGAGCCAATGTGTAATAAACCCTAAGTGGCTCAGTTGGTGCCTTCGATAAACTCACGGTAAAAGCGGCCGTTTGCGAACCTTCGTTACCCTCAACGACAGAATCGGCACTGGTAAAAATTAAAATGCCATCAACCGCAATGATGTTGATTGTGGACGTTCGCACAGCATCCGTATCCGTCGCACTTACGACCACAGAATAAGTTGCTCCGACTTCGTTAGGTACAGTACCTGATAATTGTAAATGGTCTGCACTCAACATCTGAGTCGACAACCAATCGGGTTTGTCTGTAACGGTAAGTTCAACGGTTTCATCCATGTAATCAAACGCAAACACATCTAGATTAAACACCTGCCCGACGACAGCCTCCTGACTTTGATGCTCGATAGAAGGCGCTTCATTCAAAACACAGCTATAGCTTGCGCTGATAATCTCGCTTGGCTCTAATAGATTATTGCCATTTTGATCTAAACCGATTTGATGCTTTTCACCACCATGAAAACAATTTTCGCCCCAAGGTTCAGATACCGTTTCAATCAATAGCTCAGACAAATCCGCAGACGTGCCATCAACACCATGACAAACGTAGTCGGTGTTTTGCACTTCGGCTTCTTCCAAGACACCATTGGCATCAATATCCAAACCGGAGCGAACCACGATGCCACCCGCAGCACAATGCTCACCAGCGGGCTCTCTGTCGGTTGACACTAGGGCGGTATAAACCGGTGCAGATAGATTACAAATGCTTTCACGCTGATCTACTTCCGCCTCGGCTAGGACACCATCACGGTCATCATCGGTTCCGACCAGTACTGTTTTACCACCGAATGGACAGACTTCTTCTGTGGCATCAACCACGCGAATTAAGCTGCTTTGACCATCTTGGCCATTCAGGCCGGCGACGCCATCCACACCATTAGCCCCGTGGCAAACCGTAAAGGTGCGGCTGTGATCAATCTCGTCAGGGTCTAAGCGACCATTGGCATTGGTATCCATGCCCAGTTGCACTTCAACCGCACCGCTTGGGCAAGTCTCGGA
>JBFHVZ010000084.1:0-15011 GCA_041589295.1 Pseudomonadales bacterium
AGGGTTGGCGACATTGGCCTCATGCTGCGACCGCAGCACATTCTGCTAAACGAATGCTGTGCCCTAATCGCCATGAGTGACAAGGGCAGCCATTTTACTGGGAATCCACGATCTGTCGAGGTTGATAGGCGATACTGCCATGAGATCAACAAAGGTGTGACATGGGTCCGGAAATCACTATAATCGCGTATATATGAATTTCCGTATATGTCGAGCCAAGTGAGATTAACCATGTCCAGTGATATTACCAATGATCTACCAAATGTAGATGCCGAGCTGTTTCAGGTGCCTACTGCCTCTCAACTGGATGAAATCTCATCCAGTGCGCATAAACCCCGTATCCTAATCTTGTATGGCTCACTACGTGAGCAATCGTACAGTCGTTTTTTAGCGCAAGAATGTGCTCGCTTGCTAGAAGCTATGGGGGCTGAAACCCGAATTTTTAACCCCTCTGGCTTGCCGCTACCCGACGACGCGCCAGTGGATCATCCGAAAGTGCAAGAACTGCGTGAGTTGTCGATTTGGTCCGAAGGACAGGTGTGGGTGTCGCCGGAACGCCACGGCAACATGACCGGTATCATGAAAGCTCAGATAGATTGGATTCCACTATCGGCTGGGGCGGTACGACCCACGCAAGGCAAAACTTTGGCCCTGTTGCAGGTTTGCGGTGGTTCACAGTCGTTTAACTCGGTTAACCAGATGCGTGTTCTAGGGCGTTGGATGCGTATGGTCACCATTCCCAATCAATCCTCGGTTCCAAAGGCTTGGTTGGAGTTTGATGCAAATGGCCGCATGAAACCCAGTCCGTTCTACAACCGAGTGGTAGACGTTATGGAAGAACTTATGAAATTTACGTTTTTGACTCGCGATCGTTCGGACTATTTGGTTGATCGTTACAGCGAACGGGTTGAGACCGCCGAAGAATTGATGAAGCGTGTCAATCAGAAAAATATTTAAGTTATTCCTGTGGCATAGGTACAGGCTTTGGCTGCGCACTGGGTTCAATGTTCAGTGGGTGGTCAGGCCCTAGGCGGCTATAGAATAAACTGCCTTCAAACAATTCGTTGTCGTGCAATGCTTCAACGATGCGTTCTGATATGTCTGTCGCCATGGCGCGCTCGAAACGCACATCCAGTACATATGCTTTAACGGTTAAGTGGTAATAGAAGTTTTTGTCGAAAACCGGAAAAACGGTGGCTGTTATGGGTTTCTTTAAATACACGTAATGGCTGCATTTAGCAGCACTCAGAGCAATAGACTTCAACTTAGCGATTGGGATACTCACGGGTAAATGTAAGTGAATAGGCACCAGCTCGTTTAATTCGCCGCAGTTAGCATTGCTAATGGGCATTTTCAATATGTCGCCATTGGGTACCGAAATCAAATTGTCGTCAAAGGTATGCAATTTGGTTGTGCTCAAGTCTAAGCTAGAAATCTCGCCGTAGTGCTCACCAATTTGCACCATATCACCCACTTTAAAGCGGGGAGATATGGCCATCATGATGCCTGCAACCAAGTTACGAATGGCGTCTTGAGAGGCAAGGCCAACCGCTAAACCCAGGGAGCCTAGGGATGCATATACCATAGGCTCGGGTGGTTGAATAATGCCTAAAATCATATACATGATTGAGCCGACCCAAATTACGATTCGCACAACTGGGAAAATTTGCGAAAGCTGAATACGGTATTTGGGTTTGTAGTTTACTAGAGCATCTAAACTCCAACGTAAACTGGCAATAAGCAACCATGTGGTTGCTATCGTCATGACTAAGGATAAAAGCGTGGTAAACGAAAACAGTGAAATAAACTGCTGGAGAATATTGTTATCCATGTTTGTGCCTCTAGTACAAATAGTTCATGGAGATTAAGTAACGAATAACCACGGACGATATTATGAGCTTTAAACAATAGGTATCGGCGTGATTGGCGCTTTCGTCTTTTTCTAGAATGCCAAGTACACGTAAGCGTTCTAATGTCATTTTGCTTTCGTTTGCGCTGACTCGGAAAATGGTTTGATGCTCGCGCGCCGACAGAACACCATGAGCGCAAATTTCTGAAAGCGTAAATAGCTCTGCCTGACTTAGGGTTTTAAGCGGAGTGGTATCAATCTCCAGAGGTGAAGTAATGTACAGGCTTTTTGGGGTTAAGCTGTAGGTGAGATTGTTCAGGCAATAGAAAATGGCTAATTCGATACAGCCTTTACTGCGTTTGGCGATGTCGCTGACAGGGCTTTTTTCGTCTTGAAGTTTTTCGATGGGAATATCGTTGACGCTTTGAATGCCGGCATAAGAAAAGCGTTTAATAATCAGCGCTCGTATTTCATTGTCTGAATAGTTTTCAATGTAACGAGTGTGGGAAAACAAATGCTCGAACTGATAGCCGTAGCACAGACGTCGCCATGCTTGCTCTTCACTAGCGATCACCCATAAATGGTGTCCTCGCGTTGCAAGAATTATCGAGCCTAAAACATCGATCACGGCCTGAGCGCCCAGTGTACGCTGTACTAAGAAATGCAAGTTGTCGATGAGTATGACGCAAGGTTCTTTTTTTCTAACTTTTTGAATAAAAACATCCAGCTTGTAATCATGCTCTTCAATGCCCAGTGCTCTGCATAAGGTTTGAATGACATCGCTTTCTGAGGTGAGTCGTTGACTTAAACTAATTAGTTTATGGTCAAGACTTTGTTTTTTAAGATCTTCAATAAAGACGTTGAGAAGGGTGGATAACCCGGTGCCTTTTTCACCATAAATGCCGCAGCTGACATTGCGACCGTTTTGCCATAGCTTGGTGCAATCATGTAAGAAGTCAGTGTGGCTACGAGGGTGAATACGTGAATCCAGTCCACCCAGTGGGCCATCATAAAATGTGCTTTTTAAATTGGCATCCAGCGACCGATAAAAATCAGATTGATAAAAACGACTGACTTGGTCCAAAGGCGTGGTTGCATCCAGTTTTGAGGGAAACAGGCGCTGTTTTAAGTCTGACCAGATTTGCGAAATGCTATTTTGAAAATCAATCATGGTGTCAATGCCGCGAATTTACGCGCTAGTATGCCAGCGAATGACCATGGCGACTATGAGCGAAATGCGACGTGGCTAGAGGCGTTTAATATCTCGGCTGGTTTGAGTTAGAAGGGGTATTGGAGAGTGAATGAGTGGCGGTGGGTCGGGATGGGCTGCGCCGCTCTCCGGTCGCAAGCTCCCTACGAGTCGAACCCGTCGAGGGCTGTCCGTTCTGCGAACCGTCGTGCCTCCGCGCACTTCGCAGGCTCGTGTCTCACCCTGCCTTCACCGCATCTTTTGCATCTAGTAAAAAGCAAAAGAGCCTGAATGATTTCTCATTCAAGCTCTTTTATTGAATTAGTGGCGGTGAGGGAGGGATTCGAACCCTCGATACGTTTCCGTATACACACTTTCCAGGCGTGCTCCTTCGGCCACTCGGACACCTCACCTAATTGTATGTAATCATTTTTTTTAACTTGATTGATTACCGAAACAAGTCGCCCGCCGCTACTTCGTAACGTGTGCTCGTGAGGTCTCTTCGAGTCGGCCACTCGGACACCTCACCTAATTGTAAGTAATCATTTTTTAAACTTGCTTGATTACCGAAACAAGTCGCCCGCCGTTACTTTGTAACGCGTGCTCGTAAGGTCTCTTCGAGTCGGTACTCGGACACCTCACCTAATTCATTTGGAACTGGCCCCAAACGAGGCGCGTATTCTACGGTGTTTGCCTTTAATTGCAAGTACCTCTTTGTTTTCCAAAGGTTTATTCCGCAACCTTTATTTTTTAACTGGCCATTGCTGAACGTGGTATCGAGGGTCTACGGCTTGGGGGGTGGTGGGTTTTTCCGGTGTGCCAATGTAAAGGAAGCCAACGATGCTGCCTTGCTCGCTTAGGTTGAAGGCGGCTTTAACATTAGGGTGTTCGGCCATTTCGCCCGTGCGCCAGATGGAGCCCAGTCCAAGGGAGGCGATGGCAATTTGCATGTTTTGGATGGCAGCACCGACTGCCAGTTGTTGTTCGTAATTGGGAACCTTGGGGGTGGCGGTGGGTTCACAAGTGGCCACAATGAGCAGTGGCGCGCGCAAAGGCATAGCGCGGCATTTTTCGATTTTTGCAGTTGGGCTGTCAGGGTTATCTGCTAATGCGGCTTCGGCGAATAACTCGCCTAGGGTATTTCTGTCATCGCCCTGTACTAGCCAGAATGCCCATGGTTTGAGTCGGGCGTGGTCTGGTGCGCGTTGGGCGCAGGCAAGGATGGTTTCCAGTTGTGTGGCGGTTGGACCGGGTTCGACCAGTTTGGGGCTGGATGTTCGGCTCAAAATGGCGTCAATAACTGGGTTTGTCATCTAAATACCTAAAGATTGTCGTGATTTAACCGATATGTCGGGGTGACACAGGTTCACCAAGACTAATTCTTTAGTATTATCTCAGCTTAGGACAAATACTTAGAATAAACTCGGTGTATGGTCTTGCAACAGCAGAGCTTCTGATACTTAATAGCGCTCCGCTTCCCCCGGCGACGGTTTTAATTTTCAACGCATTATATGTCAGCTACACAGAATTACAGCACCGAATACAAGCTTCCGGTTTACGAATATTACTCTCGGGTTATCGGCTATGGTGCCGCTGCGGCGTTTTTGTCGGCAGGGGGCTATTTTGGCGTTTGGGCCCATGAGTCCTTGCCGTGGATTGTGTTGTACTTATTGGTGTACCCCACGGTGGCGCATTATGCCGGCAAGTTGGTGCCCAGTGAGTACAATAAGGTGCGTCGCAATACGCTGATCATGGTGGATGCCTTCCTGTTGGGCTTTATGTTCCCCTATATCCACTTTGCACTCATTCCCAGTTTGCTGTTTTTTATCATGATCAATACGTCATTTATTGTGGTGGGCAGTGTCACTGGGTGGTTGGCGTGTTTGGTGGTAATGGCTTCGGGCTGTTACCTAGGAATGGCAGTCTATGGTTATGCTCCGCAATTTGATGTGCCGCTGCCTTTGTCTATGGTTGCTGCGGTAGGCGTGGCGGTGCATTTGGCGATTACCGGTTTTTACTCCCATAAGCAGGCTAAGCAGCTGGCTGAGTTGCATCGCGATATGAAACGTCAGCAAGAACAAACCCGCGAGATGGCTCATAAGGTTTCTAAATATATTTCGCCGCAGATTTGGGAGTCGATCTTCCTTGGACAGAAGGAAGTAAAGTTAGAGACGCAGCGTAAGAAGCTGGTGATTTTCTTTTCTGATATCAAAGGGTTTACGGCGTTATCAGAACAGTTGGAGTCAGAAGCCTTAACGGAGTTGTTAAATAACTATTTAACTGAAATGACCAATATCGCACTTAAATATGGTGGCACCATAGATAAGTACATTGGTGATGCCATGATGGTGTTTTTCGGTGACCCTAAAACCCAAGGGGCTAAGCGTGATGCCTTGGCTTGTGTGTCTATGGCGCTTGAAATGCGCAAGCATATGAAGGTATTGCGTCAGCGCTGGCGAGCGCAAGGTGTACAAACGCCATTGGAAATTCGCATGGGTATTAATACCGGTTACTGTACCGTGGGCAACTTTGGTACCGAAGCGCGTATGGATTACACCATTATCGGTCGCGAAGTGAATATGGCCAGTCGGTTAGAGGCCGCGGCGGAAAGCGGTGAGATCCTGATTAGCCACGAAACCTATTCATTGATTCAAGATAAAATTATTTGCCGTGAAAAGGGCAGTATTGCCGTGAAAGGGTTTTCACGCCCTGTGCCTGTCTATCAGGTGGTGGACTTCCGCCATAACTTGGCTGCAAATCCGTCGTTTATTGAGCATGACGTACCGGGTTTTTCTATGTATTTGGATACAAATAAAGTGGCCAATTATGATCGCGAGCGCATAGCCAAAGCGCTAGAAAAGGCAGCGATTAAAATGAAGAAAAGCATTGTAACCAGTTAGGCGGTACAGCTTAGTTAAAGCTAGATAGGCAGCCTAGGTAGACAGTGGCGAGTTATCAAAAGCCAGCAAGGTTAAACACCTTCGCTGGCTTTTTTATTGGCGAGGACTTGCAAGCGTTTAAGTAGGCTAGATGTATCACTGTTGCCTTCGCCAAGTGTCTGTAGTTCGTCATAATACTGATTGACTTGACTGGTGACAGGTAGCTGTAGCTCTAGATTTTGTGCTTGTGCTAGGCATATATCTAAGTCTTTGCGCATGTGGTTGACGGCAAAACCATGATTGTACTCACCTTGAATCATAGTTTTATGGCGATTCACCATCTGCCATGATGAAGCAGCGCCACTACTTAAAAGGGACATAACTTTTTCCATGTCGAGTCCTGCGGTGAGTCCAAAGTGCATGCCTTCGGCCAAAGCCTCGATGAGTCCAGCGACACAGATTTGATTCACCATTTTGGTGAGTTGTCCTGCACCAGATGGCCCCATTAGGCTGATGTTAGCGCTGTAACAATTCAGTACAGTCTTCGCTTGCTCGAATGCTAGTTTTTCGCCACCTACCATAACCGTGAGCTTGCCATTGATCGCCCCTTGTTGGCCGCCACTGACAGGAGCATCCAAATAGTGAATACCCTGTTGACGGCACGTCGAGTTCATTTCGCGCGCTAAATCGGCCGAGGTAGTGGTGTGATCAATAATCAACAGGCCAGATTTCGCACTGGTTAATATTCCGTTTTTGCCCGTAATGGTTTGGCGCACATCTTCGTCATTACCGATGCACAGTACAATGATGTCCGCGTGCTGCGCCATCTCAGCTGGGCTAGAAGCAATGGTTTGCGTGGGATTTTGCGATAGCCAGTGTTCGGCTTTTTCGCTAGAGCGGTTGTAGACGAGCGTGGGGTAGCGCTGGCTAATGTGCGAGGCCATGGGCGCGCCCATGTTACCCAAGCCGATGAATCCAATTTTCATATTTATTCTCGTGCCGATTGCATAGTGAGGCTATTTTAAGGCATGCGATAAAAGCAAAAAGGCCGCGCTGATAAACAGAGCGGCCTTTTGGCGTTAGCGATATAACAGGTAATTAGCCTGGGTAGTCGCGCTTGGTGTGGCCAGTGTAAAGCTGACGCGGACGCGCGATACGGTAATCGCCACTGATCATTTCGTTCCAGTGAGCAATCCAGCCTGGAGTACGGCCAGTTGCAAAGATAACGGTGAACAGTTCGGTTGGGATGCCGATGGCTTTTAGAATGATACCTGAGTAGAAATCTACGTTCGGGTATAGGCCACGAGACTTGAAGTACTCGTCTTCCAAAGCAATTTTTTCTAGCTTCATCGCCATCTTCAATTGTGGATCGTCTTCTAGACCTAGTTCAGACAGAACTTCGTCACAGCACTTCTTCATTTCGACAGCGCGTGGATCGTAGCTCTTATAAACACGGTGACCGAAGCCCATTAGACGGAATGGATCGCTCTTGTCTTTGGCTTTAGCCAAGAATTCATCAATGCGAGACTCATCACCAATTTCATCCAGCATTTTCAGTACGGCTTCGTTAGCACCACCGTGAGCAGGACCCCACAATGCAGCAATACCAGCAGCGATACATGCGAATGGGTTAGCGCCAGTTGAGCCAGCCATACGTACTGTAGAAGTCGATGCATTTTGTTCGTGGTCAGCGTGCAACAGGAAGATTTTATCCATTGCATTCTCAAGAACAGGGCTGATTGGCTTCTCTTCCGCAGGTGTGTTGAACATCATGTGCAGGAAGTTTGCTGAGTAGCTTAGGTCGTTACGTGGGTACATAAACGGCTGACCGATGTTGTACTTGTAAACCATAGCCGCAAGCGTTGGCATTTTAGCGATCAGACGGTGAGCTGCAATTTCACGATGCTTAGGATCAGTGATGTCCAAAGAGTCGTGGTAGAACGCAGATAATGCACCTACAACACCACACATCACCGCCATTGGGTGAGCGTCACGACGGAAACCGTTAAAGAAGTGAACCAATTGCTCGTTCACCATGGTGTGTTTGCCAATGGTGCTTACGAACTTTTCTTTTTCTTCAGCGCTTGGTAGTTCGCCGTGCAGCAACAAATAAGAAGTCTCTAAGAAGTCAGATTTAGCTGCCAATTGTTCGATAGGGTAGCCGCGGTGTAACAGAACACCTTTACCACCATCGATGTAAGTGATTTTGGATTCGCAAGCCGCAGTGGAAACGAAACCGGGATCATAAGTGAAAAGACCTTTGGCAGTTAAGCTGCGAACGTCAACAACGTCAGGTCCGATTGTGCCTTCATAAATAGGCAGTTCTAATGTCTCATCTAGACCATCAATCTTTAACTGCGCCTTTTTGTCAGCCATGAAAGGCCTCCTTTATCTGCTATGTCTGATACCAGAGTCAGTAAAGCACCACTGAGCTCTTTTATTGTTTAAGTCGTTATAATTAGGTCGTAAACGACTTGTGACCGTTGCAAAGACGGCACAACTATAGAGGCAAAATCTTGATTGTCAATTCTCGCCTACTGGTTCTCATTTCAAGTTTAGTCGAAGTGTTTAAAGTTTGATCTATTATTGTATGAGCCGCGTATAACACGCATGAAAGGCGGCCGGATTGTATCATCCTTATTTGTAATTATGAGGTTCTGTGTCTATAATCCGCCGCGTTTGCGAAGGCACTAAAAAAGCACGTAAGTTGGTATTTTTATTAGGAAAAATGCACAACACAAGTGCTTGCCCAATAACCCTCGCTTCATTTTGGAGCGATGAGAGAGTGTAGAGAACCGTGAATCAAAAAAGACCAGTCAATCTTGATCTTAGTACGATCAAATTTCCTCTTCCTGCATTAACTTCGATTACGCACCGTGTTGCCGGTGTCATTTTATTCGTTGGTGTTGCATTCCTTTTAGTTGCTTTGAGTGCCTCTTTAGAGTCAGAACAAGGCTTTTCCGAAATTAAATCCGCCATGACCTCTGGCTTTGGTAGCTTCATTACTTGGGGCTTACTATCTGCTTTGGGTTATCACTTTGTAGCCGGTATTAAACACTTGGTTATGGATATGGGTATTGGTGAGACAAAAGAAGGCGGCCAAGTATTGGCTGTGCTTACCATCTTGTTTGGCGGTGCCACAGTTGTTCTAGCAGGAGTTTGGGTATGGGCGTAAGTGCTACTAACTTCAGTCGCAGTGGTGTATCCGACTGGATCATCCAACGTTTTTCTGCGGTTGTTTTAGCTTTATATACGGTGTTCATTGTTGGTTATTTTGTTAGCCACTCTGGTCTTACATATGCGGAATGGAAAGAGTTCTTTAGCTGCACGGCTGTTCGCGTATTTACTTTGCTGGCGTTGATTTCTACGGTTGCCCACGCTTGGATCGGTATGTGGACCATTTCCACTGATTATTTAAAAGCCGCTGGTATTCGCTTCGTGTTTCAAACAGTTTGCTTCTTAGCAATGTTTGTATACCTAGCTTGGGGCATCGAAATTATTTGGGGTGTATAAGACATGGCAACTTCTATCCGTACTATGAGCTATGACGCCATCGTAATCGGTGGTGGTGGTGCAGGTATGCGTGCTGCACTGCAATTGACAGAATCTGGTGTGAAAACCGCGTGTGTGACTAAGGTTTTCCCAACCCGTTCTCACACTGTATCTGCGCAAGGTGGTATCACCTGTGCGATCGCTTCTGATGATCCAAACGACGATTGGCGTTGGCACATGTACGATACCGTTAAAGGTTCTGACTACATCGGTGACCAAGACGCTATCGAATACATGTGTAAAGTAGGTCCTCAAGCAGTATTTGAATTGGACCACATGGGTCTGCCTTTTTCTCGTACCGAAGAAGGTCGTATTTATCAGCGTCCTTTTGGCGGTCAGTCTAAGAACTTCGGTGAAGGTGGTCAGGCTGCTCGTACTTGTGCTGCTGCTGACCGTACTGGTCACGCACTACTTCATGCGCTGTACCAAGGCAACATTAAAGGTGGTACTACCTTCCTTAATGAATGGTATGCCGTTGATTTGGTTAAAAATGAAAACGACCAAGTTGCTGGTGTCATTGCGATTTGTATCGAAACTGGCGAAACCGTTTACATCAAAGCAAAAGCGACTGTTCTTGCTACTGGTGGTGCGGGTCGTATTTACCAATCTACCACTAACGCATTGATCAATACCGGTGACGGTATGGGTATGGCGTTGCGTGCTGGCGTTCCTGCGCAAGACATGGAAATGTGGCAGTTTCACCCAACAGGTATTGCAGGTGCCGGTGTATTGGTAACTGAAGGTTGTCGTGGCGAAGGTGGTTACCTGATCAATAAAGACGGCGAGCGCTTCATGGAGCGTTACGCACCTAACGCAAAAGACCTTGCTGGTCGTGACGTTGTAGCCCGTTCCATGGTTATGGAAATTCTAGAAGGTCGCGGTTGTGGTCCTGAAGGCGATCACGTTCACCTGAAACTCGACCACTTAGGCGAAGAAACCCTGAACGCAAAACTGCCAGGTATTCTTGAATTGTCTCGTACCTTTGCGCACGCTGACCCTGTTAAAGAGCCGATCCCAGTTGTGCCAACTTGTCACTACATGATGGGTGGTATTCCAACAAACATCGGTGGTCAGGCAATTACGCAAGACGAAAACGGCAACGACAAGATCATTGAAGGTCTGTACGCAGCTGGTGAAGCAGCCTGTGTATCTGTACACGGTGCTAACCGTTTGGGTGGTAACTCACTGCTTGACTTGGTTGTATTCGGTCGTGCTTGTGGTTTGCAAATCGAAAAGAGCTTCCGCGAAGGTTTCGACACAGTCGATGCTCGTGATGAAGACGTTGAACGCGCCATGGCTCGTTTGAATCGTTTGAACAACTCTACTTCTGGCGAAAACGTAGCGGACGTTCGCAAAGATCTTCAGAAGTGCATGCAGCTTTACTTCGGTGTATTCCGTGAAGGCGAAGCCATGCAGAAGGGTCTAGAAATGCTGAAAGAAATCGGTGAGCGCGTTAAGAATGTTCACTTGGTTGATAAATCAGCTGCCTTCAATACGGCTCGTATCGAAGCGCTAGAACTAGAAAACTTGTTTGAAGTTGCGTACGCCACAGCTGTTGCTGCAGAAGAGCGTAAAGAGTCTCGCGGTGCTCATGCCCGTAATGACTACACTGAACGTGACGATGAAAACTGGCTGTGTCACTCATTGTACTTCCCGCAAACCAAGTCTATCGGCAAGCGTGCCGTAAACTTTGCGCCGAAGACAATGGACCCATTCCCACCTAAAATCCGTAAATATTAAGAGTGGGGGAGAGAGAATATGTTGCAAGTTAGCGTATATCGTTACAACCCAGAAACTGACGCAGCGCCTTACATGAAGGACTATCAAGTTGATACCGGTGGTAAAGACTTGATGGTACTGGACGTGTTGGCTCTGGTTAAAGAGCAAGATGAAGCCTTGGCTTACCGTCGTTCTTGTCGTGAAGGTGTGTGTGGATCTGATGGTCTGAACATCAACGGCAAAAATGGTTTGGCATGTGTGACGCCTTTATCTGAATGTGTAAAGGGTAACAAGTTAGTATTACGTCCACTGCCTGGTTTGCCTGTAATTCGTGACTTGGTTATTGATATGACCATGTTCTACCAGCAGTTTGAAAAAGTTAAACCATTCCTGCAGAACAATACGCCAGCGCCAGCGATCGAGCGTCTACAGTCGCCCGAAGACCGCGCTAAGCTAGATGGTCTGTACGAATGTATTTTATGTGCATGTTGTTCAACTTCATGTCCATCATTCTGGTGGAATCCAGACAAGTTCATCGGCCCAGCGGGTTTGCTGCAAGCATATCGCTTCTTGGCCGACAGCCGCGACACTGCAACAGCAGAGCGTCTGGCTGGTTTGGATGACCCATTCAGCGTGTTCCGTTGCCGTGGCATCATGAACTGCGTAAATGTTTGTCCGAAAGGGTTGAACCCAACCCGTGCAATCGGCCACATTCGCGGCATGCTGCTATCCCGCAATGTATAAATAAAAAAGGGCTTCGGCCCTTTTTTAGTCGCTGATAGTCGTTATTACTTGAAGTGATAAGAAAAAGGAGCCGTAGTCTCAGGCTCCTAAAACGTGCAAGAAACCAGACAACCAGCCACATGGTTATCTGAAAAATAATAAAAATAGGCCCTCTAGCATCATATTTGCTAGGCTGTTATGAGAGTTGTGGGAAACGGGTAACCCCCGTGCTTCGCAAAAGACTTCAGACCTCACCCGGTCACCTGTCTCCACACAGAGAAGTTTGGCGTGTGAGCATCCCTTTACAGAATATTAAGGTGGTTTTAGACATGCACGAAAGCTCGATGGAACAGCTATGGAGTACGTCCCAGCTCGCCGGCGGGAACGTTGCCTACATAGAAGAGCTGTACGAACTTTACTTAAAAGATCCTAACGCTGTCCCCGAACAGTGGCGCAGCTATTTTAATACGCTACCCCGAGTAGAAGGGGTTGCCAGTCAGGATATTCCTCACACCCCGGTTAAAGAACAGTTTTTACTGATCTCTAAAAACCAGCGTCGAATCGCATCCAGCGCAACGCACAGCCAAGTGTCATCCGGCTATGATCAAAAGCAGTTGCGTGTATTCCAGTTAATTAATGCCTACCGTTTCCGCGGTCACCAGCATGCTAAGCTCGATCCACTGGGAATTATGGAACGCGAGCAAGTGCCCGATTTAGATTTGCACTTCCATGAACTGTCTCAGGCCGATATGGATACCACCTTCCAGACAGGTTCTATGTTCATTGGGAAAGACGAAGCCACTCTGAGCGAAATCGTCGACGCACTTGAAACCACTTACACTCAGTCCATTGGTGCTGAGTACATGCACATCGTTGATACCGCTGAAAAGCGTTGGTTCCAACAACGCATTGAAAGTGTGCGTGCAAAACCTAAATACAGCGAAGAAGCTAAAAAGCATCTGCTTGAGCGTCTGACAGCTGCCGAGGGTTTGGAAAAATACCTTGGTTCTAAATACCCAGGCGTAAAACGCTTTGGTCTAGAAGGTGGCGAGTCATTGATTCCGTTGATGGATGAAATCATTCAACGCAGCGGTACTTACGGCGCTAAAGAAATTGTTATCGGTATGGCGCACCGCGGTCGTCTAAACCTATTGGTAAACACCTTGGGTAAAGCGCCGTCTGACCTATTTGATGAGTTTGATGGTAAAGCCAAATTCGATCACTCAGGTGACGTTAAATACCACCAAGGTTTCTCATCTAACGTATTGACCCCAGGCGGTGAAGTGCACCTTGCCTTGGCGTTCAACCCTTCTCACTTAGAGATCGTTGCGCCGGTAGTTGAGGGTTCGGTACGTGCGCGTCAAGATCGTCGCGGTGATGGCGGCATAGGTGATTTGGTTGTGCCTATTATCATTCACGGTGACTCGGCGTTCGCGGGTCAGGGTGTGGTAATGGAAACCTTCCAAATGTCACAAACCCGTGGTTACAAAACGGGCGGTACCATTCACATTGTTGTGAACAACCAAGTGGGTTTCACCACCAACAAGCGTGAAGATGTACGTTCAACTGAATACGCAACCGACGTTGCTAAAATGGTTCAAGCGCCAATTTTGCACGTTAATGGCGATGACCCTGAAGCGGTATTGTTCGTTACGCAGTTGGCTGTTGATTACCGTAACGAATACAAAAAAGACGTTGTTATCGACTTAGTTTGTTACCGTCGTCGTGGCCACAACGAGGCCGATGAACCATCCGCCACACAGCCTTTGATGTACAAAGTCATCAAGAGTTTGAAAACCACTCGCACCTTGTATGCTGAAAAGCTTGAACAAGAAGGTGTTATTGATGCAAGCGGCATTCAACAGCAAGAAGATGATTACCGCAAAGCGCTAGAAGATGGTAAGCACGTTGTAAAAAGTCTGGTAACCGAACCGAACACAGAAATGTTTGTGGATTGGACACCTTACTTAGGTCATGACTGGGACACGCCTTGTGATACCACTTACGACCTGAAAAAAATGCAAGAACTGGCCATTAAGCTGCAAGAAGTGCCCGAGGGTTTTGCAGTTCAGCGTCAGGTTAATAAGATCCTTGAAGACCGTCGCAAGATGGCTGCAGGTGCATTGCCCATTAACTGGGGCTTCGCCGAAACCATGGCCTACGGTACTTTGTTGGAGCAGGGCTTCCCGATTCGTTTAACGGGTCAGGATGTGGGTCGTGGTACTTTCTCGCACCGCCACGCTGTGCTTCACAATCAAAAAGACGGTAGCTCATACTGCTCGTTGCAAAACCTGTACGAAGGCCAGCCGACTTATACTATTCACGATTCATTGCTATCTGAAGAAGCTGTATTGGGTTTTGAATACGGTTACTCCACAACTACGCCAAATATGTTGGTTATTTGGGAAGCGCAATTTGGTGATTTCGCCAATGGTGCACAAGTGGTTATGGATCAATTCATTTCCAGTGGCGAACACAAATGGAGCCGCTTGTGTGGTTTGACTATGTTGCTGCCACACGGCTATGAAGGTCAGGGCCCAGAACACAGTTCTGCACGCCTAGAGCGCTATTTGCAATTGTGTGCCGAGCACAACATTCAAGTGTGTGTACCTTCAACACCCGCGCAAATTTTCCATTTGCTACGTCGTCAGGCTATTCGCCCAACACGTAAACCTTTGGTGGTCATGTCGCCTAAAAGCCTGCTGCGCCACAAAGAGGCAATCAGCACGCTGGAAGATTTGGCTCAAGGTGCGTTTAAAACCGTTTTACCGGACTCAGAGTCACCAGAAGCAAATGAAGTTACTCGTTTGATTTTCTGTAGCGGTAAGGTGTACTACGACCTCATTGAGCGTCGTCGTGCCGAAGAACAAAAACATGTTGCAATTGTTCGTATTGAGCAGCTTTACCCCTTCCCAGAAGAGGATCTTCAGGAAGTAATTGCCCAATACAAAAATGTTAGAGAAGTCATTTGGTGTCAGGAAGAACCTATGAACCAAGGCGCTTGGTATAGCAGTCAGCACCACATGCGTCGCGTCGTTCAGCGTTTGAACCCAGGTATTTATCTGGACTACGCCGGGCGCGAAGCTTCCGCAGCACCGGC
>JBFHVZ010000085.1:0-15010 GCA_041589295.1 Pseudomonadales bacterium
GCATGACTCAACTGCCGCACTTCATTGCCCGTAATTGGCTCAACCATGGCCGCATCCAAAACCTATATCCTTTGTATCAACCTAAACCGTTCGGGGTTTTTGCTATCTACGCCAAAAGTGAGTACCCACCTGCCAAGATCCGACTGTTTGTGGACTTTTTAACGCAAGCCTTGGCGAGCATGGGCGAAAGCCGCTTCAGCACTTGGGCGGCGCAATTACCAACCCCCTATGATTTGACCGTTGATCTGCCCGCCGCGACGAACGATGCCGCCCCAACTCAGCAGGCAAGTGATATAACCACTCGCTCTAAGCAATTTCCCGCCAAGGCGAATGTCAAGCCTGTGAGTGCGTCGCCTGCTTGGGTAGAATCCGGTCTCGATTGAATTGATGTCTAGCTCGCCTGTGAATCTGAACCACCTAAACCCCCGCCAGAAAGAATCTGTATTGCACATCGACGGCCCGCTATTGGTATTGGCCGGTGCAGGTTCTGGTAAGACCAGTGTAATCACCACCAAGATGGCATACCTGATTGAGCACTGCGGTATTCCCGGCCGTTATATCACCGCCGTGACCTTTACCAATAAAGCCGCCAAAGAGATGAAAGAGCGTGTGGGTAAGCTGGTGCAGGGCAAGGCCGCTGCCGGTCTCACCGTATCCACATTTCACAATTTGGGTCTGAACATCATCCGCAAAGAATGTAAGCACCTTGGGCTGCGCCCCGGCTTTTCGATTTTTGATGACGGCGATACCAAGTCACTGCTCAAAGACATCATGCATCGCGAACACGGCGGCGATGGCGACATGGTGGACATGGTGCAAAACGAGATCGGCAATTTAAAGAACGATCTTATCGAACCAGAACAGGCCATCGCGCTGGCAAAAAGTCCGCAAGAAGTGCTCATCGCGCAAACTTATGCGGCTTACGACCGCGCGTTAAAAGCCTATAACGCCGTTGACTTTGACGACCTCATTCGCATTCCCACTATTTTGTTTATGACCAACGAGGAAGTACGCAAAAAGTGGCAGAAGAATACGCGCTACCTGCTAGTGGACGAATACCAAGACACCAACACCAGCCAATACGAACTGGTTAAAATCTTAGTGGGCATGCACGGTAAGTTCACCGTGGTAGGCGACGACGACCAATCCATTTACGCCTGGCGTGGTGCGCGACCAGAAAATTTAAGTTTATTAAAACAAGATTTCCCAGCGTTAAAAGTGGTGATGCTGGAACAAAACTACCGTTCCACGGGTTTGATCTTAAACGCGGCCAACAAAGTTATTTCCAATAACGAACACGAATTTGTCAAAACCCTTTGGTCCGACAAAGGCTATGGCGACCCCATTCGCATTGTGCGCTGTAAAAGCGAAGACAACGAAGCCGAACGCATAGCCACCGAGATCATCGAACATCGCTTGCGTCATCAAAGCAAATACAGTGACTACGCTGTACTGTTTCGCGGCAACCATCAGTCTCGATTGATGGAAATGAAAATGCAGCAGTATCAAATTCCGTACAAACTCAGCGGCAGCCAATCGTTTTTTGCCAAGAGCGAAGTCAAAGACATCATGAGTTACTTAAAACTCATCGTGAACCCGACGGACGACACCGCGTTTTTGCGCGTCATTAATATTCCGCGCCGCCAAATCGGCCCGTCCACACTCGAAAAAGTCACCGAATACGCTGGCAAGCGTCACATCAGTTTGCTCACGGCATCCACCGAGCTGGGGTTAGAACAAGTATTAAGTCCACTGGCCATTGATAAGCTGCGCCGTTTTGGCAACTGGTTAAACAACACCACCAAGCGTTGCTATACCGAAGACCCAGTACAAGCCATTAAAGAAATGGTGCACGACTTAGATTACGAAGCTTGGTTGCATCAAACCAGCAACACGCCAAACCAAGCAGAAGCGCGTATGAAAAACGTGTGGTTCCTTATCGACAACATTGAACGCATGATGACAAAGGCCGAAGAAAACGGCGACGACATGGACGTGGAAGACGCCATATCGAAACTGATTTTACGCGACATGCTAGAGCGTCAGGAAGAAGAAGACGAATTAGACCAAGTGCAGTTAATGACCCTGCACGCGTCAAAAGGTTTGGAATTCCCGTACGTTTGGATCATGGGGCTAGAAGAAGAAATTCTGCCCCACCGTAACAGCATCGAAGCCAACACCATCGAAGAAGAGCGTCGTTTAATGTACGTGGGCATCACCCGCGCCAAGCAAAACTTAACATTAACGCTCACCGCCAAGCGCAAACAATACGGCGAAGTGTCTGAATCTACACCCAGTCGCTTCTTAGAAGAACTACCTAGCGACGACATCGAACGGGAAGGCTTTGGCGAAACCAGTCAGGAACAAAAAAAGGCCAGAGGGGAATCCGCTCTGGCCAGTTTGAAAAACTTAATGGGCGGCTGATTTACTCGTTAAATCAGTAAGCCCTAAGCCGGCAGCGCCGACATTTCTTCTAAGCTAGAACCAAATTTTTGCACCAGTTTTTCAACCGGCTCGATGTATTCTGCGGTTAGGTAGGGTCGTTCTAACGAGAAAATCTGGTGTATGCCTGCGTTCAACAGTTCACGGCTTTCTTTTTGCGACTCGTTTAATAGGTTGGTGTGTAAAAAACCAAACCATGACGTGACGATGATCCAAGTATTCAGTGCCAAAGCGCGAATGTCTTCATCGCTGGCTACGATGACATTTGCGTCGCGCAAGCCAAAGTAGATTTTCGTTACTTGATCTAAGCAGCGCTTAAAGAAGATGTTGTAGCGCTTTTGCAATTCGGGGTCACTTTGCAATAAGTGCTGCAAGTCACGGTGTAAAAACCGATAGTCCCACAAGCCCTGAAACGCGGCCGATAGGTACACCACTTTGTCGTTGATTTCTAAGGGGCGGCCCTCTGGCAAGGTTAAGTATTTATCTACCAGTTTTTCGTAATTCAGGTAAATGTCGTAAATAATCTGGCTTTTATTTTTAAAGTGGTAATACAGGTTACCCGGGCTAATCCCAAGGTGAGCTGCGATGTGATTGGTGGTGATATTCCGTTCGCCATGGTCATTAAATAACTGCAGGCTAGCTTCGAGAATCTTGTCGCGGGTTTTCATGAGCGCTCTGGTTACCTTTTTTAATTGTTATGGCTTCACCCATTCCGGAATCCTTGTGAACCACCGAGTATGGGGCCTTACTCAATCAGCGCAAGCCCTGTCCGAATAGGACATGGTCAAGGCTGCGAGAACCCCTCAAAGTGGTTATTCTGGCGGGGAAGCTGGATAGCCTCAAAGATGGCGCAAATGGCCAAAAATTGCTCTGAATTGGCCCGTCCACCCCAAAAATACCATACTTTATTCTGATTCCATTTACGCCAACTTCTGACCTCTGCGCAAATATCATCCAAGCAACCATTGACCACTAGAGTAATAACTCTAATAATGTCCGGCATTGCTGTCCAATGCAATGTGTATCACTTTGCCCGCATGCTGTTTATGCTTGGGTTCACGTTGCCATAAATAAAATAAAAGCATCCAAATTACGCCGAGGAACTCACATGGTCGCCACAGCCAGCCAGCTTTCGTCTGATCAAGCCCAGCTAGATTACCTTGATGACATATTCAACCAACAACGCGCCGCTTTTAAGGCCATGCCGTATCCGGACCTAAAGCAGCGCAAACAAGATTTAGACACCCTGAAAACCGTCATTCTGGAATTCAAAGATCAACTGGCTGAGGCCGTGAATGCCGATTTCGGGTGTCGTAGCAAGGATGAAACCTTACTGGCCGAAGTCATGGTCACGCTCGAAGGTATCAAATACAACCGTGGCCACCTCAGAAAGTGGATGAAACCGTCCAAGCGCCACACCAGCATCTTATTCCAACCCGGTTCTAACCGTGTGGAGTACCAACCTAAAGGCGTCGTCGGCATCATGGTGCCGTGGAACTACCCAGTGCAGTTGGCGCTCGCGCCACTGGCAGGCGCGCTCACTGCGGGTAACCGCGCCATTATTAAAATGTCTGAATTCACGCCAAAAACCAACGAAGTCATTAAGACCATGTTGGCGAAGGCCTTCCCCGCTGACAAAGTGGCGGTGATTACGGGCGAAGCCGAGGTGGGCGCAGCGTTTTCGGCCAAGCACTGGGATCATTTGATTTTCACTGGCAGCACGGCAGTGGGTCGCCATGTCATGGCGGCCGCAGCCAAAAATCTAGTACCTGTCACGTTAGAGTTGGGCGGCAAGTCGCCTGCCATTGTGGGCAGTCGTGCCGATATGAAGGACGCTGCTGAATGTATCGTATTTGGTAAATCCACCAACGCCGGTCAAACCTGCATCGCACCGGACTATGTTTTGTGTCCGGCCAACCGCATCGACGAACTAAAAACCGAGATGGCCAAGGCTTATGCCACGTGTTTCCCCACGTTACGCGATAACCCAGATTACACCGCCATCATCAATGACCGTCAGTTTGCGCGTTTGCAGGGTGTGTTGAACGATGCAAAAACCAAAGGCGCTCAGGTCACTGTATTGAATCCAGCCAACGAAGATTTCACTGGTACGCGCAAAATTCCGCTGACCGTGCTAACCCATATCACAGACGACATGACCATCGCACAAGACGAAATCTTTGGTCCTTTGTTACCGATTCTGACTTACAACCAACTGGACGAAGCGTTGGATTACATTAAAGATCGCCCGCGTCCGTTAGCTCTTTACTACTTTGGCCCAAACCGTAGCGAACAAGATTATGTGATGAAAAACACCCATGCTGGTGGTGTGAGCATCAATAATACTTTGGTACACCTTGCGCAAGATGACATGCCATTTGGTGGTGTGGGTGATTCTGGCATTGGTGCTTATCACGGCCACGAAGGCTTCCAAACCTTTAGTCACGCTAAGTCGGTTCACCGTCGTGGCTTGATGAATTCCAGCAAGTTCATTTACCCGCCCCATGGTCGCTTAATGCACCGTTTAATTTACAAACTAACGTTGCGTTAAGGTTCGAGGCAGTCATGGATCGTCGAGGGTTTTTAAAACTAGGGTTATGGAGCACGGCGGCATTAACCACGGTGGGCATCACAGGCTCGCTCGTCGGTTGCAATGCCACCGTACCCGAAGCCAATTGGAAAATTCTGCAACCGCAGGACCGTGTATTTTTATCTCGCGTTGCGCCCGTCATGCTAAAAGGTTGTTTGCCTGACGAACCTAATGCGCAGCAAGCAGCCATCACCAGTATGCTTGGCAACATTGATCAAGCGTTGTTTAACCTTGGGCCGCACTCGCAAAAACAAATGAAAGACCTGTTCATGTTATTGGACATGAAAGTCACGCGAGGTTTAACCACAGGGATTTGGGGCAGTTGGGAGAACGCCAGCGACGCCGATATTGATCAGTTTTTGAATCGTTGGCGCGACAGTTCACTGGCACTACTTCGTTTGGCCTACAACGGTTTAAACAAACTCATGGTGGCCACTTGGTATGGCCAGCCCGCCGCTTGGCAAGCAGTCCAATATCCTGGACCTCCATATGCCAATGTTCTTGTCACCAACAGCGTGCCGGAGAAGTAACCATGGCCATTCCTGATATTTTTAAGCAACGCTCCGCCGCCGAAAATTGGTCCATCACAGATTGCAGCCAATTAAACACCAACCAAACCGTTGAAGCCGATGTCATCATTGTTGGCAGCGGTGCAGGTGGTGGTGTGACCGCCGAAGTCTTAAGCCAACAGGGTTTAAATGTCGTGATCATCGAAGCGGGTTCATTGCAAACCTCAGATGACTTTAACCTCGACGAGATGGAGGCCTACAACAAGCTCTATCAAGAAGGTGCCGGTCGCATGACCAAGGACGGCGCCATCAGTATTTTTCAAGGCCGCACCGTGGGTGGTACCACAGTGGTGAACTGGACATCCAGTTTTCGTACACCAACGCCCACCTTAGATTTTTGGGCGAAAGAGTTTGGCGTGAAAGGCGTTAGCCACGATGAAATGGCACCCTACTTTGAAAAAATGGAGCAACGCCTTAACGTCGAAAAATGGGCCATGCCGCCAAACCCAAATAACCAATTGTTAAAAGTCGGCTGTGAAAAAAACAATTGGAGCTGGCATGTGATTCCTCGCAACGTAGCGGGTTGTTGGGACTTAGGTTATTGCGGAACCGGTTGCCCGACCAATGCCAAACAAAGCATGTTGGTTACGACCATTCCCGCAGCGTTAAAAAACGGCGCACGACTGTTTCACCATTGCAGCGCAGAGAAATTAATTTTTTCTGAACACAAGGTAGAAGCTGTTGAATGTTACGCGCTAAGTTCAGACCGTTACACACCCACGGGCGTTAAGCTAACGTTTAAAGCGCCACGAATTGTGTTGGCTGGCGGTGCCATTAACAACCCTGGTTTGCTGTTACGTTCGAATGCACCGGACCCACACAATCGCATTGGTAAGCGCACAACAATTCATCCTGTGAATGCGAACCTTGCGTTGATGGATGAAAAAGTGAATCCGTTTTACGGTGCACCGCAGTCTATTTATAGCGATCATTTTCAGTGGAACACGCAAGCGGACGACATGGGTTTCAAATTAGAAGTACCGCCGATTCATCCGGTGATGGGGGCGCAGATTTTGGGTGCCCATGGTGATTCGCTGGCACAGAAGATGAGTAAGCTAAGTCATTTTCAATCTACCATTGCACTATTGCGTGATGGTTTTCATGAAGAAAGTCAGGGCGGCAACATCGAACTGGATCAAGGTGGACGACCGATTCTTGATTACCCGTTAACGGATTACATCTGGCGTGGCTTGCGTAAGGCACACCATGTAATGGCCGAGATTCAATTTGCCGCAGGTGCAAAGCATGTCATGCCATTGCACCACGACGGTCAGTTCTACGACAACCTGAAAGATTGCAAGCAAGCCATTGATGCTTTACCGCAGAAGTTACATCGCCAGCGTATTATGACCGCTCATTTGATGGGCGGCTGTAGCATGGGTGAAGATGAACGTACATCGGTAGTGGATAGCAATGCGAAGTTCCATCACGCAGACAACTTGTATGTCTTTGATGGTTCGCTTTTCCCAACCAGTATTGGGGCTAATCCGCAGCTTTCGATTTACGGCATGGCGTTGAAACAAGCTGAGAATTTAGCCAAAACCTTAAAAGGTGCAGCGTAATACGCTGCGCCTTTGCGCCACACAAGTATTCCCAAATCGTGCTCTAGTTTGTGAATACCGAGACTCATACATTGAGGTTTTAAAAGCTCAAGCTGACTTGGGATTCTTCCGAAGTGCGCGTTGCAATAAGCAGGCGCCGCCCAATGATACGGATCATCTATAAAGTTTAAGCCTGCGGTTTGCTGGCGCACGCAGGAAGATGCCAAGGTGGCGACCGTGCTAGCAAAAGCGTTCGGGGCTCCTATGGGATTTACTACCTCCATAGTGCGTGCAGTAATCAAAGGCGCTGATTGCTTGAGCGGTCATGGGGTTTTCGCTACCATGCCCGCAACCTCACCTCGAGCAAGGCTGCTTACTCCATGACCAAAGTAATCTACCCCGGAACGTTTGACCCCATTACCAATGGTCACACCGATCTGGTCGAACGTGCCTCCCGTATGTTCGATAAAGTCGTGGTCGCTGTCGCCGAAAGCCCCAACAAAAAACCGCTATTCGATCTAAAAGAACGCTGCGAGCTGGCAGAGCAAGTACTTAGCCATGTTCCTAACGTCGAAGTCGTCGGCTTTAACACCCTGCTCGCCCACTTTGTAAAAGAACAAGGTGCAAATGTGCTACTGCGTGGCCTACGCGCTGTTTCGGACTTCGAGTATGAATTCCAATTGGCCAACATGAACCGCGCCCTATCACCCGACGTAGAAACCGTGTTCCTAACCCCACACGAAAAGCACTCCTATATTTCATCCACCTTGATACGCGAGATTGCCCGCTTAGAAGGGGATGTGCATAAGTTTGTCAGCCCATTAGTCGAAAAAGCCCTAATGGATAAATTTGGCCGCAGCGCATAAAATAAGCACATCCGGAGAGAGGAAGTACCATGGCCCTGATGATCACTGACGAATGCATCAACTGCGATGTATGCGAACCAGAATGCCCCAACGAAGCCATTTCTGAAGGCGAAGAAATCTACGAAATTGACCCAAGCAAATGCACCGAGTGTGTTGGCCACTATGACGAGCCGCAGTGCCAATTAGTGTGCCCAGTGGACTGTATCCCTCTAGACCCAGACCACGCCGAGACCCAAGAAGAGCTCATGGAAAAATACGAAAAGCTCACCAACGGTTAAGACGGCAAGCGCCCAGCAAAACCGCTCATGTCCATCAAACGACAGAGCGGTTTTTTTGTGCCCGTTATTTGTGTTTAGATAGGCCCTTCGTTTATCTGCCGCGAGCTACCCATGAACTTCACCCCGCTTCGCTCAGCATCACCTAAATGGTTACAGGTTATTGTCTGCATCACATTTGCCTTCGCGCTAACCGCGTGCAGCAATGACAACAACGATGAACACACCAGCAAGACCAACGTAAAAGGCAAGCATCAAGCGGCCATTGCTTCAGCGCATCCGTTGGCCACACAAGCCGGTATGGAAATTTTAAACGCCGGCGGCAATGCCTTTGATGCCGCCGTGGCCACCGCAGCCGTGCTGGCAGTGGTCGAGCCCTATAGCGCAGGCATGGGCGGCGGTGGCTTTTGGTTGCTGCACGACGCTAAACAAAATAAGAATATTTTTGTCGATGCCCGAGAAACGGCACCGCACAAAGCCCATCGCGATATGTATCTAGATGAAGATGGCGAAGTTATAGATAAGCTATCCATCAACGGTCCCATGGCCGCTGCCATTCCCGGCCAAGCTGCTGCCTTTGTTCACCTTGCCGAGCAATACGGTAACTTGCCCTTGAGCCAAACACTAAAAGCCGCCATTGATATTGCCGACAAAGGTTTTCCGGTGGACCCGTATTACCGCAAGTTAGCGGGCTTTCGCTTACAGGCCATGCGCCTGTACCCAGAAACCAGCCGCATCTTCTTAGATCAAAACAAACAGATTCCCGCCGAAGGCCATGTCATCAAACAGCCTGAACTATCCAACACATTACAAGCCATCGCAGACAAGGGTTTTGCGGGTTTTTACAGTGGCCAAGTGGCTATTCAATTGGTTAATGCAGTGCAAGCGGCTGGCGGCATTTGGACACTGGATGATCTCGCGCAATATAAGGTGGTCGAGCGCGAACCCGTGACCACCCAATTTAACGGTTACACCATTGTCAGTGCACCGCCACCATCATCAGGTGGTCTTGCCATTGCGCAGATGATGAACATGCTAACCGCGCTAAACCAAGAACAACAATTGGATTGGCGACTGCTGGATTCGGTTTCACAGACGCACGTCATCAGCGAAGTCATGCGCCGTGCGTATCGTGATCGCGCACTTTATCTCGGTGATCCTGACTTTGTATCTATCCCCACACAAACTTTATTAGACCCTGACTACGCTAAAAACTTTATACGCAGTTTCGAAATGGCCAAAGCAACACCGTCCAATTCCTTAGGCGATCCGGTGGGCGTCAACGAAGGGTTCCATACCACGCATTTGTCCGTACTGGATGCATACGGCAATCGTGTCAGCGCTACGCTAAGCATTAATTTACCCTTCGGCAGCGCATTTACAGCCAAGGGCACCGGCGTATTGCTCAACAACGAGATGGACGACTTTTCTTCTAAGCCCGGCACACCCAACGCTTATGGATTAGTGGGCAACGAAGCCAACGCCATCGCACCGAAAAAACGTCCGTTGTCCTCTATGTCGCCAAGTTTTGTCGAAAGCGAATCGGGTGTTGCAATACTCGGCACACCCGGTGGCAGCCGAATTATCACCATGGTGATGCTGGGCATGTTAGAGCACATGCAAAATAAACCGGTGCAAAAATGGGTCACCCGTAAGCGTTTCCACCACCAGTACTTACCAGACGTCATTCAGCACGAACCAAATACCTTTAACGATGAAGAAAAATCCGCACTGATTAACAAAGGCCATACGTTAAAAGATGTTGGTCGTCAGTACGGTAACATGCATGCCATTCACTGGGATCGCAGCACGAACACGGTGACCGCCGCGTCCGACCCCAGAGGCATCGGCCAAGCTCTGGTGCAGTAAACGGCGGCATACAAGACAATGGGATTTCTGTTAAAAAAAATCATCGGCTTTTGTTTAATGCCGATGACCACCGCTGTCATTTTAATTCTGCTCGGTCTCATTTTACTCGTTGCCAGCAAGCGGCAATTACTGGGCAAAAGTTTGGTGGGCGTTGGCGTATTTTATTTGGTGCTCATGAGCTGGTCCCCGTTTGGCACTTGGTTGCTGCGCCCCATCGAACAAACTTATGCACCCATTGCTGAACATGTACAGCCGGATTTTGTGGTGGTGTTAGGCAATGCCGTGTCCAGCGACGAAGCAGTGCCGTTAGCCAGCCAGCTAAGCAGTTCTGCGCGGGCACGCATTCAGGAAGGCATCCGCTTAATACAAAAACACCCTGATGCAACACTGATCGTGACGGGATATCCAGGTCAAAACTCGCGTCCCATTGCTGAGGTTTACGCTGAATATGCCCTATCGCAAGGCATTGCAGAGTCACGCATCATTCGCGTTGACGATGCCAAAGACACACGGGAAGAAGCACAAGCAGCAGGAAAAATCAGCGCAGGCAAAACCCTCGCATTGGTCACATCGGCCTCGCACATGCCGCGCGCCATGTTGCTGTTTCAACAACAAGATGCAACCCCAGTTGCTGCGCCCACTTATTACATTGCAAAGTGGCCGGCTGATTGGCGTTTTGGTTCAGAGGGTTTGCTAAAAAGCGAACGCGCGCTTTATGAATATATTGGTCTTGCTTGGGCCAAAGTGTCGCGTTAATAATTTCCCGCTAACTTTCTTCTGCCAGCGGCTCGAGTAGGTGTTCGTTACTTTGCTCACCTAAACGCCGACAAGAAAGCTCGCGATACTGATTAGGCGTGCAGCCTTTTTCGCGTACAAAACTATGACACAGTGAACTTGCGCTGGCGAAACCCGCTTCGTGGGCCACTGTTCTTAAGTTTTTTTGTGTACTGCACAAGAGCTGACAAGCACGCTCTAATTTCACTTCGGTAATCAGTTTTCGCCACGTCGTATGTTCTTTTTCGATCTGTCGACTCAAAGTACGTGCTGACATATTCAATCGACTGGCGACATCTTCCATGGCCGGCACGGCCTGTAGATCTACTTTTAATAACCGCTTCAGCATATGCAGCAAACCATCGTGATGCATACGATTCAGGTAAGGCTGCATAGCTTGCTCAAGCGCTAAACTGGTTTCGCGATTCGCCATTGGCATGGGGACATTCAGCAGACGCGCATCAAATACAATGAAGTTTTTCGCTTGGTTAAACTGCACGTCGATGGAAAACATACATGCGATACGGTGCATGGCCGAACGGAACGGTATACCAAACCCGATTTCAACATAGGGTTTGTGCTGATGCCCAACAGCGCGTTTTAGCATAGCTAAAAAAATCCCAACATCGCGGCCAACCATAAACTCAGCAAGTGGTTTCGATAAACCCGCAATGGGCTGCAAATACAGACAACAGCCTCTAGGTTCTTGCCGCAAGCTGGGCACAGTAAAGTGAAATGCTTTAGCGTAATAACGAGCACACATAGCCAATGTGCTTTCTAATTTATCGCAGGTAATCAATGCAAACCCTAGCATACCTAGATCGGCTGCTTCGTATCCGAGCCCCATACTAAAGCCCGTCGAAAACGCACAATGGGTTTTCGAGAGTAATGCCGTTACCAAACGCTCTTCTTCTTCAATAGATAAGTCAGGATCTTGTACCGACGAGGATAGACCCGCTTGTTTCAGCAAACCGTTGAAGTCAATTTGGTTTTTTTGTGTAAAGCGTCGGATAGAACGATACGCGCCACTGCCGATTCCAGGGGCGCGATTGACCCGACTCATTCCTGTTTCTGTCATTGTTATCATTATGCAAGCATCAAGCTGGCGAATAACTGCCAACTCTTCATCCTTTGGAATGATTTTCACTTCATAGTGAGTGGATTGTCAGCTCAATTCAATTCGGTGACCTCTGCCAACAATGGCAGCACGAACCCGTCTACAAGGCTCCTCCTCCCATGGGCGTGCGTCGCAGTTGATTTAACCGACGAATAACAACACACAACGACGTTCTGCCCTTGAAACAAAAATATAAAAACAAATTTTGTGAGGACCCCAATATGCAATCCACTCGCTGGCGTCGACTAAGTACGCTGATAAGTACGCTGATTATTGCGTTAAGTTTTATCGGCTCATCGGCTGCTGTAAAAGCTGACGGGTTATTACCCATCATCAGTTTTGCGGCTGGCTTATTAAACCAAGGTGTGTTTCCCAAAAGTGACGCATACACCACAGACGATGACATCATCATCACCGCCCACGACGGCGTTAAACTGTCAGCCAATATTTTTATACCTACAGATTTAAACGGCCCCGCACCTGCGATTATTTTCATTAATAGCTGGGGTTTAAATGAATATGAGTACCTTACACAAGCCGGAGAATTGGCCGAAAAAGGGTACATAGTGTTGAGCTACAGCACACGCGGCTGGGGCACATCCGAAGGCTTGATTGCCACCGCTGGCCCCGACGACGTGGCAGATTACAGCACGGTGATTGATTACTTACTGGCAAACTACCCGGTGAATCCAAGCGCCATTGGTACGGCGGGGATTTCCTATGGTTCTGGTATTAGCTTGTTGGGTGCTGCTCACGACCCAAGAGTAAAAGCGGTATCGGCCATGAGCAGTTGGGGCGACCTAGTGGATGCGTTATACGGCAACGATACACCACGATTGGTGTGGGGCGAGCTATTAACCATTACAGGTAACTTGATGGGCAACCTTGACCCCCTTGTGAACCAACATTGGTCCGACATTAAAAGTCAAAACCTAAGCGCGATTCCGGCCATTAAAGAATGGGCCGCCGTGCGTAGCCCTATCAATTACGTTGAGCAACTTAACGCCAACGGCACCGCCGTTTACCTTGGCAAAGCGTATGGCGACAACCTGTTTCAGCCCAATACCTTATTGGATATGTTTGGCCAACTCACAGGGCCTAAACACATTGATTTAGTTTCGGGCACCCACGCCACCGCAGAACTGTTGCCGGGTTTAGTGGGCTTGGGTGATAACCTTATTTGGGAAAACACCTACAAATGGTTTGATCTTCATTTAAAGGGCGAACAAAACGACATGGCTAGCGCCAAGCCATTAAATATGAAGGTTAAATTTAAAGATCGTTTCGACAGTTTTGATGACTTCCCGATTCAGCAAGCGCAAAACAAAACCTTTTATTTGCATCCGCGCAGTGTGTTCGACACGGGTGATTTAGAAACTTACAGTTACGCGGGTTGGTTCAATACCGACGACACCATTAACGCTTGGGCAGGCACATTGTTTAGTACGCAAATTCCTTTGTTGTCGCAATTGCTTGAACAGTTTGAAATTCCCATTTTGGCCGACATTAGCGCCGCTTCGGATTTCCGCAGCGTGTATTACCAAAGCGACCGTCTTGACCAAGAATTAAAAATACGCGGCAATGTTAATGTGACGCTGCAAGTGCAACCTCACTACGATCAGATTCAGTTAGTGACCTACTTGTATGATATGGATTGGACCGGCACCGGCCGCTTGATTACCCATGGCGTTATCACACTCCCGCAAGCGCCGTGGGGTGAAAAAATAGAACTGAACTTAGACATGGTGACCACCGCCTACGACGTGCCTAGGGGCAATCGCGTGGTACTCGCCATTGATACTAAGGACCCTGAATACAAATCGCCCACGGGAGCGAATTATTACGTGGACTTTGAATTCAATCGCAAACGGCAGTCTGTGCTAACAATTCCTGCGTTATAATTTTTCAGACGCACAAATAAAAAGGCCTGCCTTATGTTTTACATTAGGCAGGCCTTTTTTATGCTGCTTTAAGTTACGTTCTATTCTGTTCTCGGTAATAGCGCCAACAATTGGTTTACAGAAGTGATTGTTAAATCGGCATCAAAGTCGTTATTCCATTCTCGTTGGCCGTCTTGCAACCAGCAGGTTTTCCAACCCGCTTGGTAGGCACCGAGTATGTCATGATTTGGATGATCACCAACGTGCAAACATTGCTCGGGTTGTAACCCTGTATGTTCCAGTGCTGCATCAAACATGTGGGGTGCGGGCTTAGCAGCGGGGAAATCTTCGGCGCTGAACACAAACTCGAATAAGTGATTAATACCGATTACATGAACATCGCTATTACCGTTGGTAAGTGCGCCGATACGATATACATCTTTGAGTGCTGTTAACGTGTCTTTCGCACCCTCAAAAAGAGTGACGTTTTGGCGCGCGTGATAAAACACCTCGAAACAGGCTTGCGCTTTTTCCTGCGGATTTTCTACCTGAAACTCTCTAAATAAATGCGTTAGAAATTCAGTTCGAACGGTACTTACACGATGCAAAATGTCTTTATTATTTTTTGCAAAGGCTATTTTTCGGTTACGCAGTTCTTCTTGTGACAGTTGCTGGCTGATTTGTGGCACATGTTCATCTAGCCATTGTTGCTGAGCGTGTTCGGCAAAGCGAATGACATCGGAGCCATCCCATAGTGTATCGTCTAGGTCGAAGGTGATGAGCTTGATGTCTGTGGGCTTGAAGTTCATTGCAATTCTGTTCTTTTCATCCGTACTGTGGAGTTTAGCTTATTGGCGTTGCTTTGGTTTGAAAATCGCGAGTCAACTTGGGATTCTTCCGAAGTGCGCGTTGCGATTAGCAGGCGCCGCCCAATGATGCAGATTATCTATAAAGTTTAAGCCTGCGATTTGCTGGCGCATGTAGGAAAATGCCAAGGTGGCGACCGTGCGAGCAAAAGCGTTCGAGGATCAATTGTGCCTTAGCTTCTATACGGCTGCCTCACCCGCTTCGGCAAACTTGCTCGCAC
>JBFHVZ010000086.1:0-14926 GCA_041589295.1 Pseudomonadales bacterium
ACCCGCCCTTTAACAATGGTTTTATGTTTAGAATCAGAGGTTTTATCTATACCTGTATTAGCAGTGATGGCATTCGAAGCGATAGGCGCGATGGGAATGGTGATAACACCCATTTGGCTGCTGGCTTTAAAATACTGGTACCGGTCCATTAGCTTTTGTGCTGTGGTTTCCAAACCATGGGCGGAATGCACTATAAGGACGATGAAAAACAACATCCCTATCAAATAATTGATCATCTTGATTCTCCAAATTTATTGAGTTTTAAAAAACATAAAATGAAAGATAATTCATTTAAACGCCCTTCATTTCATCGCTTCAATCTAGACCAATCCGCTTAATTTTTTCTCGGTTGACGCTTAAAAATTCGGTGTTTTTTGTCATGTATATCGCGGTCTTGGTAACGGTTTATTGCCGACGTTTATTTTTGTCATTTTTAATCGATTAAACGCGCAAATTATTTTTCTCTTGCTAGGTTATTGAGGCGAATTTAATTTCGTTAATCATCTTTTAGATGAAAGCAAGATAGACGTTAAAACATTTTGATTCTCACCATTACAGCTTTGGAGTAGGTTATGGATAACTTGTATGCGCGCAGTCATCTCCTATCAAACGAAGACCTTGCCAATACACTGGCGATCAACGAACAGCTCGGTCCCGATCCAAGCAGCCGATATTTCGTCAAGCGAAAAAAGAACATTGCCTTTTGTGTAAGCGAACAAGGTAAGTGGACGCGACTGAACAAAAACTATTTTATTCAGTCTGCTGATTACAACGATTTTTCTGGTGGCTATAAACGCAGCTATAAAATGCTAAGCGAGTACTTTATTCAGTCTGCTGCTTGTCAAAAAGTACTGGCGGCCTTTAAAAACCGATTTAACATCCCTGATGGCGAACCCATTTTAATTCAATTACAAGAAAGCTATGTGGATCAGTCTGGGGAGTGTTTGACCGGCCAAGGCATTCATTCGGACGGGGCGGACGTGGCATTTTTGCTTTGCCTAAAGCGTGAGAACGTTGCGGGTGCGCACAACGCATTGTACTTAGATTTAGATGGCGAGCTGCCCGTATTAGACCCGTTTATTTTAAACGAAGGCGAAGCGCTGTTTTGGCAAGACAACCAAATTTACCATTACGTGGCACCGGCATGTCCCATTGATGATGACCAACCTGCTAGACGGCTGGTGTTAATTGGGCATTACCCTGCCAGCCATTTTTTAACTGGCATGCCGAATCCCAATAACCTTTTACAGTCAAAACCTGTGGTGTCAGAGCGCCGCTTACGCGAACAAGAGCAAAGTGCCTACAGCGAAGAAAGTGCCTACAGCGAAGAGAGCGCCTACAGCGAAGAGAGCACACTTGAGAAAGCAGAAGATTTAATGTCGATAGAAGACTAACATCGACGATTGATTAGGAAGGCTTGATTTAAATGGCCATGAACTAGCCAATAAAAAACGAGCGCCAATGGCGCTCGCTTTTTTTATACCGACTGTTGGTTTACTTTTCCAAAGAGTCCAAGTAACGCTCGGCATCTAATGCAGCCATACAACCTGTACCGGCAGATGTAATCGCCTGACGATAAACGTGGTCCATTACGTCACCAGCGGCAAAGACACCTTCTTTGCTGGTCAGTGTCGCGTTGCCTTCTAGGCCGCTTTTCACTTTTAAGTAACCGCCGTTCATTTCCAACTGACCTTCGAATATACCCGTGTTAGGGGTATGGCCAATGGCCACGAACACACCAGCCAGTTCGATTTCTTCGGTTGCGCCGGTTTGGTTGTTTTTGATGCGAATACCCGTTACACCAAAGTCATCACCAAGCACTTCGTCTAGTTCGTTGTGCCAATGAATTTCAACGTTTCCGTTTTTCGCTTTTTCCAACAGTTTGTCGGCCAGAATCTTTTCGCTGCGGAAGCTGTCACGACGGTGAATCACATGCACTTTGCTGGCAATGTTCGACAAGTACAGGGCTTCTTCAACGGCCGTGTTACCACCACCGATAACCGCCACTTCTTTCTTCTTGTAGAAGAAACCGTCACAAGTCGCACAAGCCGAAACACCTTTGCCTTTGAACGCTTCTTCGCTGTCTAGACCTAGGTACTGAGCGCTGGCGCCCGTGGCAATGATGAGCGCATCACAGGTGTACTCACCCGAATCACCTTTTAAACGGTAAGGCTTAGCAGAAAGGTCAACCTTGCTAATGTGGTCGAATAAGATTTCGGTATTGAAACGCTCAGCGTGGGCTTTCATGCGCTCCATTAAAGCGGGACCTTGCAAACCTTCAACATCACCCGGCCAGTTATCTACCTCTGTGGTGGTGGTCAGCTGACCACCCATTTGCATGCCGGTAATCACTACTGGGTTCAGGTTGGCACGGGCTGCATAAACGGCCGCGGTATAACCTGCTGGGCCAGAACCTAAAATCAGCAGCTTAATATGACGCGCATCAGACATGGTCGTATCACTCCTATTTGTATACTTGAAGCAGCCGCACACTATACCACAGCGCAGCGGTAGCGCTGCCACCAAGGTGAGACATTTTGGCGTGCCTGTGATGGTTTCGCCAATAGCCAAAGCTGATACAGGTCATAGTGCTTAGCTATTGATCATAAATCCTTTTTAGAATGCTTGCGCATAACCCCACCTTTCGCCCCGCTTGGCCCCAAGCCCCAGCCTAAACTCTAAACATGAAGCTGATGTTTACGTAACCACACAAAATCCATACAGCTCGTATCTGACGTGCTGTGCAGGGTTTTGTATATCTACATGAGCTGGTTTGATCGCTCGCTACATAGGATGTTTACCATGACCACCCATAATAAAGCTGCCGCAAAATCGCGCCTTGGGCTCCTGTTACTACATAAGGGCCTAATCACACAGTTACAGCTGGACGAAGCCCTGCGCGAACAGGCTCGTACCGGTAAACGCCTAGGCGAAATCTTCATCGAATGGAACATGCTGAGCGAACGTCAGCTCAATCGTGCCCTGAAAAAACAAAGCCGCTATCGCTTAGTGGCCGCTTTTGTCGCCATGCTTTTAGGACCCATGTCATTTGGCGCGTTTGCCTCGTCTAGCACCCAAACCAGCGACGACAACCGCAGCGCTCAACAAATGCAGACGTACGCGGGCCTTAAGGCGCTTAGCGATGACGCGCTGGCCGACATCAGCGGTCAAGGCCAAACCTTAAACGAAGCCTTTCAAGGCATCTTGGACGAAAGCCAAGGGCAGGCCTCTGACGAGCATGACCTTGGCGTGCTGGACGACATTGCCACCGTGTTAAACCCACTAGGCCAAATGCTGGATGCCGATGTCACCGTCAAAGGGGTGAAATATCATGACCACAAACCCCGTCAAACCGTTAATGAAGACGGCTCCATCGACATGAGCTTACCCAGCGAAATCGAAGAGATCGCCTTTCGTAACCTAAGGGTCAAAGGCTCCCAGCACCACGCTGGTTTTGGCGACATCATAATTTCTGGGGTTCGCTTTTCACCCGAATCGAACATTCGTGTGCAAATCCGCGAATAAAACTCTGTGCGTTAAATTCTGCTATGCTGGGCGTCTTCTGTGTAAGCAGGCCGCAGACGCCCCATGACCACCTCAGACGCCCCTTCAACGCTTCCTGTACAAGATATTGCTCAACAATTGCGACAGTGCATCTTGGCCCATTTACAGCGGGCCGAGCAGCGACTGGACAGCGCCTATGACGAATTAAAACGCTTCAAACAGATTCGCCGCCGTCACTGGTCTTACCCCAAAGAAATGATGCTAGACCCATTGCGGCCCATTTTGCGTCTGCTAAAACAGCACCACCGTTTGCCCAACCGCCGCGAACAACATCTAAGCCACGCACTGACCACCGAATGGTTACAACTGCCTGAGTTGTTCCAACAGCTCAATCAATTGTGCTTGGCCCATCGCATGACACAAGATGACAGTGCCCATACCACAGCCAACCTACATAGCTTGAACCAAGCGCAGCAAGCCCAACTGGTCGAAGCCCTAGAAAAACAAATGGCGCGCTTGGGTTTAAGCCGCGACGGCTTACGAGATGGCGGCATGATCGCCGCCATCGCCCTAGGTCAACTTATCAGTAAGCAAAGCAGTGTGAGTGGCAGCGCCTTCGCCCTAGGTGCCGGTGTGGGGGGACACATGTATTTAGCTCAGCAAACGGGCATCAGTTGGTTGTGGATAAAAATGACTGGGGTACCCACGTGGATCAGCGTGGCTGGTGGCGTCATCGGCATTTTACTGACCATGATGATGTTGCCGTTTGTTGGACCATTTGCCGAGTGGCTAGTCTGGCGTTGGCGCGGCAAGCGCATCATGCGCGACTACCTCAAGCAAGTGCGCGAAGCCTTACTCAAACCGAAGTACAACGGCGAAGACGCCGCCAGTGTGTTAGCCCAATACGCGCAGTGGTTGCCAGACGCCATTGCGTTGTTACGACTGCGTTAAGTGTGATCACGCTGTGTATTCTTTAATAAAGCCCACTACGGCTTTCATGGCGTCATCAATTTGATTGGCCAAATCAGCAATGGTGTCGGCCTCTTGGTTTTTACCCGCTTCTTCTAGCGCGAAACACAAATCCGCTAAATGATTTGCACCAATCAGTCGTGCAGCGGATTTTAGTTTGTGACCCAACTCTCCGGCTTGCTCGACATCCTGCTGGGCCACGGCGTCGTGAATTTCTTGCAAGTTATCCAACGATGGACCCACAAACTGCGTGAGTATTTCGCGGTGCATTTCTGCATCGTCGCCCACATAGTCCACCAGTACACTGACATTCACGATAGGTTCATCGGGTTTAGGCTCGTCGGGATTAGGTTCGTCGGATTGAGTTTCATCGCTATCGTCGTCGGCTTCTGCGTCGTCGGCTTCCCACGTATTTTCTTGTTCAATTTGCTCGTCTTCGGTTTGTGTTTGTACGACCTGTTCTTGTTCGCCCTGTTCTTGTTCGGCTGCCATTTCTTCTGGTGCAACTTGCGCAGCTTCGCTTTCTGGCGAGTCCAAATCAACTTCGGTTTCGTCATCTTCCGGCAAGTCATCCAGCGCAGCTAAGCGCGCTTCCATTTCGTCCGAAATATCACTTAACGAAGGTCGCTCTGCTTGTTGACGGGCAATGCTTTCGTCATCCAAACCTTCTTCATCCAACGCCAACCCTTCATCATTGACCGCTGTGTCTTCGGCTGTACTTTCTACTGTACTTTCTACTGTACTTTCTACTGTGCTTTCTACTGTGTCTGCTGCTACAGCTTCTTGCTCTGGCGGTTCAGTGGTATCCACATCATCGTCAGCGATGGCAGGGGGGGCTTCACCAAAACCCGCCAATGCCGAATCTAAAATGGCGTCGGCTTCTTCTAGCTCAAGTTCTTCATCCGACAACTCTTGCATGCGTGCTTGTTTAGGTTCGTGTGACAAAGAATCTATGGCGCTGTCGAGAATGGCTTCGCCCTCTTCCTCTTGCACTTCTTCATCAGGAATCGCTTGCTGAGTCGGTAATTGCGCCATGGCAGGTGATTGTATGACCTTGGCTTTTACACCACCCTTGGCCAACACACCCACCCAGTGCGCGAGTTTTTGTTTAAATAAATTTAATTCGATAGGTTTAGACAAATAATCGTCCATTCCCATAGACAGATATTTTTCTTCTTCACCTTTCATGGCGTTTGCAGTGATCGCAATAATAGGAATGTGCCCGCCGGTTTTGGCTTCCTGCGCACGAATGGCTTGGGTTAATTCAACACCGTCCATTTCTGGCATATGCATGTCTGACAACAACATGGCGTACTTGCCCGTCTTCCATAACTCAAACGCTTCTGCGCCGTTGTTGGCAATGTCAGCGGTGTAACCAAGCAAGGTTAATTGACGGCGAATAACGGCTTGGTTGGTAAAGTTATCTTCTGCCACTAACAAGGTGCCATCGAACTGGCTGACTTCCACTTCGGCTTGCGTTTTCGAAGGCGACGCAGCTTTATTACCATCGAACAATTGTTTGATGCGAGAATAAAATTGCGTTTTACGCATGGGGCTGGCGCGTAAAAATGCCAACCGTTTGTTTTGCTCTATGTCGATATGTTCGTCATGGCGTAGCAGCAACAAAATGCGCACGTGGTTTAACGCCTTATGAGTCAAAATGGCGTCCACCACCTGACGGCGTTCTTCCCACGGCCAACTTGGGCCAACTATTAGTAAGTCCACTTTGCCCGGATTATTATTTAGAAAACTGAGCATCTTGTGGTTATCCACGTGGCTTTGTAACTGACCATGTTTAGATGCCAAATAATGTTCGCATACTACCACTTGTTGCTCGCTCATTAAGCACATATGGACTTTTAGCTCGTTTACAATTTCGAGCTGCAAGCGCTGGTTCTCGTCATCACTGGTTAACGGCATCACAGCATGAAAGGTACTGCCCACCCCTTCTGTACTTTCCACCCAAATTTTGCCGCCCATTAAATCCACTAAGTGCAAACAAATGGACAAGCCCAACCCTGTGCCACCAAATTTTCGTGTGGTGGCTGAGTCAGCTTGGGTAAATGGCTTAAAGAGTTTGTCCACGGTTTCGGGGGACATACCTATGCCATTGTCCTCCACCTCTATCTTCAAACCTTCGCCCGCTTGCCAAGCAACTTTTAGCATCACGCAACCCACACGATCGGCTTTGGTTTCGGTAAATTTAATGGCGTTACCCAACAAGTTGAATAACACCTGACGAACCCGAACCGGGTCACCAATTAACTGTTGAGGCACGTCATTGTCGATATAAAGTGAAAAGGTGACATCTTTTTTGCTGGCGTTGGCCGACAACACATCCACCACACCTTCGACCACGTCAAAGATGTTAAATTCGGTGGACTCTAACTCCAACTTACCGGCTTCGATTTTAGAAAAGTCGAGAATATCGTTAATGATTTGCAGTAATGAAAAGGTCGAATCACGTACCGTGCTCAGCATTTGGTTTTGTTCGGCGTCCAGCTCTGTGTACTGCATTAAGTCAATCATGCCCACAATGCCGTTCATGGGGGTTCGAATTTCATGACTCATGGTGGCCAAAAATTCACTCTTCGCCTTGTTAGCCGCCTCGGCTTCGACAATGGCTTTCTCTAGGGCCGCCTGAGTGTTTTTACGGGTAATATAAGCCGATATTTGATTCGCCAGCGAATCAAAAATGGTCAGTTCTTCTTTGCTGAATAAATCGCCGTCTTTATGCTCAGTGCGATAGCAGACAATAAGCTTTCCTATTTCTTTTTTGTCATCACGAATGGGCGCTTCGGTTTTTAACTCAGTGTCGCGCCATTCGTGAGAGTAAAACCGCTGACCGTTGACTTCGATACAGGCGCAGGCCAAATGCGGGTAGCGCATGGCCGTTGTGACCATATTGACCAGTACAGACATTACATCGCTAACGCCAAATTCAGCGTTAAACATGATATTCAATGCCGAATATAAGAAATTAGATTCCTTCATGCGCTGATCCAGCGTATGCATGGATTTTTCGCGCTCATGTTCAGATTCGATACGCTCTATGGCCAGACTCAGCTGTGTGCAAATTTGCTCAACTAACTCGACAATCCCTTCGTCTTCTTCTCTTGGTTTTTGCGAGTACAGCTCAATGATGCCCATGGGCTGTCCCCATACATACAGGGGGTAAAGCAAGCCAGACTTAAAGTTTTTGGGGATATCCTCTCGCCCAAGTGCCATGTCTTCGTTAATGCCATCCAACCAAGTATAAGTACCCTGCCCAATGGCTTCGCCTAGCACCTCTTGACCAATGCGGACTCGGTACTGCTTGCTTTGCTCGACAAAGTCAGGAAAGTTTTCGACTTCGTCGTTAATCCAAATATTTTGACATACGAAGCTGTTTTTCTGGCTGTTTTCGGCAACATAAGCATTGAGTACCGGCCATTTTACATAGTGATAAATATTGTTAAGAGCGCTCGTAATGGCATCATGCACGTTAGTGGAACTGCCTATGGACGCCACCGCCTCTTTGACTAAAACCGCACGAAACTCACTGTCTTCTAGATCTTTGTAGGAATAAACCTGCTCGGTAACATCTTGCACCAGCGCGGCCATAGAGATGACATTGCCCGCTTTATCGTAAATAGGGGTGAGATACCAATCACAGGTGATGGGCGTTTTTTCCTTGGTGAAGTTTTCAAATCGCAGTTTACGACTGCCCTGATTCATCAAACACGAGCGCCACGCATTCACAAATTTTTTCTGATCTTTAAAAATTTTGTGCACCACGCTTTTACCCAACACCTCATCGCTAGAAAAGCGAAATATATTTTCTGCGGCAGGGTTCCAGCCTTCTACCAAACCTTTACGACCAAATTCCATTACCGCCAACGGCGTATTTTCAATGTGATTGGACAGTCTTGCCTTGGAGCGAATCAGTTCTTCTTCTGCCTTAATAATCTGGGTGACGTCATGACCCATGATCACCAGATTCTTTTCTTTGGTAGTCGGGTTAATAATGGCTCTCAGCGCCAAGCTGTACTTGAACAGGTTCTCTTTGGGCGACTGCACCGTCACCGACATATGCGCAAGTTCTTTTTTGCCTGACAGCACAGAATGCAGCGCGTTCTTAATGAGGGGTTTTTCTTTATCTTGCCAAAACGGCAATTCAAATACATCGTGATCTAGCACACTGGTATGGGACTTACCGGCAAGGTCTAGGGTGGCGTTATTGGCTTCGATAACTTTTAAGTTTTTATCGCAAATAATCACCAGTTCGTTAAGCGATTCAACTGCGTGACGGAAGCGGAAGTTCTTTTTAGCCAACTCTTGCTGAAGGTGTTTTTCATGCCTTACCCGTGTCGCAAATGGGTAGATAATCAAAAACGAAAAGGCCAGTACTAAAACCGCAATGGCCATGCCATGAATAACCCGCGGATCTAAGTCTATGTATTGGGCGATGTATTCCAACCAATACAGCTGATTATTAATGTCCAGCACAAATAGGATAAACAGTAAAAAAACCGCTGGAATACTATAGCTTAAGTAATAACCTAACTTTGAGGTGGACTTGCCACGACCTGACTTACTAGATTCAAGCATTATCCCCTCCTGCGACTTTCGCTAAGAAGTGATTAATACGTTCAAGTAATTCCGCTTTTTTCGCAGGCTTTACGATAAAGTCTGATGCGCCACTACGCAGACATTCCCGTACCACAACCTTTTCGCTGTGTGCAGTCAGCATGATAATAATGGTTTTGGCAAACTTAGGGTCGGACTTAAGTTTTTGCGTTACCTTAAGGCCATTCATTCTGGGCATGCGAATGTCCATGAGTATCACATGGGGGTTCCATTTTTCGGCTAAGGTTAACGCCTCAATACCATCGGAGGCTACGTTTACACTAAAGCCTTCGGCCTCTAGTATCATGGACATCATCTTCTGGTTAACCAGCTCGTCTTCTACAACCAATACCCGCCGCTCATCGCTGTCGTCTTCAATCACCGCTGGCTCAGACTTCGCGACTTCGTCTGCCTTTTTAAATTCGTCTTTCATGCCCGCGATCCAGTCTTCGCGACTTTCTGACTGGCGCTGTTGTTCTTCGGTAAATTTAGAAATTTCGTCTTGCTGAAACTTGTTATAAACCCGGTTTAACCCGTCAGGGTCGTTTATGTTTATGGTGCCGGTACCGTTAAGTTCATCTAGTTTGCCTTTTACCCGATCAAACCCTGCACGAATAATGTCTTCTAGAGCGTTTTCGTTTTTCTTAGCTTCTTTCTGATATCGGTGACTTTTCTTAACCTGCTCCTGCATGATGTTTTTTAGATTTTTCACTTCTTCCATCATGTTGGCTAAACGCTGTTCCATAAGGCGTTTGTAGTTCACATGTTTTAATCGCTCTTTAGCTTGCGTAATCGCAAACTTAAGACGATGAATATCGAATAAGGGTTTGTACACAACATAGTCGTCTAAGGTTTGTCCAGCGCATAGCTGGTAGGCCTTTTCTGCCTCTTTGCCATCACACATCAAGATGGTTTGGTGGGGAGTGTCCATGGCCTTTTCGCTAAACATTAAAAAGGTCATGTAAAACTTATGGGCTTGTTCCACGCGGCTATGGCACAGCACAAGGACTTCGATGGTTTCCTTATCGAACTGTTCCACTGCCCATTCGGTGTCCTGCGCTTGTTCTATCACCACAGTGGGTGACGACGACAGACGAATGGTTTCTTCGATATCAAACTGGTTATCGCCAACAATTAATAACCGTGTTCGACGTTTAAATTCCTTCATGGGTACCGCTACATAAACAGTCCTTGCCTTCGTTTAGACTAGCAGAGGTCTGGCTGTTGGCTGCATTGAGAAGTGCCTTGGTGTGCCATTGTTTACTTGGAGGCACGACTTAATTTAAAAGTTGAGGGTAATACCCACACAGCAGCCAATTCGTTGTCGCAAGTACTGCAATTTACGTACGTTTTTTTGACAGGACCTCGGTCATTTCATCGGCTCGCTCTCTATCAAACCAACTTGTCTGGTTGAACTACACTAGGTAAATGGTCTGCCAAAAGGAATGTCAACCATGATGCCTGTATTAACCCACCAACAAACCAAGCCCAAACGTTTGGGTGCGCTTTCACAACTATTTATTTGCATGCTGCTGTGCGCCACTGGCTTTACTGGCTCGACACACGCTGAGGTACACAGTGTTACCCAGTCCAGTACGGTGAAGATTCTGACCAATAATTGGACCAGTCAAATTGTATTGAGCCATGTAACCGGTCAACTGCTGCAACAACTTGGCTACAAAGTGCAGTACCTCGAAACGGATGTTGCCGAACAATGGGGCGCATTAGCCCATGGTGCTGCCGATATACAAATTGAAGTGTGGGAAGGCACCATGGCCGACGCTTTCGACCGCTTAGTAAAAAGCGGCAAGATGCTGGATGCCGGTACGCACGATGCTAAGACGCGAGAAGATTGGTGGTACCCAGAATACGTCGAAAAGATCTGCCCAGGTTTGCCAGACTGGCAAGCCCTATCAAAGTGCTCCACCTTGTTTTCAAAAAACGGTATGTCTGGTCCGGGTATCTATGTGGCAGGCCCTTGGGAAAAACCCGACGAGGCGCGTATTCGCGCATTGGGCATGAACTTCGTTGTAAACGTGGTTGAGAAAGGCGACGACCTTTGGGTGGCTTTAAAAGAAGCCAAAGCCAATCAAAAACCCATCGTGCTATTTAACTGGACGCCCAACTGGGTTGAAAGCGTATACGCAGGAAAATTTATTGAGTTTCCAACCCACCATCCTGACTGCGAGACCAATCCCAAGTGGGGGGTGAATCCAAATCGCGTGTATGACTGTGGTAACCCCAAAGGCGGCTGGTTAAAAAAAGCGGTATCAAAGCGTCTTAAACGGGATGCCGCCTGCGCATATCAATTTGTGCGCAATACCAACTTTAACAATGCACAAATTGCTCGTGCTGCTGCCTATGTGGATGTGGAGTCCATGGGCTACGAAGACGCCGCGCGCCGCTGGATAAAAGACAACAAAGCCACTTGGGAAAACTGGATACCCAGCAAATGCAGCCCATAAAAACACACTCCGTCGCCACGCAACTCATGCGCATTGTTTTTGCGCTGTATTGCGTGGTCGCGGTCATTGTAACCAGTATTCATATTGTAAAAGAATACAACTACACCCAAGCCAGTATTGAACGTGAGCTTACATCAAGCGAACGCATTTTCGGCGACGTTTTGGGCAAGGCCCTGTGGAGTCTAGACCGCGACCAACTAACGGACATATTAAACAGCATTATGGAACTGCCCGTTGTGGTGGGGGTTGAGATTGTGGATTTAGAAGACAATCCGTTTGACACCAAGGGCATCATTGCAACAGGGGAAAATCAGCGCATTCGAAGCGATCTGCTTGTTTATCGATTTCCGATTCACTACCAATATCAAGATCAAGACATAGACATGGGCTTTGCGCTCGTTTATTCAAGTTCAGATGTCGTGCTGGACCGCATTGGAATTGGGTTTTTCTTTCTAGCTGTCAATGCCATCTTTAAAGGCATCGCGTTGTGGGCAATTTTTTTATGGATAAGCCGCCGCCTGTTAGCCACCCCGCTTGCAACTCTGACCCAAAAAGTACAACAGGTTCGGTTTGACACACTAACACCCTTGGATATTTCACCAGACAAACACAAACCCAACGAAATAGATGCCTTGGCGCTGGCTTTTTCAAACATGGTGGATCAGCTAATCGAAAGTAAAGAGGAATTGCTGAGATTTAATCAATCCCTTGAAGGCACGGTGCAAGAACGCACTCAAGATTTAATGGCGCAAAAGAAAATTGCTGAGCATGCATTAAAAGTGAAATCCGAATTTTTAGCCACTATGAGTCATGAAATTCGCACCCCCATGAACGGCGTTTTGGGCATGTTAAATTTAATGGCAAAAACCCAACTAAGCAGCAAGCAGTATGACTATTTAGAAATGGCCCGTTCCAGTGCGCAAAGTTTATTGGTCATCATTAACGACATTTTGGACTTTTCTAAAATTGAAGCGGGCAAAGTTGAAATAGAAAAAGTTGAATTTGAACTACTGCCATTAATCCACAGTTTGATGCATGTACTTATTAACAAAAGCGATAAGAAAAACATTGAACTCATGGTCGATACCACGGAATTAAAGCACCCACATCTAATTGGCGACCCACATCGTTTACGGCAAATCATCACAAACCTTACCGACAACGCCATTAAATTTACCGAAGTAGGTTGGGTTACCGTGACATTTAAGTCTAGCGTAAAGCCTGACGAGCCAGAACGTGTACAGTTGATCTGCGATGTGCAAGACACAGGGATTGGCATTCCCGTAAACAAGCTCGATCGGCTTTTTGAAAATTTTAATCAAGTGGACTCTTCTACAACACGGCGCTACGGCGGTACAGGTCTGGGCTTGGCCATCTCGAAACGTCTGGCGCAACTGATGGGTGGCGATATTAAGGTAAGCAGTCAGGAAGGCCAAGGCAGCTCATTTAAACTCTCGCTAACCCTGAGCCAATTGCCATGGCGAGAAGTCCGTGTTCCCGACCTTAACGAAAAATGCATTGCCTTGGTATTTAGCACCGAAGAACAAGGTAAAATTCTAGAAAAGCCCTTGCTAGCCAAAGGTGCGACAACCATTAAAGGTACCGACGCAAATCACTTACTGCAAAAGCTGCAAAATAACCCACGTTTAACACCACCGACCTATATCGTCATCGAAGTGAAAAATGAAAAAGACGCGCAGGTACAGATCATCACGTTACGCACTCAAACAATTCTCTCGACCAGTCAGATTATTCCGGTAACCACCGCCCAACATGAACTCCACGACGATGCACTGCAAACCCTTGCGCTGCCATTGTGCTTGCTTAAACCGATCACTCACTATGACCTTATGGCCGCGCTTTGGCGCATTCAAAATCCAGACGTCGTTGCTGACGACACACCCGAAAGCGAATCCGTTGAACCGCTGTCAAAACATAAACGCCAGCGCATTTTGTTGGTTGAAGATAATTTTATAAATCAACAAGTGGCCATTGAACTCCTCGAAGAACAAGGCCATACCGTGGTCACGGCAGACAACGGCGAACGCGCTGTGGCCTTGTTACAACAAACCCCCAGTGATGAAGCCTTCGATTTAATATTTATGGATTGCCAGATGCCGGTAATGGATGGCTACACCGCCAGTGAGATTATTCGCCGCGGCGAAGGCAATTTATCCGCCTATCGGGACACGCCCATCATTGCCATGACCGCGAACACACTCGAAGGCGATAAAGAGCGCTGCCTTGAGGCCGGCATGACCAACTACCTACCCAAGCCCATTGTGGCAGAAGACCTCTACCAATTAATCGAACAACTCACGGCTTGAACCAAAGTCCCAGCTTTAAAATAAGCACTTGCCTTTCGTTTAAAATGACAGTTGAATGGGAGTCATACCTGAGGTTTGACTGCATCCACCCCTAGACTTGGATGACGGTCCGCGCAGTACAGGCTTGTCAGTGGGTCAATGGCTCGGAACTGTTAGAGTCCTTTTTTTGCACCGCAGTGAACGCAGCCCCTGACCCTTGAAGTGATGCCAGCTCAAGGAGAGTTGAATGGCTGCAAAACGTCGTACCAAAGCCTACGTCTTAGACACCAACGTTTTAATCCACGATCCCACCGCCTTACTCAATTTCGAAGAACACCAAGTGGTCATCCCCATGACCGTGTTAGAAGAGCTGGATAAAATTAAGCTTGGCAAATCTGCCGTGGCAGCCGAATGCCGACAAGCCATTCGATTAATCGACGACATCATTGGCGAGTCCAGCCCAGAAGAAATTTCCAACGGTGTGCCTATTCAACGCGAAGGCAAACGCCGTGGCTACCTCAGCATTATGCTAGATAAACCCATGCAACAATCTCTGTTGCTACCCAACGACCTCAACGACAACAAAATCATTAACAGCCTGATTTTTTTGCAGCAGCAAAAATCAAAAATGCAGATCATTCTAGTCACCAAAGACATTAACATGCGCTTAAAAGCCCGTGGCTGTGGCATAGAATCGCAGGATTATCACAACGACCAACTGGTGTCTGACATCGAATCGGTTTCCACTGGTTTTCACCAGTTTGAAGACAGTTTTTGGGACAGCATCGAAAAAGTCGAAACCCAGCACGAAGAAGGTCGCACCTATCACACCATTGCTCGCGGCCAATTACCCGATAATATTTTTGTGAACCAGTACTTGGTGGACGAGCAAGGCTTTGTTGGCCGCATAAAAGCCATGGATAAAACCACGGTCAAGGTTCAAGACATTCCTAAAGAGCAAATCATGCAGCAAGAAGCATGGGGACTTAAACCGCGCGACGTGTATCAAGCCATTGCGTTGGATTTATTGCTAGACCCTGACATTCACTTGGTGAATTTAACCGGTGCCGCAGG
>JBFHVZ010000087.1:0-14851 GCA_041589295.1 Pseudomonadales bacterium
CCACCATTAGAACATGCTGTGGTGATAACTGACGTGCTTCCACCACGCCGCAACTGTGTGCAATCACCCCCACCTCGTGACATACCCTTTGCACATAGTTGGCAACCCGTTGGCATTTTTCGGTAACCACTAAACCTTGTTGTAAGTCTGGATCGTGGGTAGTGATACCGGTTGGGCAGGTATTTTTGTGGCATTGCAACGCTTGAATACAACCCAATGCAAACATGAATCCTCGCGCACTGGTGACAAAATCAGCCCCCATTGCCACTGCCCACGCAACATCGGCTGGGTGTATTAATTTACCGGCAGCCACCACACGCACTCGATGCTTTAAATCAAAATCATTGAGAATCGCCACCACTTGCGGCAGGGCTTCTTTAATGGGCAGTGCCATATAGTCCATCAAACTGAGCGGTGCCGCCCCTGTGCCGCCTTCGCCGCCGTCAATGGTAATAAAATCTGGCGCACTGGCTTCACCCCGTTCGCGAATTTTTTCACACAAGGTGCGCAACCATTGGGTTTCACCAAACGCCGCTTTAAAACCCACAGGTTTACCCGTCAGGCTGCGAATATGGTGAATCATATCCAACAAGTCATCGACGCTTTCAATTTCGGGATGGCGATTGGGGCTGATGGAGTCTTGCCCTACGGGAATACCGCGAATCTCGGCAATTTCTGCATTTACTTTATTGCCCGGCAGAATACCGCCCTTACCGGGTTTGGCCCCTTGGCTAAGTTTAATCTCAAACATTTTGACTTGGCTGTGCTGCGCAATGCTAAGCAGTTTTTCATCGCTTAGTTGGCCTTCGTGATTGCGCACACCATACTTGGCGGTGCCGATTTGCACGACAACATCAGCACCGGACTCAAGATGAAAAGGCGACACACCGCCTTCACCTGTGTTGATCCAGCAGCCTGCCAGTTGTGCACCTTTGCTCAGTGCTTGCACCGCCACTTTCGACAACGCGCCATAACTCATACCGGAAATATTCAACAACGACTTAGGCACGTAAGGCTGTTGGCAATCAAGCCCAATGGTGATTGGGTGCGCGGGCACAGCGTCTTTTTCTAATGCGGGAAAGGGGCTATTCACAAACAGCAATGCACCGGGTTCGCGAATATTGCGCGTCGATCCAAATGCCACCATTCCGCCATTGCCTTTTGCCGCTTTGTAGACCCAAGTACGTTGCGCACGGTTAAACGGCAATTCTTCGCGGTCCATGGCAAAAAAGTATTGGCGAAAGAATTCACCCAAGTGTTCGAATAAATAGCGAAAGCGCCCTAACACAGGAAAGTTACGGCGAATCGTATGACGCTTTTGTCGACGGTCGATGACATAAGCCACCAGCGCAAACATCAATAACACCAAGAACGAAGCAAATACGACGATGCCTAACCAAGAGACAATGGTTAAACCCATTTCAGACGTCACAACAACCACCCTGCGCAATGCTGGTCAAATTAAGTGTTGGCAAGTTTAAGAACCCACACCCGTCAGAGCAAGCGCAAGATAGTAGACAAAATCTTAGTTGGCCTTTAGGGTTGGCCATTCCAACTTTTAACAAGTGCACCAATAAACGGATTCAACAGGATGAGAAGCGTTATTGCCGTCGGTTTTCTTGCCTTTATTGCCATTACCTCCATGGCCTTATTTGTAGGCGCGTTTTGTATTTGGTTAGCCACGGTCTTGTTTGATCGGCGCTTAGTTATTTTGCATTTGTACTCTTCGTTTTGGGCCAGCATTTACGTTTGGCTAATGCCTGCTTGGCACATCACCCGTTTGGGGAAACAGAACATAAATTGGCAACGCACCTACATTGTGATTTCTAACCACCAATCTTTGTTAGACATCTTGGTGGCGTTCAGTTTGTTCTTTCCGTTTAAATGGGTTTCAAAAGCAGAAATCTTTCGTGTGCCGTTTATCGGTTGGAACATGGTCTTGAACCGTTACATTAAACTTTACCGTGGCGACAAAAAAAGCATTGCGCAAATGATGCAAGACAGTGAGCACCACCTTAGCCAAGGCAGCTCCGTGTATATTTTCCCCGAGGGCACACGCAGTCAAACCGGACAAGTAAAAGACTTTAAATTGAGTGCCTTCATTTTGGCCAAAAAGCTCAAGCTGCCTATTTTGCCAATTGTCATTAATGGCACCACCCACGCCCTGCCAAAACACAGCTTGAGTTTTCATGGTCACCACCACATTACCATTGAGGTATTACCCGCCGTGGAACCTGAATCCTTCGAACACGCTAGTGCAGACGAACTGGCGCAACGCATGCAAGCCTTAATTGGTCAGCGGGTCGATGCGCTGTCGCAGCAACAAGCCGTTTCCACCTCTCAGTCGCAAACATCGACTTAGCCAGCAATAACAGTATTGTCAGTCGCTCCGGCCAGAAAATAAAAATGCCCGCCAAGCGTCACTTGGCGGGCTTTTTACATTCGGGCTCACAACCTGTGTGAGCTAAGGATTAAGCCGTCGGGGTAATGTTTTTTACACAGCGCGCGGTAAAGTACGCAACGCCATCTTTTAAGTCGCCGACCTCTACTTGGTTTTGACCAAAAGGCGACTGCTTAACCGACGAAATATACAACCCCTGCGCTGAGATCAGGTTGCGATCCACATCGTTAAAATGTGGATGCATAAAGGCAAAGGTTTGACGATCACGACCTCGTTCCAACGTTACAACCAACTGGGGGTCAGCCAGTTCGTTGCCACGGTAATAATTGACGTAGCTCACTTCGAACGAATCATCGAACTGAAACAGTATTTGACTGGTTTGTTGGTTACTAAGACTCATGACGCTTTGAACTCACCTCAATTAAAACCTCATAGTAAATATCTAGTCGGTATTAACCCGCTTTGCAAAGCCGTAGCGGACAAAAGCGAACAAATGATTAAACCCTGACGTGTTATAGCCAATTTGGCTAAATTTTTTGGGACGATCACTTAAAAAACTGCTCTAAATGGCCCTTTTTATCTAACGCAGAACTAACACCCCGTATCGCTATAACCAGCAGTTATAGCACGGCTGCCTCTGGCAAGGTGTGGTCCATTTCAAACTATTACGCGTAAGGTGTTGTGTTATGGGCACTTAGATCTGATAAAGTGCGCCGCAATAATCATAAATATCGCCATAGGGACAAGCATGAATCGGAGCCAGCATTCGCTCAGTAAATGGATACTGACCAGCACCTTAACTGCCGCCTCAAGTGTGGCAGTAGCCCAAACCGACACCACGGATCAAGACGTTGCGGAACTGTCCACCATCTCTGTTAGTGGCAGCCAGCAGGACGCGCCTAAAATCACCGCAGACAAACTGTTAAAAGTGCCTGGGGCAGGCAATGATCCGTTAAAAGCCATTGAAGCATTACCCGGTGTAGTAATGGGCGGTTTTGGTCCATTTAGTATTCCAGCGATTCGCGGCTCCTCTCCAGAAGACAACTTGTACATTACCGACTTCGTTCCCGTCGGTTATGTCTTCCACAACGACGGCGGCAGTACCTATAACGATAATCTCGTCGAAGACTTCCAATTACGTGCCGGTGCGTGGGGACCTGAGTACAGCAATGCCCTTGGCGCCATTATCGAAACCCGTCTGCGCGATCCATATAACGAAGGCTTGCGCACCACAGTTGATGTTTCGTTTTTACGCGCAGGTGTCCTAGTCGAAAGCAGCGTCACCGAAGACCAAGCGTTCTACTTGTCGTACCGCGAAAGTTTGTTGCAGTTTTATGTTGAAAACTTCGTCGACGAAGACGAACTCAGTTTCACCGAAGTGCCCAAAAACAACGACTATCAATTTAAATATCATTGGCGTGTCAGCGACACCATGAACGCGCGCCTAATCGCCACGGGCGCAAAAGATGAAGTGGGCATCGAGTTTGGTGAAGAATCCGACTTTTTAGCCACCGAGCCCGCGTTAGAAGGCGGCTTGGGCGCAAACACGTTTTACGATAACCAAGCACTGATTATCGACAAACTATACAGTGGCGGTACAAGCCAAGAACTGGCGGTGTCACACAAAACCGAAGACGTGAGCTTTGCCGTGGGCAGCTTGATTGACTTAGATGCAGTGAACGAAGAGTGGCGTTTAAAAAGCTATTTCACCACCCCGCTAAGCAATGGCGACAACATTCGCTATGGGTTTGATCTAGACACCACCGCCATCGAATACACGGCGGTGGGTAAAGACACGCCCTGTAATGACGACTTGCAAGTCTGTCCACCCGCTTCCTTGGGCACAGACATCGTAGACGAGGACAAACTCACCATTAGCTCGCAACGGGTTATGGCAGCGTACGATTGGATGGCCACACCACAGTGGGAACTTTCCCCAGGCTTTACGGCGGGTACCAACGACTTCACCGAAGAAGATACCTTCCAGTTAAGGTTTAACTCGCGCTTGCGCCTTGATGACGAACTCACCTTAACCGCCGCTGTTGGCCAGCATGCGCAGTTCCCGCGCAACTTTCGTTACATCGCCAAAGAATACGGCAACCCTGAACTGAAAATGCCCAATGCCGAACACTATGTGCTGGGTGTTGAATACGAACTGGGCCGCGACTACAGCGCCAAAATAGAAATGTATTACAAAGACATTCACGACCTGATTGTCGCCAATGCAGAATACAACGAAGACACCAACCCTAACGCACCCAAATATTTAAACGAAGCCAGTGGTGAAGCCTACGGCTTAGAGTTTTTATTAAATAAAAACCTAACTCATAAACTGTATGGCTGGTTATCTGTTTCTTACAGCAAAACCAAACGCACCAACGAACAAACTGGTGAGAACTTTAACTACAGCTACGACCGCCCATGGATCGTCAACCTAGTAACCAGCTACAAATCCAGCGACAAAGTCACCTACGGTTGGAAATGGAAATACCAGTCTGGCTCATTGTTTACGCCAGTTAAAAGCGCCGAGCCGCTGTATTTGTGTACTGACGGCAGTGTAGTGGACCAAGACGGTACAAACCAGATCAACAATCCAGCGCTGTGCCCAACCGATCCGACACAAGCCTATATCTATCAGCCCACGTACAAAGGCCAAAACTCTGAACGTCTACCGGATTACCACCGTTTGGACTTTAGAATTGATTACGCCGCCGCACCGCAGCGTGATTACTACTTCGAAATCATCAACGTTTATAACCGCCTAAACGTAAGCGGCTACAGCTACAACAAAGATTATTCCGAACGGGAAGAAATCACCTCGTTGCCAACCATTTTCTCGGTGGGCCTGAAGATGACGTTTTAACGGCACTAGACGCTGGACGCTGGACGCTGGACGCTGGACGCTGGACGCTGGACGCTGGACGCTGGACGCTGGACGCTGCCAAAATGGTTTGGCTTCGCGCTTCCGGCGTCAAGCCTGCTTAGCACCCAACTCTCGACTCACCCAAGCCAGTCGCCCTAATACCCACAAGGGGCACGCCGAGGGCGACCTACAAGCTACACCAGCGTAGGTCGGCGTTTAGGCCGACGCCAGACTTCAAACTATTTATTCATCAAGTACGTCACCAGCAAAGGCACGGGACGACCGGATGAGCCTTTGGCTTTGCCGCCGCTATTCCATGCGGTGCCAGCAATATCCAAGTGCGCCCATGGGGTGCCTTCGGTAAAGCGAGACAAGAAACACGCGGCCGTGGTGGCACCCGCTTTAGGGCCGCCAATGTTCGCAAGATCGGCAAAGTTGCTGTCCAGCAGCTCTTGATACTCTTCTTGCAGCGGTAAGCGCCATACGGCGTCGTGGCTTTGTTTAGCGGCACCCTGCAGTTCAGTAATCAGACCTTCGTCTTCGCTGAATAAACCAGAGTTCACGCCACCTAACGCCATCATGCAGGCGCCGGTCAGGGTGGCGATATCCACCACAGAAGCGGGCTTGTAGGTTTCGATGGCATAGGTCAGTGCGTCGCACAGCACTAAGCGGCCTTCGGCGTCGGTGTTTAGAATTTCGATGGTGGTGCCGTTCATGGCGGTGACAATGTCACCCGGCTTGCTGGCGTGACCCGCTGGCATGTTTTCGGCGGCGGCAACGACAGCCACAAAGTTAATGGGCAGGTTCAGCTCGATCACGGCTTGCAAGGTGCCCAGCACCGAGGCAGCGCCACACATGTCGTATTTCATTTCGTCCATGCCAAGGCCGGGTTTCAAGCTGATACCGCCAGTGTCGAAGGTGATGCCTTTGCCCACCAATACATGGGGCGCATCGCCACTTTTACCGCCTTTGTATTCCACGCAGATCAGTTTGCCCGGTTCGATGGAGCCTTTGGCTACGGACAAGAAAGAGCCCATGCCCAGTTCTTCCATTTTGTCTTCGTCTAGGATGCTGGCGCTGGCTTTGTCGCAGCTAGCAGCCAAGGCAATGGCTTGTTCAGCCAAATAAGTGGGTGTTGCGATATTTGGGGGTAAGTCGCCCAAGCGTTTTGCCAGTGCCATGCCGTTGGCAATGGCCTGACCTTGAGCCAAGGCAGAGGCCAGTTCGTCACCACCCACAACCGCTAACTGACTGATGGTGGCGGCGTTCTTTTCGCCTTCTTGTTGTGCTTTTTGGCCTTTGCACTCGGTAAACTTGTATAACGTATCTTGGAATTGCTGCGCCAATTGCACGTGCAACCATTGGCTGTCACGGTCGGTGACTTCTAGACCGCTAAGGTCAATAGCACCTTGCTCGGCTGGACTGGCTTTTAGTGCAGACGCTGCTGCTTGCACTGCTTTGATAAAGTCATTGGCTTTCATAGGCTGCTTGCCGACGCCAAATAAAATAACGCGCTGTCCGTCTACGTTCGGTAGCAACAGGGTGTCGCCCACTTTGCCACTGAAATCTTTTTGCTTGCGCAGGGTCTCAATCAGACCTTGCTGGCTGTCGTTTAGGGTTTGCGTGCTCGGTGGTAATTCGCCTTCGCTGGTGACAGCAACCAATAGGGCATCATGGCTGTGAGTGCTAAGCGCTTGTGACGACAGGGTGAATTTCATGGATTCTCCAACAATACTGTATGTGAGGCGGGCAATGGGTTATCGACAGGTTTGCCGTTTTACATCGGGCAATTGTCGGTAAGAGCACTGCATAAAGATTCATTTTAATGGATAATGCGCAACCCGCAGGTTACACGTTTTAATTTTGGTTTTACTAGTTTAGCTGAGACACTGCTTTTGATTTTAACTCGCTATTTTGTTCGTGAATTACTCACTTCGACGTTTGTGATCACTGGTGTGCTGATGATGATTGTGATCAGCGCGCGTTTGATTGTCTATTTGAATCAAGCGGTATCCGGTGCCATCGCCACGGATATGGTGTTTTACATCGTCCTTTTCAACATCCCCAGCTTTTTACAGCTCATCATGCCACTGGGTTTTTACATTTCAATTCTGCTGATTTACGGCCGCATGTACGTCGAAAACGAAATGACCGTGCTCCACGCCACTGGCTTTAGCCCTGCCAAAGTATTAAAGATTACCCTTGTTTCATCCACCACCATGGCCATTTTAGTGGCCATTTTAAGTTTGTGGTTGGCCCCCAAATGCGCCGAGCTGCTTGACCGCTATTATCAAGCACAGCAAAAAGAAAGCGAGTTATCCTTTTTAACACCGGGCCGCTTCCACGCCATTGGCAAACAAGGCGACAAGGTATCCTACACCGAAGGTCTCAGCGCCGACCGCAAAGAAATGGAAGGCGTGTTCATTGCCGATGGCGACGTGTTATTAGTGGCCGACAGCGGCAGCCAATACGTGAATGAAGAAACTGGCAGTCGCTACCTCGAACTGAAAAACGGCCGCCGCTTTGATGGCACCGCCGGGCAAGCAGAGTTCCGCAGCCTAGGGTTTGAGTCCTACGCCATTAAAATTGCCGAAGAAAGCGCCGAGGCCAAAGCCGCCCGCCAAGAGGCCAAGAGCAGTCTCGCCTTATTGCAAAGCGCCGAACTGGAAGACCGCGCGCAATTGCATTATCGCTTCGGCCTTATTTTATTGATCCCCATTGTGACCCTCATCGCCTTCCCGTTGGCCAAGGTCAACCCAAGACAAGGTCGCTATTCCCGTTTGTTGCCCGCCATTCTGATTTACATGGCGTATTACTCTGCGTTAGTCACCGGCCTAAGTGTAATGGGCGATGGCAAAACCCCAGAGTGGGCTGGGCTGTGGTGGATACACGCAATCTTCATCGCCATTGGTTTACTACTGATGTTCGGCGGTGATTTATGGCGTGCCATTAAAGCGCCAAAACAAGTGGCAAAAGCCGTACGTAAAAACAAAGGAGGTCAGCATGCGTAAGATCGACAGTTATGTGCGCACCTCTGTGCTAAATGCCATCTTAATGGTGCTATTGGTATTGGCCATGCTCGACATGGTGTTCGCACTGCTCGACCAACTGGACGACATGAAGCGCGACTACGGCATGTTGCAAGTCATGTACTACGTGGTTATGTCCACGCCCACACGCATTTACGAATACATTCCCATGGCCACGCTCATCGGTTGTTTAGCCGGACTGGGCAGCCTCGCCAATAACAGCGAACTCACCGCCATCCGCGCTGCGGGCGTGAGCACCAACCGCATCGTGGTTTCCACCATGAAACCCGCCGCCATCATGATGGTGTTTGGTTTGATCATGGGCGAATACATAGTGCCCAACCTCGAAAGCCTATCCACCAGTTACCGCGCCGTATCCCAAGGCAAAGACACCACAGCCAACAACCGTGGCAAAGGGTTTTGGCACCGCGAAGGCGACACTTACATGCGCTTTCGTGCCATCGAACCCAATGGCGTACTGCACGGCGTTAACCTGTATGAATTCAGTGAAGATAGCCAACTCAAACGCATGACCTATTCACCACGGGCTTTGTATCAGCGTGAACAGTGGATTATGGAAAACGTCACCATTACCGAAATCGACACCTTTAATTCGCAAGTGACCAAACTGCCAACACTTGAATGGGACACCAGCCTAACGCCGGACAAACTTAAATTTGTTGCGCAGTCACCAGCCTTCATGGCTATCTCCACCGTGCGTAATTACGCCGACTACTTAAACGAACAAGGGTTAGACGGCGGCGAATACGAACTGGCCTTTTGGAAAAAACTGCTGCAACCGCTCAGCACCGCTGCGCTGGTATTGGTGGGGATCAGTTTTATTTTTGGGCCGCTGCGCTCCGTCACCATGGGGCAACGATTATTCAGCGGCATTTTGGTGGGTTTGATCTACAAATTTGCCGTGGACTTACTTGGCCCTGCAGGCTTAGTGCTGGGCTTTGGCGCGTTCTGGGCCAACATTATTCCGGTGGTAATATGTGCAGGCTGGGGACTGTTAATGCTGCGGCGAGCGGGCTAACCAGAACGCTTGCCGAGCCCTTCGGCCCGAGCATGGCTCGGTCCTACAAATTTGAGCATTGTAGGAGCCAGCCATGCTGGCGAAAAAACCTCAACATCAAGCCTTTTTAACAAGAATGCCGCCGAGCAAAATACCCAAGGCAGACAAAACCAACAACCACCAAAACCGAATGACATACGCTTGAGGCTCGTAATTTGGCTCATCACCACATGCGCTAATTTGATAATTAAACGCTCTACCAGAATCCAAACATGCGTCAATGGCCAAGGTATCAAACATGTAATGAAAAAAGATAGCAGCGATTGGTAATATAAAAAATGCGAATCGGGCGTATTTCATAGGTCAACGTCCACCCCGTCATTATCACGAAATGCTCGGCCAATCCCTCTAAGCACCATTGCAACAGACTGGTAAGGTAGCTGAATAAAAAACTCGACTAAATCTAAAATAGAGAAGTCTTCATCCCTATCTCGCTCTTTCGGCCAAACGATATGCGCTAGATAAAAAGCAAAAATGATCCCAGCTAGCACATATGTATTAAAGCCGTTACTGAAGATGTCAAAAACAAGATGGACACCTGTAATGAAGGAAACCATCGAAAATACCATTCTCAGAAATTCCATATTCTTTATTCCATTCTTATCACAACAGGACTGAAGTGAGATCCGACCTGACCACAACCAAACCTCGGGCAGTCGCCTTAAAAAATCAACTACTCAATAAAACATTTCGACTAACCATTTTTAACTTTTATGGCCGGAGTCACTGCATTCCTGACTAACATTGCGAGGTATCTTCTTATTTTTCATAGTTTGACTACATAACTTCTCGCTAAATTTTTCTGCCTTGGAATTATTTCTGGGTGACTGTCAATCTTGGTTTTTATGTGGACGTCTGAAAGCAATGGAGAGTAAAGCGAGTCTATGCAGCTTACTTTACGATAAGACTGACTCTGTTAGCTTCCAAATTTTAGTTTGTAATAAACTATTAAGGCCAAAGTGGTATAGCCCATTAATGCTAAAAACCCTTGGATTAACTTAAGGCCAGATCCTTTACTTTTAAACTGAAAAAAACCAGTCATGCAAGCCACCGATATAAATGGGTACGCGAGAATAGCCATACTAAAGTAACCAACACGATAACTATTCGGTCCGGGGCCATTTACTGCATCGTAAATAGTATCGTCTGACTCCCCCCTCCATGTTAAGTACGATAGGTACACAGCGTAAGCTATCGGCACTTGAATAAAGACTAGAGTCCAAATAATCGCTAACGTAAATTTTTCCATGGCAATCAACCTTTACCAATCCGACCTTACACACTTTCGTGTCTTGTACTTTATCTTGTGTAGGTACGGGCAAAATTATCTACGCTCGCGCGACAAAGCACCAGCCGCTCTGCGAATTGCCTTCACCACAGCAAGGCCAAAGATCCCTGTTACATATTCGACTGGAAAATCCTGTCTACTTGGTTATAGTTCGCACCCTTTTTAATCCATGGTGGTTTACATCCCCTATTCGGCCGTCTCGCGTGGCGGGCGTCTATACTCTGAGGGATACGACTGCATAGCCTTGGTCCGAAGGAGTGTTCATGAATAAGGTTTTCATTAGCCCCCAGCAACTTATGGAAGATTCCTTTAAGTTGGCCCTGCAAGTTTACGAGAGCGGTTTTCGCCCCAATTATTTGGTGGGTGTTTGGCGCGGTGGCGCGCCTGTGGGCATTGCGGTGCAAGAGCTATTGCATGTGCTGGGGGTGGAGTCGGACCATATTGCCATTCGCACGTCATCTTATACGGCCATTGGTGAGCGCTCGAAAAAGGTCCGTGTGCATGGCCTGACGTATCTGATTAAGCGCCTTGAAAGCGAAGATTCGCTGCTGATTGTGGACGATGTGCACGACAGCGGCCTGAGTATTCAGCAAACTATAACCGAGCTGAAAAAGGCCTGTAAAAAGAACACGCCGGAGATTCGTGTAGCCTGCCCGTATTACAAGCCGGCCAATAACAAGACCGACAGTGTGCCCCACTATTATGTGCACGAATCCAGCGATTGGCTGGTGTTTCCCCATGAGATCGACGGTTTGTCGCCAGAGGAAATCCGCGAGCACAGACCCGAGCTGGCCAGTATCGCCGACCGGATTCAGGCCTTGAGCCAGTCATAGAAAATGCCAATCACGGCGATAAATACGATTTGCTGGCATGTTGGCGGCTATGACCTACACTGAAGGTGTACACCATAAGGAGTCGAGCCATGATCGAACAGTGGATTACCAGTATCACCGCGTTCTTCCAGCAGTTAGCCGAGTCGCAACAGCCAACCCCGATTAAGATCCCGGTGGATGCTCGACACCCTGCACTGCGTCGTTAATTCGCAGATCAAATACATTACCCATTCGCACCCTATGCCTGTGTCCTTAAGGCGCGCAGGCAAAATCCCAAAAGGCCAGCAAGGATTGCTGGCCTTTTGGGTTTAATGGTGGTGATGATGCCCGTTGGATTCGGTGTGCTGGCTATGACCCACTTTGGCAGGCACTGGTGACATCAGCACTTGTTGCGATAAATCGGTAAAGGCCAAAACGTCGCCGCCGTGTTCCAAGCTAAAAGCCTGTGCCTGAGCCTGGGTTGCAAAGGTTGCTAATGTGGCGCCCATGGCACCCATCTTAGAAGACCCCACCACGTACCAAGCCTGACGACCGTTGATGAGGTGTTTATCCTCTGGGGTTTCCCACGGCGTTGCGGCCATGTCGTGTACGAAAATCTGTTTAACCCTGTGGGTGTTTTCTTCATCTAAATAGAATGCGGCCATGTCTTTGGTGGAGCAAAACTTCACCATTTTTCGGTCGAATTGCAGCTCGCCTTTTGGCCCGGCAAAGCGTTCGATGAGCATGCCGCATAAGTGACATTCATCGCCGGATTCAAACGCCACGGGTTGTACCGACTCTGACGTGTTGGCTTGCTGGCCACACGCTGTCAGCAACGCGGCCAGCACAAGTGTGCAACCCGCATTGACTGCGTGGCGCAAGACTAAAAATAGTGTTTGATGCTGTTTAGGTTTGCTCATAACGACTCACTTCGTTTACGACTGCTGCCAATGTTTAAACTGGTAATAGGCCAACCCCAGCGGTGCAATCACCCAAGCAATGGCCGCGAGTAATAGCTGCACCAAATGGAATCCCACATCTTGTTGGATTTGCATTAAGCCTGTGTGGGTTTGCATATCTTGGAACAACCAAAAATTCATCATGCGAAAAACATCGGTTGGGTTCAGCAACAACACACCTGCCAACAACCAGCTGTCCACTTGACCCTGTGTTAGCACTAAACCACCGAGCAATAACAAATCGAACAAAACCGCCGCAAAAAACCAAACGATAAGTGCAATACCGGCGGCTTGTGTGCGTGTTCTGCTAATGGAACTTATCCACATGCCGACAGCGGCAAAGCTCATGCCGAGCAATAACGCACTCACAATGAATACCGTGAAGGCGCTAATCAGAGGTAAGGCTTCAGTGTCTGTGGTAAACAGCAACACAAGCGCAGCACTGCCGAAACCCAACAACAAACTCACAGCCAAAACCGCACAACGGCCAAGCCACTTTCCTAAAAAGAAATCTCGTTTACGAATTGGGTATGCCGACAGTAACAACAAGGTGCCAGATTCATCTTCGCCCACAATGGCATCGTAACTTAGCAACAAAGCGATCAACGGCATGATAAGCACCGCCAAACTTGCAAGGCTCACAATGGTGTTACTTAAACCGGTAAAACCAATTTGCCCTGCAACGGCACCGCCTAAATAGGCAATTCCCAAGGCCAGAAAAAACAATAAAACCGTAATGGATTGCAGCCAGCGATTGCGACGGCCATCCATAAATTCTTTTTGCATCACAACCAGTAATGGATTCATAAAGCGTCTCCTATTGCGCTGGTTTTGACATAAAGTGGTGGTACAAATCTTCTAGCGACGGAGCCTTGCTAAACAAACCGCGCATACCACCTTGCACGTCAGACTGCTCGCCAAGGGATTTTAAAACTTGGACATGTTGTTCAGCAGGCACCCATAAACGCCAACCCTGTTGCGTGGTTATGCGTTTAACTTCTTCGGGCATGACGACGGGTTCGTGTTCGCCCATGACGTCGATCTCCACGGGCAGCTGCGCTTGCGCGTTTAACTCAGCCACCGAACCCTGCGCCACGCAATGCCCTTTTTGCATAATGAGGGCTTTGTCTATGTAGCTTTCTATGCCGGGCAACACATGGGAACAAATAATCAATGTACAACCATGGGACTGCAACATGGCAACGTGTTCGTAAAACTGCTTAGTAGCCACAGGGTCGAGACCTACGGTGGGTTCATCCAGCAGCAAGAGCTTTGGTTCACCTAACATGGCTTGCGCCAATCCCAGACGCTGACGCATACCCTTGCTGTAACCTTTAATTGATCGGTCGGCGGCGAAATCTAAATCGAATTTTTTAAGAAGTTGATTCGCTTGTTGAATCGATACGCCTTTTAAACGGGCAAAATAGTGTAGCGCCTCACGGCCTGTGAGTGGTTCATAAAACTGTACATTTTCAGGTAAAAAACCGATGTTCTGTTTAATGCTTGGATGGGTAACAGGGTTTTTTCCCAGCACTTGAACTTGGCCTTGAGTCGGATGATACAAGCCCAATATTAATTTAATGGTTGTGGTTTTACCTGCGCCGTTGTGCCCAAACAAGCCCAGAATTTCTCCCTGTTCTAACGTTAGGTCTAACCCGTTTAACGCTTTAACATCGGACTTGTTAGAACCTTTAAAGTGCTTATGCACACCTGCAATATTAACCACCATAATAGGTCACCTGTTCTGGTTCGTTGTTGTGCACCTGTTGCGTTTGCGGCGTTGCTTGTTTTAATAAAGAAGGGTCCGCAATCAGCGGGTAGCTGTCGGTGACGCCGGGCTTTTTAAGGACAGGAAATTGTTCTTCTACCCAGCGCATTAAGATAATGCCGGGGCTGTTAAACAGAATACGCGCGTTGGGAAACTTCCATAGTAATTGGTCAATGCCATCATTGGGCTGATACAGGGTGTCGCCTAAACCATCGTTGTTCATGTCCCAGCCTAGGTAATCACTCCAATAATTACCTTGCCCTTCGTGTGACCATTCTTGTTTACGGTTTGAAACGTATTTCACTTGATTGCGATTATTGATAAACGCATTGCCAAAAATTTGATTGCCTTCTGAGCCGGCTGTGACATGAATGGCTAAGTCGCTGTCTTTTAATTGATTACCACTGATCTCGTTATATACAGAGTTATAGATAAACAATGCTTTGCCTTCGGCACCAGATATGAGTTCCCCTGCGACGTTTTGCCCTTGCTTGGCATTCACAACACGGTTGTTTTTGATTTTGCTGTAGGTAATAAAGTTCATCAGCACGCCGTAATTAGTATCGTGCTGACTTTCGTTAAACTGCACATCCAAATGATGGCTTTGCATAAGCGCATAACCTGTGCGAGTACGTTCGGTTTTATTGTGATGC
>JBFHVZ010000088.1:0-14816 GCA_041589295.1 Pseudomonadales bacterium
AGGTACGTTTCGTTGCCTTGTAGAATCGGCTTGGGCGTATAGGTGCGGCTTTCTGATGTTTCGGGCGGGGCTGCGACCATGCTTTCAGGTATGATGCCTTTGCGTAAATAACCATTTAAGCGATTTCTTAATCGTTCTGGTATTAAAGCGTGTGATATTCCCAGCGCTTTAGCGGCTTCTTTCTTGACGCTGTTTTTAGCCATTGCAGCCAACTATTTTTTGAATAAGGTAGCTATACGAACTGCTTGGTGAGCTTTTTACAATTCTTACAGCGGCATTTTTGTAGTTGACACTACCACAAGAGGCGTAGACAGCTCCCATGCAAATGCCAGCTTGGTTGGCTTCTTTAAGAGAGGTACTTAAGTTACCCAGCAGGCTTTCTTTTTGTTCAATAAATTCAGAGCAGGCTTTAGTTAGGTCTATGTCCTTTTCATATAGGATTGCCTTATATCCCACGCACTGCCCTGCCATATTAGCTTCCTTTAGAGATGTACTGAGTTTTGTAAGTAGAGAGTGCTTTTGCTCCTCGAGTTCATCACAGGCTTTATTAATATCGAGTGCAAATGAATGCAGTGGTGCAATAGCCAGGAGCGTAAACAAAAATAATCTACGCATTTTCTGCGCTCTCTTCTATGTTTGAAGTATTTTCTTTAGAAAGAGGTGCTTGCTCTAACCATTTATGGCTCTTTTCTAATGTGAAATACATGATTAGAGGCAGGCCGAAGGCTAGTATTAGAATGATGTCATCTGCCCAGTAAGACTTGTATTTAACGATAACTATGCCTATTGCAGCAAAAGGAAGTAAATTAATTAGGGACTTCCACAGCAAAAAGCTAGTGGCAACAATTGAAAACGTTTTCCCAGTCGGAGGGTAGTTATCATTTTGAATGCTGGTAGAAAACGAAGTCTGTAGCAGTATATAGGATATGAACCCAGCTAAAGCAATTAGATAATTCTCGTCGGTCGCTTTGTATAAAACAATGAATATAAAAATGTAGGTACAAGCGCCTAGTACTAGACTCATCGAGTGAAATATTAGGATTGGCCAACTTATCGGGGTATACCAGTTTAAGATATGCGCCTTGTAATTAAAAAGTCGATTGCCCTGCTTGTCTTTAGCATGGGCCTCTGATTGCTTTTGACTCTTTAACTCCAAGAAACCGATTAGTGATTGCGACTCAGCGCGGTAATTAGCAAGACCTTTTTCTGATAGGGAGAAATCATCATCCTTCAATTTATCATGGGTATCTCGTAAATAACGTAGCTTATGCAGCTCTGTTTCTGGTAAAGAATCAGCTAACTTTGTTTCATCGCAAGAAGTGATCTGGTATAAATTGTACAAAAGTTCATCAATGGCATTCTGGACTTGGGCAACTTCTTCTAGGATATCCATATCTAGTTCCAATTAGGCTTATATTTCTGGCTTAGTCCGTCAAGACTCTGATTGGTTGTGACTAGATACTAACCTCTGATTTAGTCAATCACCAAGCTAAAGTTATTCCTAATATTTTTAATGAATGGACCAGGCCTGTGAGCACTGGAATTCTAAAATCATTTTTCAAAGGGCATCCATGCAACACTTCGAATTTGAATTGATACTGGACGATATAGATCTCAACGAACCTTACGAAGATCCATTGTTTGAGGCTGGGTGTGATGATGGACTGGTTTCAACTTTCCCCGTCACCCTTAATGGTGAAAGTAAGATACGGTGCGTTATACATTTTGCACGAGAGGCTTCTAGCCTGTTGGCAGCAGTAGATAGTGCAATTAAAAATGTGATAAGCACTGGGGCATCGGTGGTGTGTGTGGCAGGCGAGTTTGATTCTGCCACACAACAGTTTCTTTGCGCACAAGGGATTCCGTGCCAGACGGTCCTATCGTAGACACAGTTTAACTGTTCACCTACTTTTTCAGAATTCTGCAAAACGCGAGCGAACAGTGCCTCAAAAATAACGAATAAATAAAGGATTATGCCGTATGTCCGAAGGAGTAATGACGCTGGAGTCGTTGCAACACGCCCGTGAATTTAAGCAAACCAAATTTCATCATCTATTTACCCATGATTTACGCATAGACCGATTAGCCACAGGCGAACGTGTTGTTAGTACCTATCGAGTGATGAAAGGATCAAACGGTCTGCAAGATAAAGTTTGGCGACAGGTGCATAAGCAAGCGTCATGGTCAGAGGATGAAGTCGCTAACTACCCTGCTTATGAAGTTCGGCCCGATGCCGACAACCCTTTCGATGATAAACCATTAGCTTGGTATCAGCGCGCTACCAATGCCGACGAGCAACAAAACGTAGAGCTGGCTTGGAAGCTATTATGCAATCGGCGCTATTTCGATCATTGCCGTTGTTGCGGCGTGTTGCATCACGTTGACCGCATGGCGGATAAAGTTTGTGAAACATGTATTCAAGACCCATTACCTAAATCCGAATGGAACGATCATTATCTGTCGGAAGGTTTCATCAAACCCATTACGCGGGATGCAATGTTAGAAGACGAGTTCATTCACGCACCTCATTTTCATCGTTTGCAGATGGAGTGCTTAGTTCAGCCGGATAGTGTATTAGGCTTAATGGTTTGCACGCTAACCTGGGACAAGCCGCAACACCCTAGCGCTAACTGGAAGGTGGTCAAGCAATTTTCGCCGCCCCTTTCGTTAAACGATAAAACCTCACTAAAAAATGAGTATCGAGCGATACTGAATAACCGACGGTTTTTTAAAGTGTGTCACGACTGTGCTGTGCGGTTTCACAAAGATCACATGCATGGTGATACCTGTGACAGCTGCATGGAGGATAGAGGGATAAGGTTTTAGTGAAGAGTGATTGCTATATGAATTGAACGCTGTCTAAAGCCAGCGCTCCACATCCTTATAGTTTCCAATCACAATTTGCTGTGCTTCCGGTTTGGCTTCCTGTTTATGTGGATCGAGTCGGTAGGCCTGCAAGACATATTGCAAAAGCGCCGCTTTACATCGCACGGATAAGAACCCCTGACGCATGCCGTAATCATGCTCAATCACGGCTTGCTGTTCCGGCTCCAGTCTTGGGTCGGGTCGAAGCATTAATTCGATTTCGGTATTCCATGAGTCGTCTTTTTCTTTGCCCTGCTCGCTGTTTTCCATTAACTCGGGCAAGCCTCGAAAACGACTTAAAACAAAGTCTCGGTAATTGCCGTTCTTTTCACAAAACGCACGAACATGCCAGCGCATAGGTGTGCACACCAATGTATGCGGCACAATGATGCGGCCATCCGTCTCAGGATTATTGACAGATATGTAGCCAATATCGACACGTCGTTGCTCCCTTGCGGCTAACACGATTGTGCGCAGAATCACGGGGTCAACCGGACGACTGGGCAACTGCAACATATGGGTATTGGCAAAGCCTAAATCCAATTGTGAAAAGGTGTGAGCTAAATCTTTGGTGCGGCTAAGAATGTGTAAGTACTCGTCTGCTGTGCCTGTGGTCAGCTGAGGTTCAAAGCTAGGACTAGGCTCGTAGCCCTTCAAGCGTTTGTTGTAGATAAGATTATCTGGGGCTACTTCGGTGAGATAGGTATTGATGTCTTTACTGGCTTGCTGGCGACCAATACCAAAACTGTTCATTAAATGATTTGTTGTCAGTCTTCCTTCCCAGTACGCCACGATTTCAATTAAGCGATAGCGAAATAGTAGGTCCCATCGATAAGGCCAGCTCATAGTTACGTCCTTGTTATTGTCTCTTTTACAGATCAATTCACCTGCTTGTTTAGGCGACATGTGTATGTATTCAGTCTGGATATGTCGTCAGGCGCAACATATCCTAGATTGGCAGTTTCCAATAAATCGCGACAGATGAAAAGCGCTGCTACGAGACGAGCCATCAAGACTGGGATAGGACATGGATGACAATCAATCACCCGAACATAGTGCGAAGATCAACCTAACTGAGATTGATGCTGCAAGACTCACAATTTCAGGCATTAGTGACTTGGAAAAGAGAATGACTGCATCAATGCGCCAAGCGGTTGCCGTCGAAAAAGATAACGACCCCATTTACTACTGCATCACACCGGATTTATATGAAGAACTAATGGAGTATTTAGAGGATAAAGCGCTTTATCACATCGTCAAACAACGAGAAGGCGGACCAACCTACAAAGTCGACATCGATGAACTCTAGACGTTTCAACTCTGCAACCCGAAGCATCATTCAGGAAATAAGGAAGCCCCATGACCCATGAAATCTTTCCAACCGATTTAGATAACCTATTGATTGACTGGCCAGAAAAGCGTGTGCAAGTACGCATTGTTAGCGAGATCAAAACGTTAATAGATAAAGGAATGGACATCGAAAAAGCTGTAGATTGGGTGTTTTCCCAAAAGCAAAGCTATATCGACAACCCTGATTTTACGTTGTTGCCTGTGGAGTCATCCTTTAGTGAATGATCGGCCCTATATAATTAAACCCTCTTTAAGAGCGTTTCCAAAAACATGGGCTTGGATTATTTTCCAGTTCGTGCTGGCTGGGGTGTTTTTAGACAGTGACAGAGATGCCGATTTTTTCTTTTTCATCCTGTTTATGGTGATGCCCCCGTTGTTATTAATTTTGCTTTACCGATATGGCCGAAGCTATACCTTTACGAATGACGTCGTCACCTTTTACAACCGATTTGGTGGAAAACGTGAAAGCTTTTTAATCAAAGACATCGTTGAAATAAACATTAAACCTATTGCTTTCGGTGCAGCGAACACCGAGTTTGTCTTACGAAACCGCTCAAAAAAGATCATGGCTAATGTTGTACCTAAAGCCGAATTTAAAGTAATTCGAAAACGCCTTTTACCATATTTTGGGAATTAAATGTCTCTTGATAATAATGATTACCGACAAAAATTGAATCGTCGTATGTGGCAAATTGGCATACTCGGGGTCGTGCTGGGTTCCAGCATAGGGATTCTACCCATCTACGCAGAGTACCCTGCACGGCTGGACAAGACAGAAAGCCTCGATTTCACTAATGCAGGTACTGTCATCACCAATACTCGGCAGGACAACTTAACACGCATCGAAACGGACACAGGTGTTTTTTATATTAAACCTGCCGTCTCGACGATGAATAGCGCGAACGTAACCATCGCCAAAGATGAGTCAGGCAGACGGTTTTTGTGTTTGGGCAAGGATGCTTATTGCCACCGAATACATCCCTTTTAACTGACTAGATGATAGGTCAACAATAATTTTAGGTTCATCGCATTTAAGAATGCAAAAATCAGCTTCAATTTAGAATGACTAGATCTAAATGATCTTCTGTGAGCAACTAGAGGTGAGTAAAACTTATAAGGAAGGGCTGAGACTCACTGGAGGGACAGCGGCGGCTAGAACAAGCTAGCGATTCCCCTCATGCGACTTCATAGAAGCGTTCCGGCGAGCTGATTTTCCGGACCTCAGTGAGCCTGATCAGCATTCTAGCAATGGATTTTGAGGCTGTCGATATGCGCTTAATAGGCAGTCCAGGCAGTCGGCTTTTCTCTATATGGAAGCTCGCGAATAATGATGGGCACAACGCTAAAATCAGTTTTTTTGGGCACATGGGGTAATGGAAAAAAGGAGAAATGGCCCGCCCGGGATTTACCGCTGGCTTCGCACGACTGGTGTTTGATTTGATTACCCGGTCGCCCTCTTAAACCCTGCCGTTGTGTAAGCTTTATTGGCCGATGTGCTTGACGCGGCACACCGGCCCCAGCTAGACTCTGTGTATCTCGCTGAGGTCCGGAAAATCAGCTCGCCGGAACGCCTTGCCACGCAAGGTCGCATGAGGGAAATTGCTAGCTTGCTCTAGCCGCCGCTGTCCCTCCATCGAGACACAGCCCCCCCTGCTTCTTACCCCCTTAGTCCCTGCCGCCCGTTATTAAGTTTGTTGGCCTACTGGCTTTTGGCCTAAACATGAAAGCGGCCTAGAGATTCGCTGCGCTCGTAGCCTACGCTCGCAAGCTCGCTAGGTTGACCCTATCAGAGGTTCGCGTCCTCTAGGGGTATATCGCTCAAATGATAAGTTTTGAGGCGTGATTCGAGGTAGCTTGTAGGCGGGAAAATCAGATGGCCCGCCCTAGAGGATTTGAACCTCTGACCTCGGCCTCCGGAGGGCCGCGCTCTATCCAGCTGAGCTAAGGGCGGAAAGTATCTGTTGATTTAACGGCGTTCAGATTCGCCGGACTGTACATTCAACTATCAGCGCGTTGCGCCGACCAGCAGCACCCTTCTGGCATAAAAGCCATGGGCTGCGAAAGGGCCGCTATGGTAAGCCCGTTTCGAGGCTACGTCCAGCTTAGCGCATATTTGCGCCCTCAACTGCCTGTTTTTACTGACTATTTTCTGGAGTACCTTTGATTGCATGTGAGGTTTGCTCAGATACCAAAACGATCTAGTCAAAGTGACGAACAGGCTTAATACATTGAATAAATTGTAATTGCCATTTGAGACCTACACCCTCGGGTAACACATCAAAACCTAGATAGTGTTCGAGCGCATTGAGTACCTGCATGTCACTGGCCAGATCAACACCGAACATGTGTTTGCAGTAATGCGCAGCGGCCATTTTATCGGGAAATACCCAGTGGTAGTGCTTTTCTTGAAGGCGCAGCAGTGCCAAACCAGCAGAACTAAGCTCTTTCAGCGTGCGATTGTTAAAGTAGCTACCGGAATGACCAAGGCTACTATGACTGTCCACCCAGCCATCTAAAAACTCGGCCACTTTTGAACCTTGGCTAGCATCCGCCAGAATCAATTGCGCAGCTGGTTTTAACACACGAGCAAATTCATTAAAGAGCGCTTGCTTGTCCATAACATGATGTAATCCCGCAACACTAAGTAGCCAATCAACACTGTCATCCGCCAATGGCAGGGTATGGTCGTCGCACAAATACAACGGGTGTGGGCTACGCGAATGGCCTAACTCGGCAAATAATTGCGAAGTTTCTAAATGGGTCAACTCAATATGGTCTGGGGTGTACCAAGATAGATATCCACCTCCCGCTGGGTAGTCTACAACATGGTCGCCCGATGCCAATCGCGCATAATCCAGTACGGCTTGGAATTCTTGGTCACGCGCATTGGGATGCATGAGCATAGCTTGGTGGTAAGCATTAGCGCGTTGATTAAAAATACTTTTGTAGTCTTGCTGGCGAATCAGTGTGTCGTTTTGATTTTCAAACATGATACCCCCTTTTTTAACGCGTCCTTGCAATGTCCATTTAAATTTTTTAGCGCCTTGCTAATCATCAATACAGATTTAGTTCACATCGTTTGCGTTTCTTTAAGCACTGATGCTTAGTGCACTCAGAAAACTGACAAATTCTTCAAACTTGCCAGACGCTGCCCTTTCAATTTTTTCTTTTTTAACAAAACCAATATTAAAATCGTGACCAATCGCATGACGAATAACGCGGATGATTTCCTGTCTCTTATCATCGCTCAACGGTTGATCTCCCACCCAATTAAACTGCAAGGTGTGGTGATCCATCTGCAAGAGTTGGAATTGACCATTGGGGATTAATTCCATCAGTTTCATCGGGTTGTATGCCGGCCAACTTTTACGGCCGTCGGGATAGGTCACTAAATTCCGTGTGCGCCCAACAATTCGTTTTAAGGTAGGCAAGTGAATTCCGCAGTCGCACGGTTCACCAACGATGGCGTAGTCGCCAATGGCATAGCGGATCAATGGCATTCGAAAGTTATGTAGCACGGTTACTACAACACGTCCCATCTGACCGGGCGCACAGGGTTGGTTATCGTCATCCAGCACTTCGACTAAACATACTTCGGATTGGATATGGTAATGATCATGCTGCGGACATTGCAGCGCTATGTAGCCAACTTCTTGCGCGCTGTACATATCAGCAATACGGCAACCCATCACTTTTTTGGTTAGTTGACGTGTATTCTCAGGCAGGGTTTCACCCAAGGTGGAAATGCCTTTTAACTTTAACGGTTTTTGCGCCTGCTGATGATATTGCATCAAGCCTTGAACAACGCTTGGGTAAGTCAGTAGGTAATCCGGTTGCTGTTCTATTAGCCATTGATATTGCACATCTAAGGTTTCGGAGCTGTTTAATACGCAACTTGGGCCATTGCTTAGCTGCAAAGTGGAGTGCCCCCAGCGTTCGGTTTGTATTCCTGGGTAGCGCGCCTCATCAACGGAAAAGTTTTTGATAATGGCGAGTTTTCCGGTGAGGTCTCGCTGTTGCCACAGATGTTCACGCAAGGTGATGGCACGCCAATACAGTTGAGCCCTATCGGTTGAAAGCGAATGAATCGGCTGGCCAGTGGATCCTGAACTTTTGAACGCAACATCATTCCCATGTCCAGGAATTTTCGTGGACGTAATTAATTGCGCCCTATTTTTCTGTACATCATGACGTTCGATGATGGGTAATTGGTAAAAGTCATCCCAGCTAGTGACATCACCGTATAAATCGTTTGCGCGATAATAAGGTACATGGGTTACCGCATGGTTTATGAGTACTTTAATGACATTTAATTGGGCTTGCTGCATGCGCTCATGGGATAGCTTTTCGCTTCGACTAAGCTGAAACTGCAATGCTTCCGCAAGCGCCAAAGACGCATCAGGCAAATCAAGCAACCGAACATCTTGTAAATACATAAAATTGTTGCTCAGTGGCTAGTGCTCTGTATTGATAGCAGCTGAGTTTGTCAGCTCTTTTTCTAACCCTGGGTATTGCCATGCGACAATTGCGAGCTTTCTGCGATAAATTTCTGGGTCTTTTTGCTGCCACACACGTAAGTCTGCGATGACTTGTTGTCTGCGCTCTGCTTTTTCTTTTGCTTGTTGATCTTTAAATTCTTTACGCTTGGCGCTTTGCTCTATGTTTTTTTCAGCCAAGGCTTCTAAGTTCTTTCTAACTTTAACTTCTAATGTTTCCATGCGCGTCACATACACACGCTTGGCATTTTCATTAGTGGCTTTCTGTTTATGAGCAACGGCTTCTTGTACTGGGTCTAGAGCCAATACTAATTCAGAAGACTGAAACTGTCCTTTAGGTAGCACGGTTAATGATGTCAATACATCTTCATTCTGGGTATTTTTTGTATAGGCTTTTAATGTTGAATAACGGGTTTCTACGAGTCTAAACAATTCGTCCAAGGTTGCGTCCGACATATTAAAATCCAAACCTTCTTTTATGGATTTGTCGTAACGAATCTCGATACCGGAATATAAACTCAGTTTTTCCATTAAGGCGGCTGGATGAATATTGCTGCCAATTAACTGATAGGTTTGAACTTGGTTTTGTTCACTCGTATTTACAGTAAACCAATTTTTATACTGAGCACGGTGGTCCGCATCATTATTGACGGCATGCAAAAGCGATGAAAATAGAAAAAAAATCGTCAGCAATGAGCAAAAGATAAAACGCATAGTAACTCCAAGTGGGCGTTAAAAAGAAAAAAGACAAGCGCAATTTCTTACGCTTGTCTTTTCGTTTTTATCGAGGAATGTCTAATGCAATGATGTCTTCGACATTGCAAAAATCGCTTTCGCAATCTGCGTCGACCATAATCAGTTTGCTTTCGCCCACCAGATCACCCGCACCGGCTTCCGCGGTCACAGTTGCTTCCAACGAAGAATTGTAAGCTGCAGACATCAAAGTCACGAAGCCAGCATCGCCACCCTCTGTGCTCAATGCATCTTCGGCACTGGCTTCAGCGTTACCACCGTTCAATGTGTAGGTGCCTTTAGCCGTCAGTGCGGTTTTTGCAAACATATTTACGATGCCCGCATCACCGCCACGACGTTGGCCGTTACCGCCGCTAACGTCCACAGTACCTTCCACAGCCGCTGCTGCGTATTGGCTGATCACCAACAAGTCGCCACCTTCACCACCAACATGTCCGTTCAGATCACTACCGCTGGCGACACGCTCGTCATGGCCACCCACTGCAGAAAAGTTTGCAGTGTGAGTAACAGCATCTGGTGCGCGAACCAGTAGGGAGCCACCGTGATTATTGTTACCGCTAAGTTCTGTATATGAACGACCAGCATTCGCTGTCACAGAACCTGTATTGTTCAAAGTCAAAACACCGGGTTGCAAGTAGGCAAAGCCGTTTTCGACCAGCAGCTCTACATCACCCGCACTGCGACCATAGCCACGCTCTTCGTCCTCACCCACTTCGACCGCTTGAGCCAAAGATGAGCCGCCATCCACATTTAAGTCGATTTCGTTTGATAACGGGCCAGACAGGGATGGCACATAGGAGCCACCTCGTTCATCACGCATGTCACCAGAAAGAATTTCGACATCGCCACCATAGCCGCCAGTCATCCCAACACCGCCTTGTAAGCTAATGCTGTCATAACCAAACAAACCACTCTCAACGTTCGAAGTCGATTGGTCATAGCCTTCAATACGAATAACGCCGCCGGTACCAGCATGGGCATTGGAGCCATCATCAGCTTGGTCGGTGTTACCACCATTGGCACTAATATTACCGGCAACAACAAACTGAGTGCTCAGCGCAGATGCAGTATCTTCATCTGGTGAATCACCTTCAGCAAGGTATTCATCACCTGCTTGGATGTAAATATTGCCGCCACTACCAGCACGACCTGTCGCTTCCTGCTCCGTGGAGCCACCATCTACAGTCAGATTACCTGTGGTAACCAATTTCTTATCCAAACTAACGTCTTCGAACGAAGGCAACAAATTCAGGTAAATATCACCACCTTTGCTTGCGTTGTAGTTGCCATCACCGTGCGCTTTTGCACCCTTGGCGCTGATATCGCCCGTGTTAATTAGGGTACGAAGTGCGACTAGCGCTACATCCACTTGGCTGGAGCTATAGCTATAACCATTGCGTCCAGCACCTGAGTTTGCCGAAATAGCGCCTGAGTTATAAAGCTCTAATGCCGATAGGTTGATATCACCGCCTTCACCGCCACTGTAAGAGGGTGAGGTACCACCTGCCGCAGTCAGTGCACCCGCATTTTCTAAGAAAATATTTGCTGCAAATGAAATATCACCTGCGTCACCACCGCTATTACCTTCTGCGCCGTCATTGGCACCTGATGTAGTAATCGCACCTGAATTTACAATGGTGTGTGCGTAGACAGACACTTGGCCACCACGTTGACCGTGATACGTTTGCGCATCACCAGCTACATCAATGCTTCCCGATCCATAGTAAGCCGCTGTGTAAAGTTCCAACCCTATGCGAGAATCCGTATCAGGTTGTTTAGCCGTGGTGATCAATCCGTTGTTTTGCACATCGTTACGCAGGTAAAGCGATACTGTGTTGCCATGCACCTTAGGTAAAATCAGCGCGGCGCCTGTTTCGATGACTAAGCCGGTTACCTGAGTTGACTTGGCACCCAAAGCCGTTAAACCGTCTGACTTATATAAGCGGTAAACTTCTAGTTCGTTGTCGTCTGGGCCATAGTCTTCCATATCCTCATCCAACATATACAACGTGCCTGCAGGTGGCAGTGTACGGCTGGCTTCGTCTTCGTCATGTACACGGTAAACAGTGACGTTTTCGGTAACGGTAACTGGGTTGGTGCCTAGGTCTAATTCATGAGCTGGTAGGGTATAACTGCTATCAACGCTACCGCCTTTCTTCAGGGTTAGCGCTGACGCGCTGTTGTATTTTTCAACATATAAATCGCCGCCATTGCCACCATTCCCCAAAGTAGAAACACCACCGTTGGCAGAAATAGTAAAGCCGCTTACTGGGGTGCCTGTATCACCACCACCAGTACCGTTTCCTTCATCAACAACTTCGTCGACGACCTCATCTTTTGAAGAGCTACTAGAAGAATCCCCACCACAGCCGGTGAGTGCGATGGCCGCTGCTAACAGGCTGACCTTAAATGGAGTGTATAAATGCATACTGGATGTCCTATCTCAGTTGAGAATCGAATTGGCGCTTGCTGAACGCTCTGTAAGCTTGTGTAACATTTCGTAAAATGCGGAGGCGATTCTAATGGTGAGGATTCGCGGGGAAATAGGCGATTTACTTGGGTTGGGTGTAAGTGATTGACTACATACGTTGAAAAACGGACCAGTTTCACACCTAAGAATGAGACCTTACCCATGGAGATGGCGCAATTGGTTCATTTGCACCGACCACTACGCTGATTGCGCAAAAATTAGCCTACACTTGTTCCAACCCAGTGAAATTGGCAAAAAGCGGTAGTTTTCTTTTTAGCGCACCGTTTTTGTGGGTATAATCCCGCCGATTTTTAATAAGGCCCCTAAAGGCTCCCGAGAGAAGGCTCCTTAATAGAGAGCGGAGAGAGGACGACTGTGACCAAACTGATGACTTCTATGGTAGTACTGGCGCTGAGCGCTGTGGTTTCCCTAGCAAATGCTAACGAGAAAATCGTTGAACGCATCAAGCCTGTGGGTTCTGTGTGTGTAGAAGGCACTGAGTGTGCTGCTGCTGGCGCGGCCGCTGCGGCTCCTTCCGGCCCACGTTCTGGCGCTGACGTTTACAACACTGCATGTGCTGCGTGTCACGGCACAGGAGCTCTGGGTGCTCCTAAAGCGGGTGACAAAGCTGCATGGGATGGTCGCCTAGCAAAAGGTTTTGAAAAAACACTGGCCAACGCCATCAACGGTTTGAATGCCATGCCGCCTAAAGGTGGTTGTTCTTCTTGTTCTGATGAAGAAATCGGCGCTGCGATCAAACACATGAGCAAGTAATCATTCGTCCAGAATGATTCAGCCAAAAAAACCGAGCCTAGGTGCTCGGTTTTTTTATGCCTGATTATCTCTTCTCTTAGTCGCTTATTAAGAGCCAACTTAAGAGTAAGTGATAACCACTCTAGAAACAGCAATCACTCTTTAGACTGGCTTTGCCGACATATTGAGTAATCTGTCGGTGTTGGACGTTGCGTCCAAGGCTGTGTCTGATTAAGGTAGCCAGCCTGTTCATACTCAGACTTTTTTCTGAGTCGAGCCACATAACAATAATAATGGCAACCTTATGAATAAGATCGCAATCCTTGGGGGCAGTCTCTGCTGTGCGCTAAGCGTGCATGCACAACAATCACATCCCATATTAAAAGAAGCTGACTTGTCACATTGGTCTGCGTTTACGCAAAACGGCAACACCCAGTATGACCGCGTCATGGATTTGGAACAGGGTGTCGTGCTGCGCGCCGAAAGCCGAGGCAGTGCATCGGGCTACCGTATTTCACAAACGGTAGACTTAGAAAAAACACCCACGTTGATTTGGCAGTGGACGGTGGAAAACTTTCCGTTTTTTAAACGTGTACACGATGACGGCTTAGAAAAACCCGTAACGGAGTTTGATGAACAACGCAAACAAGGCAATGACTTTGCTGTGCGTATAAGTGTTGGGCGCAGCGCCTTGTTCGGCGAAAACAAAACTCTACATTATGTTTGGTCTAGCCAGAGTGCTGCAGGAGCCCATTGGAAACTAGACGAACACAATTACGTGATGGCTGTAAACGGTCCCGAAGCGAGCACGTTGCGTTGGCAAAGTGTTAGCCGCAATGTTGCGCAAGATTGGCAGCAAGCATTTGGTGAAACCGTCACAGATTTAGATTACGTCAGCATCATGACCGACGCCGATGATATTAACGGTCAAGCTGTGGGTTACTACGGGGATATTGCATGGCACGGGGCTGGTCATTAGTTGGCAACTAAGCCAGCCTTTGACGATTAGCCCAGTACACCCAAGCGCAGTACCGGCTTGGGTTTTTCTACCTGCATTTCTTGTTTAGCAGACGCCGCAAAGCACACCGCCCATACAAAGCTCAGCATCAGGCTTATCACTAGAATTAAACTTTTTTTCGCAGGGTTGGACTTCATAACATTCCCTTATGTGTGCTGTCGTTTAGGTTTAATCGCGTAGTGGGATTGAATTTCAGTTTGGCCATGCAATACATAGTGCTCAGCGCTTTTCACTTGGTGATGGGATACATGCTCCAAAACCGATGGCTTAATCGCGGTGATTAACAACATACCGCCGGTGGCCAGTCCGGCACCAATGACAAAGGTTTTTACTGACATAATGCCCTCCTTGGTTGGCTGTGTGTTTAAAAACCGATGCGTTCTTTTAACCAGTCAATAATGAGCGGTTGATCCATGGCGGCCATGTGCCCCGCATTTAACGCTTTTAACCAAGTTAACGTTTGCTCGCCCTGCGCATATCCAAGTACTGGTGAGTGCGCTGTTAATCGCCACTGACGTGTTGGCGCATTTTGAAAATCTTCTGCATGATGACCTTTTAATTTATGCAGCCATTTTTCTGTGCCCATAAAGTTACAGTCTTTCGCGTCATTTAAGCCACTGATCACAATGGTTTGCAGACCTTGATCTATAAGTTTATTTACCAATTTACGAAACGATTTATTCACATCGGCTTGGTAATTATTCGCGATGGCAGAGGACCAAGATTCTGTTAACGGAATATCCGAAGGTATATGCAGCGCAGCACGCACATCCTTACGATTTAAATAATCCATAACAGGTTGAAACGGTGGGTCCGCCAGCTCTGCAATATTCGTCATGTACAGACCACAAATGGATTGAATAGCGGCGTTTAACGCGGGGTAATTATGTTTATACTGTTTATCCAGTTGTTTTTTTTCGCGATGGGAAATCATCCCATGACGGTAAGCGTACTCAGTATCCATGGACATTTGGGTGTATGGGTCTACCCAGGCATCCATTAATACCAGCGCTTTTAATTTAATGTGCGTATTGTGAGACTGTTCATTGCCGCGTTTTATTTCGCGCGCCAATAGCGGTAGATAAGTTCCTGCATAAGATTCACCGGCCAA
>JBFHVZ010000089.1:0-14815 GCA_041589295.1 Pseudomonadales bacterium
CCCGGGCCGGCCACTTTGGTGGCAAGAATAATGTCCTGACGTTTACCTGTTTTTGTAAACCACTCACCAATATATTGCTCGGTACGCCCTTGGGTTTCTGGACGCGGAGGTACCGGATACATTTCGGCAACATCAAAAAAGTTAATACCACTGGTGAGTGCGTAGTCCATTTGTTGGTGCGCTTCTGCTTGGGTGTTTTGCTCACCCCAAGTCATGGTCCCTAAACAAATCAAACTAACGTGCAGATCGGTTTCGCCAAGAGGTCTAAATTGCATGTGCAGCCTTATTAAGCGTAATTGGACTAAATTAGAGAGGAATTAACCTAGGTGGGGCTGCGAATGGCTAATGGTTGTTGGTCATCAGACCATTGGTGTTTGAACTTTAATGGTCATCAAGTATTCGAGTTAAGAAGGCTTCAATGGCCACTTCGTCCTCTCCTACCATGGAGGGAATTCCAAGCCCATTAAACACATCCCGCTGCAACACCGCGCCGAATACCATACCGACTTCCATTCCAATAGCAAGACATCCTCGTTCCATCAGAATTTCGTACATCATGCGAATAGCTTCAACGCCATCTGGCGTGAGTCCAGCATCGGACTTAGGATGTTCAAACAGAACCCAGTGGCCCGTAGGAGGCGCAGCGGCGGCGATGTCGTCAGCCAAATGCATGATGCCTTCGGCATTGAATCCACCCACTGGGTAGTTGTGAATAATGCGACCCTCGATCAGCAGTCGATAATTTCCATGGGCAACTATGGGCACAGGCGCCTCGCTTGGATGCTATTTGTTAGCGATCTTTTCAGTTTAGCGCCTGTTACGCGGGTTTTCCTTTTTGATAGCGCTTAGTTCTGCACTTGGCAGTTACCCCATTCGCAACGCACTAACATGTAAGAGTTATCTGCACACACGGATTCAAATACTTCCATGGGCCAGTCGGCTTTCAGCGTACGCACAGTAGCGTTAGGGCAGCCTTCGCGCTTAACCAAACGCTCTACCGTGTATGCGCTACGAGAGTATTTTTTATCAGAGCGCTGACTCCATTCGGCTTGTTTTAGCAGTAAATCAGGGCCGTGGGCATCGCGTTGACGTTGTAGGTCAACCAAAATCGGATAGTGTTGGCTACCGTCGCGCAGGTCCATTTCGCCGTCGCGATAGTCTTCCATCACATCCATACAAGTATCTTCTTTATCACCACCACTTAGGATTTCTGCCACTCGCTGCTCTGCTTCAAACATGATGTCGAAAGTCAGACCCATTGCAAAACGAGCTGCGGTTTCTTGACGATCACCGGCGAAAGACATCATGTTGTAGGTTAAGCCATAGTCGGCGGCTTCTACCAAGCTACCGTTACGCTTCCACCAGCTGCGAGCACTACGCCAAGACGCTTGCTTGGCCGAGATGCTTACCTTGGCACATTCATCTGCCAACTTACGCAGCGTGGCGTCATGGACAAGGGCGTAGCTAATGGCCTGTTCCTGTGGCGGACGGGACACACCACTACAAGCGACTAAAACGAGGGCACTAAGGATTACTAAACCATACTTCAGCACGAAACTGCTCCTATTTATTGTTTTTAATTCTGTCCGACCGATTTGGCCCAGACTATAAATTCTTCTTCGCTGAACGGCCAGCCTAGGGTGCCAGCCGTTGCGGAGTTCGCCAAACGCATCACGGGAATGGCCATACCAAACTCGTCGACCAAGGCTGGGTCATCAGCAATGTCCACATACTCAATGCGCACATTGGCTTGGGGTGCTACACGGCGCACCAAGCGCTCAGCCACCTCGCACAGGTGACAGCCTTGTGTACCCAAAAGCTCTAGCTTCGTGGGGGTTGCGACTGTTTGAGACATCATTCAATCAGGCCCTAGGTCGATTACATTAAGTCGGTTGCATTGTGAAAAGGGCTGGCACTTTAGCATTAAGCCCTTTCCAACGCTAACAGGGCCTTTTTGCACTCAAGCCCCCAAGCATAGCCCGTCATACTGCCGCTCTTACCAATTACCCGATGGCACGGCACCACAATCGCTAACGGATTGCGTCCATTGGCCGCCCCCACAGCCCGCACTGCGGTAGGCTTACCAATATGCTTTGCAACATCGGCGTAGCTCCAAGTTTGACCGTAAGGAATCTGTTGCAAACTGTGCCACACAGCCTGCTGAAAAGGCGTACCCGCGGCATGCAAAGGTAAATCGAACTGCTCTCGCTGCCCGGCAAAATACTCGGTCAACTGCTTAGCGGCGTCATCCAGTAACTGACTGGCCGCAGCAGGCACATCAACGTATGCACCGTCGCGACTGGTGCTGTGGTAGCCACCCTGGCTGTAGTCATCACCAAATTCCACGCTGCTGACAGCAAAGCCAATATCAGCGTTTTCTGGGCAGGGTTTTACTGATAGCCGTATCTGGCCTAAGGGAGTATTTAAGCGGCGATGAAAGGTATCACGGGCGGTGGCGGACATGGGCTGTACCATTGAGGTCGTTCAAACTGAGCGACATTCTTTGGTATGGCCGCTAGCCTGTCCAGCGAAAATACAAAGTGACTCTTACATTGATAGCGCTTTCAAATCCATTAGCGCGCCTGCAAGTAAGCAGCACACTTAAGCTTGATCTAGCAACTTAAACAGTGGGCTGTTGAACGGTGCCATTTTGCTTTCGCTATCCAACTGTTCCATAAGGTTTTGCACCAACTGCAAAGGCTCTTGGAAAGCCTTGGCCGACTCCACGCTTTCACGCAAGCCGTTAGCGTAATCCTGTAAAGGCTGCGCCAAACCACGGGGTAACATGGGCGCTTCATAGCCGCCAAGACGGGCCCCCGCGTATTGGTATCCAGCGACTTCGGACTGACGTAGATTCAGACTAAACTCAGCAATCTGGTCCGCATCACTGGTCAGATCCATTGCCATATTAAACGCCGTCTCCAGATCGCCTTCGTAAAAGGTATCCGCCAGCTCATTTACCTGTGCAAACAAGTCCTCTAACGCAGCCATTTCTGCCTCGTTTAAGTCGCCTTCGACCTGCAAGGCGAAACCAGAAGACTCAAATGATGAGTAAGCGTCCATGCTTACTTCCCGCTGACCGTTGCTAGCATAAAATCGACTGCTGCTCTCACCATAAGCGCTAAACGCATTTACGGTCACTCGGTCCCCTTCCTGAGTCATCACTTCAAAAGCAAAGCTGTTTTTCTGGCGATAGAATTGAGACTCGCGCTCAACCACTGCACCCATTTTGTCGCCTGACGGCAATGCCTCTGAATCCTCAACATCCATGTCTTCGACGCCAAACAAGTAGTCATCTAGGTCATCCAAACCTTGATAAATACCCTCTTCAGCGGCGTCGATCTTTTCTCCTAGGGCTTCGTCCAATTTACCCAGAGCATCCAGCTCATCACGGGCTTGTCCAAAACCCTTTTCCACTCCCTTACGAGCAGCTTCCATCATGCTCTGTAATTCGCTGTCGCTGGCTCCTGCAGACACGGCTTGGTCGATGCGCTTGTTGATGTGAGCCATGACCGTATCGACCACTTCTTCAACATCAAAGGCCTCGGCCACAGGCGTCACAGGGCGTTTGAACTCAACTCCGACGGATTCCTTTAAGGCACGATTCAATGCATAGTGGCCCGCTTGGTCGTCTTGTCCAAAGCGATTACCCGCCACCTTGGCCTGAGCGCTACTGGGCAAATTGCCCTCAAAAAACGACGACGTGGATTGCTGGCGTTGAAACAATGAAGCAGAGACGGTAATCATGGCGCAGTCCTCAGCGGGTATGCCTGTTTTATCGGCCCTCAGCTCAGATGCTTTAGCACTTTCTCCATATTTTTTAGACAAATTGCGGCACGCTTTTTGACTTCTACCGCCGCTCTACTAGCTGGATTGGTGATTCCCTCTACGCAGGCCTAAACTGGAAAATAACAAAGGCCGGCAGCGTTCGGTTTGAACCATTGGGGCTCCCTATGGAACAGGTATTACGAAACATCATCGAAGGCGTCTCCAATAATTTTGGCTCGGCATTCTTCGAGAAAATTACGCTGAAAATGGCCGAAGCAATCGGCGCTGATTACACCTTTATCGCGAGACTCGACAAGTCGGCCTATAAATCCCGAACCCTTGCCTTGGTCGCCAATAACAAAATAGTCGACAACATAGAATATTCGTTAGAGCACACACCCTGTGCTGACGTAAGCAACAATCAACTATGTCTTTATCCAGACAAAATTATTTCTCTCTACCCTAAAGACCAATTGCTCATCGACATGGGTATCGAAGGCTATATTGGCACTCCATTGCTGGACTCTCACGGCGAGGTTATGGGGCTTACCGTGGCCCTTTATAAACAACCCATTACCAATGCCGAATTTACACAAACCCTGTTCCAAATATTTAGCGGGCGCATCTCAGCTGAAATAGAACGCATGGAGCACGAAGCCAACCTTGAAACCATGGTTGAGCAACGCACCGCCCACCTTGAGCAAACTTTGACTGAATTGAAGTGCACACAAGCAGAGCTTATTCGCAAAGAAAAACTCGCCAGTTTAGGTGGAGTAGTTGCTGGCCTAGCCCATGAGATCAATACCCCACTTGGCATCACCAAGACCGCTCACAGCTTGCATAGCGAAATGCTTGATGCCGTGTGTAAAAAGTTTGAATCTAACCAACTTGCCCGCAAGGACCTTGAAACCTTTTTACTGCGCGAAAAAGAAATCGACCACTCTATTCATTTGAACTTAGAGCGAGCCATTGACTTAGTGCAGAGCTTCAAACAGTTATCGGTCGATCGAATGGACGATGCCATCATCAGCATCAACCTAGCTCAGCTAACCAGAAGACTTCTTAACTCCATGATGGCTGAGTTTGAGCGCTTGAACGTGCAGATACATGTCGACATACCGCAGGATTTGCACATCGTATCCCGCGGTAGTGACCTAACTCAGGTAATGGCAAACCTATTAATCAATGCGTGTATACATGCATTTGACGGTGTGGAAGATCCGCAATTGGAAATACGCGCCACCCCCGAAACAAGCAAACTTAAAATTACGGTGAGTGATAACGGCGTGGGCATCGAACCCAGTATCCGCTCGAACGTATTCGACCCATTTGTAACGACCAAACGGAATCAAGGTGGTACTGGCTTGGGAATGAATATTGTCTACAACCAAGTAACGCAATCGTTAGCGGGCGAAATACATTTGAACGAGAAAAAGGAACGTGGCACAGAATGGGTTTTATTATTGCCACTGAGGATTGACTGAAAGCCGGAACGCACCGGCTTTCAGTATTAACGTAGAGAATTACTCTTCGTTAGTTGCTGCAATTTTGTGAATGGCTAAGTCTGCACCTTGGAACTCATCTTCTTCATCCAAGCGCAGGCCCATAATGGCGTTCACTAATCCATAGACGATAAAACCACCGATTAAGGCAACCGCAATACCCGCCAGCGTACCCACAACCTGAGCCATGAAGGTTACACCACCCAGACCGCCGAATGCTTCGCTACCAAAGATACCTGCGGCGATACCACCCCAAGCACCACAAATACCGTGCAGCGGCCATACACCCAGAACGTCGTCGATACGTGGGAATTTGTTTTGGAATAAGGTGAACAACCACACGAACAACGCACCGGCAACACCACCAACAATTAGGGCACCGATTGGATGCAGGATGTCCGAACCTGCGCAAACCGCGACTAAGCCAGCCAATGGGCCGTTATGAATAAAGCCGGGGTCGTTTTTACCCATAACCATTGCCACCAAGGTGCCGCCTACCATGGCCATTAGGGAGTTAACCGCCACAAGGCCGCTGATGCCGTCCAAGGTTTGAGCAGACATCACGTTAAAGCCAAACCAACCTACAGTCAGGATCCAAGCACCCAATGCTAGGAATGGAATATTTGAAGGTGCAAACGCAACAACACGACCATCACGGTAGCGACCTTTACGAGCGCCCAGCATCAATACAGCGGCTAAGGCAATCCAACCACCCACACCGTGCACAACAACAGAACCTGCAAAGTCATGGAATTGAGCGCCAAATGCTGTTTCTAGCCACGCTTGAAAGCCGTAGTTGCCGTTCCAGATCATGCCTTCAAAGAAGGGGTAAACGAACGCCACAATCAAAAATGACGCTAACAGGAACGGATAAAACTTAGCGCGCTCTGCAATACCGCCAGACACAATGGCTGGAATCGCTGCGGCAAAGGTCAACAAAAAGAAGAACTTAACCAGCTCATAACCATTATTTTCGGTCAGCTCGCTTGCACCTGCGAAAAAATCTGCACCGTAGGCAACGCTATAACCAACAAAGAAGTAAGCAATGGTCGAAATACCAAAGTCGGTGATGATTTTAACCAGAGCATTCACTTGGTTTTTGTGGCGCACAGTACCCACTTCCAAGAAGGCGAAGCCGGCGTGCATGAACAGCACCATAATGGCGCCTAATAAAATAAAGAAGGTATTTGAGCTGCTGATCAGGGTCTCTACAGCACTGTTGATGTTTTCCACAACAATCCCCTTGAATGCGGTGCTTCTGGACGTTGGCGTCTCTTTTGAAAGCACTTGGAGTCACTTAACTTGATACTCGATTGGGCCACAACCGAGCATCGCCTGCCCCGTATTAGCACTTTCTATGCCAAAAACGCCCCAATACCGAACAAACCTCACTCTAACGAACCATGTTTGTGCATTAATGATTGCAACCCAGCGTAAACACTGGGGCTTAGCGCTGAGTAAAAAACAAACACTTGAAAACTATGAAGATTTTGGTGAAAACCAACTTTTAAGGCTAGGTCGATGGTGCCTAGATCGAGACACCAAATAGCACCAGATCAATGCATTGCGCACTCATTTGGTGCCACGACTAAAATTCACACACCCGCTTCTTAATAAACACATCGTGTGTGTCATTCATAGGCAGACATGTATTCGCGCATGATGGCTTGGACATCCACCCGCTTAAGGCCCTCATTAAAGATCGCCAACAGCTCTTTACCCTCTTCTGTGTTCTTAAAACATAAAAACAACTTTTTTAGCTCAAGGGGTTTTGCATTCAACGCCAGCATGGGCGCAATATCCGAGAGCGTTGGATCATGCTTAATAAGGTAACGAAAAACATAATGGTCGATCACGGCAAGATCGAGTCGACCTGCAGCCAGCTTTTTAAGGTTGTCTACATCGGCTACCACTGGCTCGGCCTTAATGCGCCCTTGCGCAATGCGTTCATCCAATACCTTGGTGTTCACATAGCCGCGCACCACACCTATTTTTAGAGGCTCTAAGTCCGTTAGATTTCGCCAAAAAATTGGTTTTACCGCGCGTTCTGCGAACCCCAGCGGCCCAGAGCCAATGGGGTCAGAAAATAAAAACTCTTGTTCGATTTCGCTGGAATAGTATTCGGGAAAATAGCCGTGGTACGGACTGCTGCGCTTTTTGGCTAAACCAACGGCGCGCGCCCACGGGTAAAAGTGCACATCCAATTGATAGCCCATAACCGCGAATGCGGCCCTTGCCACCGCGACACTGGCCCCCTGCTCCCGCAGGGCTTCGCCGCTATAGGGTGGCCATTCTAACGAGGTAAACAACACGGTTTTTTCACTGGCCTGAACAGATGGAAACAGCATCACTAGGGCCAACAAAAGACCCACCAGCCAATTACTGCTAACCAACCACTGTTTAACCATGTATTTGCCTCACCAATGCAGGGGCGGCCACACTCTGACTCACTATTTCAATATAGCCCAGTTCAGCCAGCCTCGTTTAGATCGCAACTAAACCAAGCGAGACACCAAACAAGAGACCAAGTGACAGTATCTAAGAACGCCCTTCTTAAAAAGCTGCAACGTTCACCCTAGACGTTACAGCGAAGCGAATGGTCACCAAACCGAAACATCAAGTGGCAGCCTAGGTTTTAGGCCTTAGCGCGAATGCGGAAACACTGGTGAATTTTGCTGTTACGGGCAAAGTCCTGTGGCAACGTTTGCTCCGTAATGTCTTCGACAGAAAAGGCACTCAAGGCGTCATAGTCCAACTTAAATTTGCGCAGGTTGTTCGAAAACAACAACTGCCCACCGGGACGCAGTAAGCCCATAGCGAGGTTGACCAACTTCACGTGGTCACGTTGAATATCCAACACATCCAACATGCGCTTGGAGTTTGAAAAAGACGGCGGGTCCATGAAGATAATGTCGTAACGTTGTTGTTCCGACTGCTGTGCTTCTAACCACTTAATGCAGTCTGCTTGCACAAAGTGATGACCACGGTCCGAGATGCCGTTTAAGGCTAAGTTACGCTTACCCCAATTAAGATACGTTTGTGACATATCAACACTGGTCGTCGAACGCGCGCCACCCACGGCCGCATGGACACTGGCGGTACAGGTGTAACTAAATAAATTTAAGAAGTCTTTGTTTTTCGCCAACTTTTCTATTTCGGTACGCACTGGTCTGTGATCTAAAAACAAACCGGTATCAAGATAGTCGGTTAGATTGACATAAAAACGGCAATTGCCTTCTTGCACTTCAAAAAACTGTTCTTGCTTGTCTTGTTTTTCGTACTGACGCTTACCCTTTTGTACTTGGCGTTGCTTTAGGACAATTTTTTCCCTCGGCACACTTAACGCAACGGGTACGGCGTCCAACACGTCGCGCAAACGGGCATTGGCTTTTTCTTCATCCACACTTTTTGGCGGAGCGTACTCTTGGATGTGCACCCAGTCGCCGTAAAAATCAATGGCCACTGCATATTCAGGCATATCTGCATCGTATAAACGATAACAATCGGTGTTTTGTTTTTTCAGCCAAGGCTTTAACTTGCGCAAATTCTTTTGCAAACGATTGCTGACCATTTGTGCGCCGTTGCTCAGCGTGGCCGCTGTAGGCACGGCGTCTTGCGCTTGAATTGGCGCTTGTCGATTTTCTTGCGGGGATACTGTGTACAGCATGAGCTTGGATGCAATAGCACCATTAAATAAAGCGTACTGTTTATCGGTGCGCATCTTAAACTGGTAAGCCTGCTCTGGGTTACCGGTAAACACTGCCAAGGTCCAACCACCAAAGTATTCTTTCACTTTGTTGCCCAAACCCGCGTACAAGGCACCCACCGCCACTTCATCACTCAAGCGTTCGCCATAAGGTGGGTTGGTTAAAATCAAACCATGATCAGGTAGCCCTTTGGCTTTTGTTAAATCTTTTAATGCCTGTTTTTGCACAAAAATAAAATGCTGTACCCCAGCACGACGCGCATTATCTTTGGCTTTATTAAGCACTTTTTCATCGGCGTCGTAGCCCAGCAGAGTCAGTTCCACATCGCTTTGTGCGGCTGCGGCTTTTTTTGCTTGAGCATCGTCGTGAATAGCTCGCCACGTTACGACATCATGTTGCTTCCAACGCTCAAATCCAAAACGACTGCGCAACAAACCAGGTGCGATATTGGCCGCCATCAAGGCTGCTTCGATGAGCAATGTGCCCGAACCACACATGGGGTCAATCAATGCCGCGTCGTCTTGTTGCATACGCTCGGGCCAACCTGCTCGTATCAACACAGCAGCAGCAAGGTTTTCTTTAAGCGGAGCTGCACCTTGGCTTTGACGATAACCACGTCGATGCAAAGCCTCACCCGATAAATCCAAAGACACCTTGGCGACATCCCGTTGTAAACGTACGTGAATATTAAGGTCCGGTTTATCAGATACGTCCGGACGCTGGCCGGACTTGGTGCGAAAGTGATCGCAGATGGCGTCTTTAACTTTTAACGCGCCGAAATGAGTGTGGCGAATTTCGTCGTTCATGCCGTTAAAGGTGACACGGAACGTGTTTCGATCAGAAAAGTGTTCGATCCAAGGAAATTTCACCAAACCTTGGTACAACTGGTCTGCGGTTGCGGCTGGGGTTTCGGTAAGTGGCCACAACACACGACTCGCCAAACGTGACCATAAACAAATTTTGTAGGCCAAGGCTTGATCAACTTCGCATGTGGCGTGAGCCAGTGCGGGTTTGGCTTCTTTTGCGCCCAGTTCGGTTAACTCATCGGCGAGCAACAGTTCAAGACCTTTAGGACAAGTGACCACCAATCGTGCTGATTGCATCAGCGGTTGGGATTGATCTGCACTGCTTTCAGTCATTCGTTAACCTCAATCAAACCAATGTAGCACCAAAGCGATACCAACTTGCCCTGGGCCATTAAAAAAGGCGCGTATTCTACAGATTCTTGGAATTAAAATCCTCTGTCTAATTTCGTCCATTTTAGGGTACGCGCCATAGATCAAAAATTTTCAAAGCAGGACAATCAAATAGCTAAACTGAAACCTTTAAATTTCAAGCAAAAACAAGCTATTACAAAACCTTATCACCTTCAGCGATAAAGAAGGCGCTTTATAGTTTAATTTATTCATTAACAGCGCGCTTTTACTCTAGGCATACTGGTTCGACCGCTTGGGTGAGATGCACGACGGTTGTCCGCAACAGTCGCTGGTCATGCTCGCATCTCAAGATCGGCGGTGTTACTTCCTTACAATGTCGTTATGCGTACAAAGAGGCACAACCATTATGAGAAGACAGAAACGCGATATGGAACGTCGGGCATACCAAAAAGGTTACCTGGCAGGTGTTCAAGGACGTTCGAAGGACCTTTGCCCTGAAGGCAACGCACATCATTCTTGGATGAGCGGTTGGCGAGAAGGCAGAAGTGATCACTGGGACGGTTATGCAGGCGTTGCTGGCATTCATAAACTGCAAGTATGAAGTAAGAATGACCCAACTAACGAAACAAACCTAAACAATTAGAACTTTTCGCGAATACATCACAGTATCCAATGGCCCGCCTCAAGCGGGCCTTACTGTTTTAGGCCCCCGTTTTCTGTAGCGGCCATTATTTTTTGAAACGTACCATCGGCTTTCATCGCGGTTAAGACCGCCGAAATACGCTCCGCTAACTGCTCCCCCATTGGCGACGATGTCGTAGCGTAATAGACATCCTGTCGTGATACTGGTTTAGCAGAATCGTATTGCAACAAATGACTAACCTTTTGACTTTCAAACGCCTGCAATCCCGACTTTTCTTCCCCAATAAAGGCGTCAATACGCCCAACCACTAATTTTTGCACACACATTTCATCGCTTAAGGAATAGTCCAATTTAAAGCCATGACCACGCACAATTTCACGGGCATATGGATAGCCACGCGTCAGTCCCACAGTCCGACCCTTTAGGTCGTCTACCGTGGTCAACTTTGCATCACCGGTGCGGGTAAACAAAAAATCTTCTTTTATGTAAATCAGCTCATCGCTGCGGCTGTATTGCTCTTTGTCGACAAAAAACACATCCAGTGCCGGAAACAAAACCGCGACTCGGCCTTGGACCAAATCGTTTATGGATCGCTGGGGTGTAGCCACACGAATAGTGGCCTTTATATCTAAACGGCGAATGACTTCTTGCGTTAGCTGAATGAACACACCTTCGGTCTCACTTTCGACCATGAGCGGAATCGGAAACGTGGTGAATATAATGGGCGTCGGTGATTGATCAATAGACGTCTGTGATCGGTCGGGGGATACCTGCACCGCTGCATTCGATTGGGATGCCAACAGCAAAAACAGCCCCGAAAGCGTGAGATAAGTCCGGCCAGCCGAACACACTCGCTGAGCGAAGGTGGGCAGAATATGTATCAGCTTAGGCATTTGAACTCTCCCGGCTGCTCGTCTTTGTCGCCCTTGTCTCCAGTGCCAGGGGCTTCTCTTTACTGCACTCCCAGCCAAGGGCCATAAACTAAAAAGCCCGACTGAGCTGCACTGGCAACCAAGTCGGGCTTTTACTGATTTCAACGGCTGGTTTCCCGATGGCTGATTTCCAAATGGCTGGCTGCTAAATAGGTAGCACCCTAAATAGCTAGCACCCTAGAGTCAGCTTAGTTCAATCAGCACACAAACGCCGTGTAACGGGGGAATTAACGCCCTTTAATTAGCGCCCTTTAACCGAAGCAATGGCATCGCATGCTTCGGTAATCAGCTCTGGACCTCGGTAAATGAAACCGCTGTAAACCTGAACCAAGTCGGCACCGGCACGTACTTTTTCAGCGGCGGAAGCACCATCGGTAATGCCGCCCACGCCAATCATTGGCAAGCGGCCGTCCAGCGCATCGTTTAGCCAAGACAGTACACGCGTTGACGGTACACGCACAGGCTTACCACTCAAACCACCTGCTTCTTCAGCATATTGATGGCCAACCACCAATTCACGATCCAGAGTGGTGTTAGTGGCGATAACACCGTCCATTTCACTGGCCAACAGTGTCTGCGCAACCATTTCGGTTTCTGCCTGATCCATGTCAGGAGCAATTTTCACCAAAATTGGCGTGTATTTTTGATGCTTACCTTGCAAGCGACCTTGCGCGTCTTTTAATGCACCCAGCAAGCTTTTGAGCGAATCGCCAAACTGCAGGTTACGCAACCCCGGAGTGTTTGGAGATGAAATATTGACCGTGATGTAATCCGCGTGGCTATAGGCCTTTTCAAGGCAAATTAAATAGTCTTTGTTGGCGTCTTCAACGGCCGTATCGAAGTTTTTACCAATGTTAATCCCAAGCACGCCGTCGTAACGACGCTTTTCAACACGAGAAATTAAGTGGTCGATGCCTTTGTTGTTAAAGCCCATACGGTTAATGATGGCTTGATGTTCGGGCAAACGGAATAAACGCGGTTTAGGGTTGCCCGGCTGAGGTCTAGGAGTAATGGTGCCGATCTCGATAAAGCCGAAACCCAAGGCCCCTAGTGCATCTATATAATCGCCGTTTTTATCTAAACCTGCGGCCAAGCCAACAGGATTGGGAAAATCCAGCCCCAGCACAGATACAGGCTGAGTGGGCTTTTTAGGGGTAAACAGTGGTAGTACACCCAGTCGCTTTGATGCACCCAGCAGATCCAAGGTAAGTTCGTGTGCGGTTTCTGCGTCCAGTTTAAACAGAAGATTGCGGACTAGGTTGTACAAGGCCTTTACCCCTTTGATATGCGCTGCGCATACCCTGATGAAGAAGTGATCAAATTTGCGGGCGCATTATATAGATGTACACGCAAATTTGCAGCAGGTCTGTACGAGTGTGCCATTGATGCCGAGCAGCACCCCAAACCGCAACGCTTACAGCGCCAATTGTTGCTGTAAGCGCTGTAGCTGTTGTTGCAGTTGTTCGCGGTCATCTTCGCTGAGGGCACAATGCTCCATCACGAACAATGCGGTACGACTGACGGTATCCCACCTTGGTTTTTTCGGGAGGCTTTGCAGCGAAAGATACTTATCAAGCGTACGGGTTTTGGCGGTACTGCCATCAAGGTAAACCCGCCACAACTTACTGTGCTCAGCTAGGTCGGCCTTGCTTCGGCCTGTGTAGCTTTGCCACAGTTGAATACAATTACGGATCAACTGCACGGTCAGCTCTCTTAGATCAACGCCTGTTTCCACCATAGGTACTTGGCTTCGAGGTTCCGCCTCGGATCGCATGACTCGCCCTTGCACCTTAAGCAGAATTTCCTCTTGAACCAAAGGACTGACCATATAGTCGCTAGCACCTTTGCGTATTAACTCTGCCAGCTGCAACTTTTGAAGGGCTGGTAGCACCACAACAATGGGCAACTGCGGCACTAACATCCGCAACGTTTCCATTAATTCTGGCGAAAGCGGTCGGTCCCGCTCGCCTTCTAGTAGAACGAGCGAAGGCCGAAAACGATTGATGTGGTTGACCGTGGCTGGCGCAAACACCAGCTGATAATGATCTGCCAAACTGGTTTCATAAAGGGTGCGCTGCGGTGCTTGAACCAAAATCACAGGCGCGCCCTCTGCCCCAGTAACCACAACTTGATTCGGTTGATGAGCCTCGCGCCCCACCAACGGCAACTTAAAATAGACATGGGTTCGGTTACGGCCATGTTGAATGCATAACTGGCTGCCCATGCGCGCCACTACGCTTAACAACCAATCCAACAACTTGCCATTAAGGCCTTGTGGTTGCACATTGCCTTGTACCATTAACCGAATCAACACAGATTCTTTGCTATCTGAAACCCATAACCGACAACCTAAACCTGTGTCCTCACCCACTCGCCCTAAGCACAGCAACACCTGTTGTAACCAATTGGCGTCTGCCACGACTTGAGCCTCGTTGTGTACAGCGCTTGCCCGCAATTTAACCTGCAACTTACAACGCATCACATCAAAATACGGTCGAACTTGAGCCACAATCTCACGCACCCCCACATTTTGGCGACGATCAATTTCTGGTACGTTTTGCAGTTCTTGCATGACCTCGGCTGGTAATGAATGCTGCAAAAAAACATCTTGATTTAGCCATGCCTTGTGGGCGTCTTGGCGTTGAATTAATTGCGCGATATGGTCAATTCGCTGTTCGATTGCAAGGCGGACATAACGCACCATGCGGTGCTCTCTAAACCGTGTTTGCCACAGCAAGTAGCTTTGCATGGCGACAAAAAACAAAATACCAAACTGCGCCATGGGGCGGCTTTGTATCCATAAATTGGTGTATAAAATGTCATGCACAAACATCACCAAGAAACCCGCAAAACTGGCTAAAAACCAGTGGCTTTTAGCCACGCCATGAGCATTAAGTACCACCAGCACCACTAAACAATACAACGAGGTTATGGCCGCTGCGATTTGAAAGACCTGCCCTGTATAAGCAAATACCTTGGTATCAGTAAAACTGATAATGGCCAACATAACGGCCGTGATGAAGACTAAAAAATAAGCCCAAAGTCGAAACGCCAGTTTGCGATGCAGCGCGAAAACACTGTGCATATAAAACACAAATAGTGGCAA
>JBFHVZ010000090.1:0-14675 GCA_041589295.1 Pseudomonadales bacterium
ATGCACAGTACAACAACGCTCTCGGGGCGGTATTAGATACGCGATTGCGCGACCCCTATGCCGAGGACATCCGCACAACCTTGGATGTGAGTTTTTTACGGGCGGGCGTCTTGGTCGAAGGTGCAGTAACAGAAAACAGCGCGTTTTATGTGGCGTATCGTGAAAGCTTATTGCAGTTGTATCTCGACAAAATGTACGACGAAGACGAAGACGTGGGCATCACTCAAGTCCCAAAAAACCGCGACTACCAAGTCAAATACCACTGGCGTATTAACGGCACCAGCAATCTTAAATTCATGGCCAACGGCGCTAAAGACACCATGGCCTTTAAGCTCGGTGAAAAGTTCGAAGAAGCTGAAAAAGAACCCGCCATTGTGGGGGATTTTAGTTTGAACGGTTACTACAACACTCAAGGTATTCAGTACGACACCGTGCTGTCCGGCGGTACTTCGTTGTTGCTGGTCACCAGCCATAAAGAAGAAGACATCTATTTTAAAATTGGCCAGCTGTTCGATATCGACGCCACCACAGACGACTACCGCGTCAAAGCCCAATTGCAAACGCCGCTGGATAACGGCGACCAAATTCGTTACGGCGTCGAATACACGCGCTTTTTAGTGGCCTATGACATGGAAGGCTTGTACAACCCCTGCTCTGACGATGTGGAAACCTGTGATCCCGCATCTTTAGGTGCATCCTTCGAAAACAGCGAAACCCTAAACATAAACCGCCACTATGTTTTTGCCGCTTACGATTGGCTAGTCACTACAGATTGGGAAATCACAGCGGGCTTAGGCAGCGACGAAGACGACCATTTAAATAAACGCACCTACGAACCTAGGCTCAACAGCCGCTACACACTCGATCCAAGCTGGACATTAACTGCCGCAGTAGGCAAACATTACCAGTTTCCCCGCGACTTTTTTGCCATCACCCGCGAGCTAGGCAACCCAGATTTAAAACAACCCAGTGCCGATCATTATGTGGTGGGGTTCGAGTTTAATAACGTCGAATCAAACAACGGCATCAGCGCCAAGTTAGAAACCTACTACAAAAACCTACACGACATCATTATTTCCAACCCAGATTATATCGACGAAGACACCACCCCAAACGCCGACAAGTTTAACAATCGTGCACAAGGCCATGCCTATGGCGTGGAGTTTTTGCTGAATAAAAACCTAACCGAAAAATGGTACGGCTGGGTGTCGCTGGCTTACAGCAAAACCATTCGTAAGAACGAAATAACCGGAGAATCCTTCAACTACAGCTACGACCGCCCATGGGTACTTAACGTGGTCGCCAGTTACAAATACAGCGCTTACACCACACTGGGACTAAAATGGCGCTACCAAAGCGGCTCCTTGATCACACCCATCAAGGGTGCAGAAGCCATTTACCGTTGCGGCGACCGCTACAAACCCGAGGATGAAGTGGACGACAGCTGTGAAAGTGAACCCTACGTGTACAATCCGAATGAAGGCAAAATGAACTCCGAACGCCTGCCCGCCATTCACAAACTGGACTTACGCTTGGATTACGAGCCCCACAAGGACCGGACTTATTACGCCGAAATTCTCAACGCCTACAATCGTAAAAACGTGACCGACTACGACTATAGCGAAGACTACAAAACCCGAGAGGCGGTTAGCTCACTGGGTACTTTGTTCTCGCTGGGGGCTACATTCGTGTTCTGACCCTCTCAAACGGAACCCCAACCAGAATCCAAAATATGAACTACACTGAAGCGAATTTTATTCAAAATTAAAATTTTTTCGTCTTTTGTCGTAGCCGGATTGGCCTGAAGGCGGCACACTAGCTGGCCACAGCTTTAGCTTATCGACAAGACAAATAAAAATTGCTGTACCTTGTCGCGGATGAGTCTATCTTCCGCGCACTCAATTCAAAGCCTACTTTTTAGGAGAAATCACAACTGATGGTGACTTTGCCAACCGATTACTACGAAGCCGATGCTTTTGCTCGTTTAAAAGCTTTTGCCGACACCAAAGAAACCCCTTGTCTGGTGGTGGATCGTCAGATCTTTAGTAAACAGTTAGATCACCTGCAGAGTAATTTCCCTTACGCCAAGGTGTACTACGCCATTAAAGCCAACCCAATGCCAGAACTGTTAGAAATTCTGCGCGACAAAGGTTGTTGCTTTGACGTGGCTTCCCGTTACGAACTGGACAAAGTGTTAGCGCTAGGCGTCACTGGCGACCGCGTGAGCTACGGCAACACCATTAAGAAAGCCAAAGACATTCGTTACTTCCACGAAAATGGCGTTAACCTGTTTGCAACGGACTCTGAGTCAGACCTGCGCAACATTGCCAAAGCGGCACCGGGTGCACGCGTGTACATTCGCATTTTGACCGAAGGTGCACAAACTGCCGACTGGCCTTTGTCCCGTAAGTTTGGTTGTCAAACCGACATGGCGTTGGACCTGTGTTTGCTGGCCCGTGACCTAGGCTTGGTGCCTTACGGCTTGTCCTTCCACGTGGGTTCACAACAACGTGACATCGGTGCGTGGGACTCGGCCATTGCTAAGGTAAAAGTTATCTTCGAACGTTTGAAAGAAGAAGACGGCTTGCAGTTAAAAATGATCAACCTAGGTGGTGGCTTCCCAGCTAACTACATTAGCCGTACCAACGAACTGGAAACTTACGCATCTGAGATTCGTCGTTTCCTAGAAGAAGACTTTGGTGACGAGATTCCAGAAATCATTTTGGAACCAGGTCGTTCATTGGCTGCAAACGCAGGTTTGTTGGTAAGCGAAGTCGTGCTGATCAGCCGTAAAGACCGTTACGGTTTACACCGTTGGGTATTCACCGATATTGGTAAATTTGGTGGCATGATCGAAACCTTAGACGAAGCCATTAAATACCCACTGTATTTAGAAAAATCAGGCGAAGTAGAAGAAGTGGTTATTGCAGGCCCGACATGTGACAGCGCGGACATTTTGTACGAAAACTACAAATACGAACTGCCACTTAACCTCGCCAGCGGTGACCGTATGTACTGGTTCTCAACCGGTGCCTACACCACCACTTACAGCGCCATCGAATTCAACGGTTTTCCTCCGCTGACTTCTTACTGCATCTAAGCGCGCTGGGTGACTTGCAAAAAAACGGGAGACGCGAAAGCGCCTCCCGTTTTTTTATGCACGAAAGCTCCAAAACAAATCACGCCCCGCGCTTTGCACTCCCCACGGTTAACCACTGTTTAAACTTCCATTTTTCAATGCTGCGATAAATGGGCATGGTGAGCGGAAATATCCAATTTAAAAACAAGGTTAACTGACTCAACTTACTTGGATATATACGCAACTTATTAGTTTGAATGCCGCGTATTGCTGCATCCGCTACTTGTTCGGCTGTTTGTGTAGGCCAAGGCACAGGGGCTGTGGTATCAAAGAAATGAGTTTTTGTCGCCACGGGACATAACATCAATACATGCCCTCGATCGCTGCGCTCCATGTTGTAGGCATCAGCCCACGACAGCAGCGCAGATTTTGTCGAACTGTATAAGCTGTAACCCGGCAGCGAATACAAACCCATAAACGATGCAGTCACCAACACAGTGTACTCGCGATCTTGATTCAATCGCGCCATTTTGTGCGCGCTGTAAATGGGACTAAAGGTATTGCACCGATAAATGCGGTCTATATGTTGCCAATCTTCTTGTTGGGTTTGTTCGTAATACGCAAAACCCGCGTTGGCTATGAAAATGTCGATGTGTCCCAGTGCGGTTTGTGCAAAGTCGAATAATTCATCTAGCCCTTGCTCGGTACCGATATCACCTTGATGCAAGAACAATTGCTCTGGTTGCGGGGTGTGTTGAATGGTATTTAAATCGGTGGCAACAACCTTCACGCCTTCATGGGCTAATAGGCGTTCGAGCAAAGCCGCTCCAATACCGGATGCGGCACCTGTAATGACGATGTTTTTATTTTTAATGTCCATGATCGAACTCGCATAATCAATCAAGGCCTGGCGAGGGTCACTCTAACAGGTTAGTTGAAAATGAATCACGACCAATTACGTCAATTACAATTTGCGTTAATCGCTTATTCGCACGCCACTTCCACTGTCCAAGGTGTGTATAAATTCACGTACTCAAGCACAGGTGCCACACTGGTAACCGCGCCCGAGACTAAAGCTGCGACTAGGCCATTCGTAAACGTGAGTTCTGACGTTACTCGGGTCCATGGTTTTCCATCGCACTTTTTGTATAAATTTACCGGCGGACTCAGTTCGATCATGCCGTCTAAGGTGCTGTCATGCCATTGCGAATAAACGTGCGCTGTATCATTTGGCGATTTAACGGGCGTAAACGCCTGTAGCTGTGGAGGGTCTTGCGTAAAGTGAATGGTACTGCAACCGCCTAATGCAACACTGGTCAGCAAGCAGAGCATTTTTAAAACTGATTGATTCTTTATCACTGCCATCGTTAGGACTCCACTTGAACCGAAGCATCGGTTAATGGAGCACACCAAACTTTGGCAGTGCGCGGCGCATATACAAATAAGGTAAATAAACCCCGTGCAAAATCCGACAGTGTCATGACGGTTTGCATTTGTTCAACCCGTCGGCCTTCGCATACGCGGGTCACGTTTACTTCGTGCTCGCCTTTGAGCCCCCAAAACCAAAATGTTTTGCTAACAGCATAATCGGGTTTACGCATGTCTTTTTCGCCGCCATAAGGACGCATGGTGACGCTACTGCAACCTTGCACCAAGCACAGCAGCAAAATAAGCAACCACTTGCTTTCCTTTTTGCTCATCATGTTTGTTTGCCTTTTCGTATTTAAGTTTATTCGATTCATTTAATCGTCACGCATCGGCCTTTACCAATGCCGTGTTTGGAAACGTCACAGCAAAACGACATCCCCCTAAATCTGATCGTGTGACACTAATTTGCGCACCGAGTGCGACAACTATGTCTTTTACCAACGCCAACCCTAACCCTTGACCATGTACGTTTGCTTGCTCACCCAATGTGTCCAGACGCACTCCTCGTTGTAACACGGTATGCAGTTGCTCTGCTTGTATACCCTGACCATTGTCTTCGACGATTAACTGCCAACGGCCATCTTCCAAGGTTGTATTGGTTTTAGGTTTGCAATGTTGCGTGGTCACGCGCACCTGTCCAGCGCCATATTTACAAGCGTTATCCATCAAGTTGCCGGTGATTTCCATTAAATCATTTTCGTCACCAATAAATTCGCAAGCGTCCACAAACACATGGCGAATGTCCACGGGTTTATCGGCATAAACTTTTCGCAAGGCGTCACTAACGGCCTCAATCACGGGACGTACAGGCACAGCACTAAACGCCAAACTTTGACCACCTAACATAGAGCGTTGCAATTGGTACTGAATAATTTGCGACATACGGCTTAATTGCTGTGTGAGTTCGGTTTTTTCTTGAACTGCAATGGGTTGCTTAGGTTGTAATTTTTCAACAACACCATTGGCAACGGTTAACGGGGTTTTAAGGCTGTGAGATAGGTCCGATAGCGTATTGCGATAACGCTCACGCTGATTACGTTCGGTTTCGAGCACGTGGTTAAGGTTGGCAATTAGGGGTTTTAGTTCGGCAGGATAACGTCCTAACAGGTGAGCTTGTTTGCCTTGTTGCAAAGCATGTAGGTCAACGGCTAATTGTTTTAGGGGTTGCATACCCCATTTTAAAACTAAAAGTTGAATTCCGATCAGCATGGCACTTAACAAACTCAGGATCACCCATAGTCGATGCTTTAGACCTTCGACTCTGAGCAACAACGGCCCCATATCGCGCATAAGCACAAGGTTGGTCACCACGTTGGGTTGCCACTGAATGCCAAACCGTGCGACGAATAACGTTTCGTTTATTTGCGATTCGGACACATCTTGCTTGGTCCGCGTTGCAGTACTGTAGCGCCATTCACCCAAGGGGGCGGTTTGTTGCCCTAACACGGGATACCTTTGCGCAGATCGCGAGGCCCAAATAACGCGATTATTCTGATCCACCAGCTGCGCGTAAAAGCCACTATCTGGTGAATTTAATAAGGGCTCTGCCATGGCCGCTGGGAACACCACGCGACCATCACTGTGTTGGTGATTGGGCTCTTGGTATTCAGCAACCGCTAAAATACTGTGGCTGTGTAACCGCATTTGTTCGCGCAGTTCATTAAGTTGCGAGCTGTAATACAACTTAACCACAGCCCACCCCAGCAGTAGCATTAACGCACTTAACAACAGGCCGCTGTAAAACAACAAGCGGCTGCGTAACGAGTTCAGCATGGTTCATCCCAAGAGAACATATAGCCGCGCCCGCGTAAGGTTTGAATGGGATTAAACTGGCCGTTTTGATTAAGCTTTTTGCGCAGGCGGCCCACTAACACTTCGATGACATTGCTGTCACGATCAAAGTCTTGATCGTATAAATAATCCGTCAACACGGTTTTGCTGACGACCTTACCGGTACGACGCATGAGATATTCGAGAATTTTATATTCGAATGCCGTCAGTTCTAATGGTTGTTGCGCAAACTGAACTTGTTGCGCTTCGAGATCAACCATTAACGGCCCTGCACTCAAGCGGTTTTTGTGACCTGTCACTCGACGCAACAGTGCTTTAACGCGCGCTTGTAGTTCTTCCATGTGAAAGGGTTTTTCTAGGTAATCGTCAGCCCCTGCTTCAAGCCCTTCTACTTTGGCTTTCCAACCACCACGCGCTGTCAGGATTAATATAGGAATGCCTTTGTTGTCTTTGCGCAGCGCACGAATGACATCCAGTCCATTGACCTTGGGTAAACCAAGGTCCACCACCAGCAGATCCAGCGGATAATTTTGCGCAACAAACAACCCTTCTTGGCCGTCTTGCGCGGTGACAAGGTCGTAACCTTGTTGAGTCAAGCCAGAGGCCAGTTGTTGACGCAAACTTTGATCGTCTTCAATCACTAATATTTTCATTGGGCCTCCTGCTGAGTGGTTTTATCCAACAGCACACCGCTGCGGGCATCCATGTAAAAAACCGTAATGCGCCCCTCTGGACTCAGATGCTTCCATTGATAGACCCCTTGTTGGTCATAACTCAGTTGCAGAATGCGACCTGAATGAATCGACAACAACAGGCGCGCAGCCTCTTTGGCGGGCAAGCCATCGGCGGGGAGCGGTTTGCCCAGAATGGGCCAGTCGGTTGACGGGGTTTGTTTGCTGTTTGCGGTATTGTCTGAACGCGATTGCACACTGCGTTCAACCCAACGGATGAAGGGGTAAAACAACTCCTCTACCCATTCGGTAGACGGATTGATCTTTTGCTCGACCCAACCTTGTTCATCTTGCACTGTGTGGGCTTGTGCTTGATCTGGGCTCGCTTGGTCTTTGGCAGAGGCAGGCGCGACCAATCCGATTAGCGCACACAGAATCAGCACAGCAAAGCTGGAAAAACGAGAAACCATAGGGTGTTTTTTACGCTGGGTTACAAACAGATACAAAATCCTATCTCACTTTACTGAACCCGTCCTGAATAGAACTATACTGATGGCAATCAACTCGAAGAAATCCAACTATGGCTACCGCAAAACACGCTCACGATTCTCACATGACCCGTCCTCATAAACCTTTGATTCCGGCTCGGGTGGTTATGACCACGTTCATTACCTTTGTGGTTATGACCTTGGTATTTTTTCATTACGACGCCTATTCCAACGGCCTGACCACCAGTCACGTAAACGTCGGCAATATGCTGGTTACTTTATTTGGTCCCGTGGCCATCGCGTTGTTAACCGCACCCGTGTTAGGTGTGGTCAAGCACAGTACGTTTATGGATCAATTCAAACCCATGCTGTGCTTAACAGCCTTTGCTGGCATTCTTTATATTTTATATTTGCTAGCCACAGGTCAGAGCTTTGCTTTATAACCGTTTTGCTTAAGGCTGCAAACGTTCAATTTGCCAGCCTTGCTGTTCGTCACTTTGACGATACAAAAATCGGTCATGCAATCGGTTTTCGCGGCCTTGCCAAAATTCCATCGTGGTAGGTTTCACGCGATAACCGCCCCAAAACCCCGGTAAGGGCACCTGCCCTTGCGCGAACTTATGTTTCATTTGGCTGAACGCTTGTTCAAGTAATTTTCGTGCCCCTACAGGTCTACTTTGTTGGCTGGCCCAAGCCGCCAGTTGGCTATCGTGAGGACGGGATAAAAAATACTTGGTGGCTTCGGCAACGGTGAGCTTTTCGGCTTCGCCACGAATAATCACTTGGCGCTCAAGTTCAAGCCACGGGAAGTGCAAACTGATTTTGGGGTTGTGAGCCAATTGCTTGGCTTTGTTGCTTTCGAGGTTGGTGTAAAAAACAAAGCCCCGTGGGTCGTACTCTTTTAGTAACACCACACGCTGACTAGGCATGCCATGTTCGTCCACGGTGGCCACACACATGGCGGTTGGGTCTTTAAACAGTTGGCTTTCGATGGCTTGGTTCAACCACACCCCAAACTGCTCAATGGGATCATCCTTTAGGTCGGCACGATGCAATTCGAACGCGCCGTACTGACGACGAATTTCGGCTATGTCCATGGGTACCTCGTTGTGCAATGGCCACAATATTGGCGCACATTATACGGACACTTGGAGGATGAACAATTGACCCTGTGATGAATCAGGCTGTTAATTCCGTCGCCGTGACGAATTAACGTGACCGAGTTAAACCGTAAAGCCATTCACCTGTGATTGTAAGTCCTGACTGCCGCCCTTCACTAATGTAGCGATGGAGGAAACCTCTGTGGCTTGTTTCACCAAGTCGCTGGCTGAGTCATCTACTTGTTGAATGTTTTGGCTTATTTCTCCTGCTGCGCCAGCCTGCTGTTCGCTGGCGGTGGCCACTTGCTGAATCAAATGGCTGACTTGAGTAACAGACTGGACGATATCGCGCAGCATGTCGCCGGTTTGACGCGCTTCTTCTTCACCGGCATCGGCTTGGTCGCAGGCTTGATTCATGGCATCCACTGCTTGCTCAGCCACTTGTTGCAAACTCTTTATGGTACTTTCAATTTCGGTGGTGCTTTCTTGTGTGCGATTGGCCAAGGTACGAACTTCGTCTGCCACGACCGCAAAACCACGACCTTGTTCGCCCGCACGGGCGGCTTCAATGGCGGCGTTAAGCGCTAACAAGTTGGTTTGCTCGGCAATGCTTTTGATCACATCAATGACCGTACTGATCGAAGCTGCCTGCTGCGCAAGATCGGAAATCTCTTCACCCGCTTGGCGAATGCGTTCGGCAAGTTGACGAATCGTACCCGCGGAAAGCTCTGATCGTTTCGCCCCTTGGGTCGCTTTGTCTTGCGTCGATTGGGTTTTAGTTGCGGCATGCTCACAGTGAGATGCCACTTCTGATGCCGTCGCTGCTAACTCCGTGGAGGCGGTGACAATAATACCGACACGCTCTTTTTGGCTACCACCCAAGTGCTTCACTTGGTCAGATACAGTTTGTAATTGACGGCTGGAGTCGGTCAGTTTGGTGGATTGGCCACGTACCTGCCCGACAATTTCACGCAGCCCTTTAAACGCATCCACCATGCTGTGTACCGTATCGCCAAGCTCGTCTTCACTATCGGTTTTATACTTGCCGTCTAATTTGCCCGCTTTTAAATCGGCTGCCATGCGTTGCACCAAGTGGGCGTTAAAATCCACGGTGCGCTTAAAGGCCATCAATAAATAAATCGACACCAACAGCAAACCACCGAATATCGCCAACGCCAGCACAAGATTGTTTTGCGCTGCGGTGCCATAGCCTGCAACACGGGCCTCAAATAACGCTGCCGTTTGCTTGCGCAAGGAGTCCATAGCCGTAATGGCAGCCGTGCCTTGCGCAAAATAACTTGTGGCATCCACTGTTGGTGCGTTGGGCTCCATCACTTTGCTGCGAGTGGTTTTTAAAAACTGCTCCAACTGCTGCAAACCCTCATTGAGCGGCGCTTGTAATTGCTGGCGCAAATCAACATCTAAGGCGAGCACGCTGTCGTAGCGGTTTTTTAGTAAGTTGCGCTGTTGGTTTACTTCGTTAAATAACGTACTCACTGCGATGTAACTACTGGGGTCAAAGCCTCCCTTTGCCACCACGCCAGCACCACGTCCTCGCAATTGCCCTACACCTTCGTTAAGCGCCGGTAAATCAAACACCACTAAAGACATCATTAAGTACGTGTCTAAATGACTGTCGAGAATCAGGCCCGACGCTTTCGCCACAGCCAACACCACCCCAACCATGTCGGTGATCCACTCGCTATGGCGCTGAAAACTGCTTTCGCCTGTCAGTTGCTCGAACTCACTTAACTGCAGACTCGGCCAGTTATTTTGGACAGCATCGAAGCGTTGTAACACTGCGCTTGGATAACCCGCCCGTTCAAGGGCGCGCCGAGCAGCACTCAGGGCTGTGGTCATATCGGCTTCGACCTGACTTAATTTGCTCTCGACATCTTTTTTGCCAGCAAACCACTGCGCACCTAGGCCACGGTGTTGCGCAGCTAAGATTTTGGTGGGATGTAATGCTTGAATCACGGCGTAGCCTGCCAAGTCCTGTTGCGCAGCCGCTAAATCCACCGATTGATCGTGATAGATAACATAAGCCGCATAGGCAATGGGAATGACAAAGGTGATGAGCAGTAATTGAAACTTTTTGGCAAACGTCAGCTTATTAAGCACATGAATGCCGAGCTTTAGCAGGGGCATAATGAAATCTTCCTTGATATCTACCGTCAGTATAGACGCACTTTGGCGTCTCGCTGGGTTAGGCCCAGAACGGCCCACGAGGGCATTAGCAACCCCATGCGAATGACGTTAAAATGCGCGCCTTTCTGTTGGAGGTTGTTGCTGTCCCATGAGCAAAAAACGCGATATCCCAGCTTTCGGGCACCCTATTATCGAGACCCACTGCCATTTGGATTACCTGAAGGAACATGATTTAGAAGCCTTGGTAAACCAAGCACAGGCAGTTGGCATTGAGCGCATCATCACCATTGCCGTGGCGCCGGATAATTTGGATACCGTGTTCAACCTGACGCGACAGCACGACATGATCTTTGGTACTCAAGGGGTACACCCGCACGAGGCCGAGCATTTTAACTCAGACACCGAAGCACAAATTCGCGAACAAGTGCAGGATGCGCGCATGGTGGCAGTAGGAGAGATTGGTCTGGACTATTTTTACGACCATGCTGATCGCAAAGTGCAACGCCGCGTATTTGAAACCCAATTGCAAATCGCCAGCGACCTTGATTTACCCGTTGTCATTCACAGCCGCGAGGCCGACGAAGACACCATGGCGATTCTGGCAAACTTTGAAAACAGCTTAAAAAAGCGCGGTGTTATTCACAGCTTTACGTCGGGACCAGAGCTGGCCCAGTACGCCATTGACCAAGGATTTTGTCTGGGCTTTAACGGCATTTGTACCTTTAACAAAGCCGAAAACGTGCGCGACATTATTCGCATGACACCATTAGAAAATATAATTTTAGAGACCGATGCGCCTTATTTGACGCCTGTGCCCTACCGCGGCAAAGAAAATGCACCGCACTACCTACCCTTTGTGGCCGAAAAGGTAGCCGAAGTAAAAGAAGTGTTAGTGGATGACTTTTTGCCTGTGGCCTACGCCAACAGTCAGCGTTTGTTTTTCAGCTAAGCATGCATATGAGCAAACGGCTTGATTAAATCGACCGTCAATCATTGATTATCCAGCAGCATCACGGCAATTCCTAAAAAGTCGGAGCTGCTGATAATGCCCACCAATTTACCATTGTCCACCACGGGCAATGCGCCAATACGCAATTCTTGCAGGCGTAGCGCCGCGTCGATGAGCGAGTCGCTGGCGGCGATGGTTTCCACTGGGGTGGTCATCACGTCCTGTACGAACAAACGACTCTCCACCGCTTTGCGGTGTTTTTCATAATTTTCTGTTCTATTGGACATGCTGGCGGCAAACAAATCGCGCTTAGATAAAATGCCCATTAGGGTATTTTCTTTATCGACAATGGGCACTTGTCGAATGCGTTTAGACTCCATTAATTCACGGGCCTGACTTAAGTTAGCCGTCACCGGCAGACTGGCGACCTCTGTGGTCATAAAATCTTTCACTAACTTCATAACGACGCCCCTTTTAATTCGACCCTTCTAATTCGGCCCAGCTGGCGGACCCTTAAACCCTGAACAATCTAAGTCATAAAAAAAGTGTAGCAGGGACCAGTAAAAGGGCTGGTTAAAATGCGCTGCGCAGAATGAAAAAGCCCCAGCAAATGACCTTACTGGGGCTTTCGGTGTTGGCTAGTCGTTAATGCTAATGTGGTGCAAACGTGAGTGGCCATTCAAACGCATCGGATTTACCCGCTGGGTCAAAGGCCAACATCTTACACGTCAGCTGAATGCGTTTTTCCACTTTGTCGTCGTTTAGCTCGCTGGATTTCACCGAGCAGTCCACCACGTCACCTTCTGGGCTTACTTTCACGCCAAGCGTCACCGTACCCGCCAACGCAGGGTTACTGCGTAAAGCTTTACGGTAAATACGGTCAAAACGAGATTTGCTCTGTTCAAACACACGGCGAATTTGCATTTGCGAGCGTGTCATACCCGCCACTTTTTGCTCTTGTGGCTTCTCCGCCAGTGCGTCTTTTGGCAACTCTTTCACCTGCGTGGTATCACGAGTGGCTTCGGCCAATTTTTCTGCACCGGTTGCACGGGTAAACTGCGCTTCGTCCACACCGCTCACACGACTCACTGCATCTTCGTTCACCACTGTACCCACGGCCGTAGTCGCCGCACCAGCATTCGTTAACGCGGCGTTGTTGCCCGCAATGGCCCCCATATCCAACATATCTTTCATGTCGTTTAGGTCGGACGAAAATGCGTTCACCAGCTTTTTCGCTTTTTCTTTAGCCGCTTTAATGCGCTCTGGGGTGCGATCTTTTTGTGCTACTGGTTTGGGCTTAGGTTTAGGCACAGGCTTAGGCACTACCTTGGGCACTGGCTTAGGCTTCGCCACTTGTGGTTTTGGTGCCTCCACTTTTTTTGGCGCTTCTGCTTTTTTCTCGGGTATTTTTTCTTTTACCTGAGGAATTGGTTTTGGCGGTGGCTTAGGCGCTTCTTTTTTGCGCTTAATCACTTTTGCCAATTGAGGTGGTACTTTTTCCAGCTTTTCACGTTTGATCTCGGGTAATTCCAAATTAGGAACCACAAAACCCAACACCAAGGTCACCGCCAGTAGCACCAACAATATACGTTGAAACAAACTTTCGTTCTTACCGTTAGACCACGGTAATTGTGGCGGACGCGTATACAACGCAGCACTCATGGTGACTGACATTAGGCACCTCCCGCTGCTACGGCATCACCCGCCTTGCGGCTAACGGCCAGGGAAATCTGGGTAAATTTCGATTTCTGACACGTACTCATGATGCGTTTTAGCACTTTATAGGGAATACCTTGGTCACCCATGATAGTAATGGCACGGCCGAGTTCTTCTTCCTCTGGCGTGGCATCACGGCGACCGGCTTGATACGACAATTCTTTTTGCAGTGCGGGAATAATTTCATCATCTGCGGCCATAGCCACCACATCCGCTACTTTAGCAATAGGACGACCTTGCACAATGATGTCTTCACCGCTGACCATCAAATTGATTTGAGTTTCTGGCTGCGCTTGCGCAGTGGACTCAGGCAATTTGATACTGTCGTTGCTCATCACCTCAACATCGCTTTGGTTCATCATTAAGAAGAACACCATGATGGTAAAAATATCCATCAGCGACACTAGGTTTAAGCCTGCTTTTTGTTTATTACGCTTATGATTGCGTGCCATGCGTTTTGCGCGACGGGAAAGTTTCATGACTGCCCCCCTGCGCTAGCAACTTCGGCATCCGGTGCATCACCTAAAGATACATCGGGAAATAACACAGCATCCACCACAGACGCGGCAATCACAGCTGGGAAAGACTTGGCCGTATCAATGACGCTAACCAAAACCTGATAATCAATTTCAGGCTCGGATAAGATCACAATGTCACGACGATCTTCTCCACGTAGCTTCAATTGTCTTTTCAAATTCTGAAGCACGTTGGACAAGCTGTTGTAATCGTATTTGCCGTCCACTTTCGGAACGGTTTTTAAGGGTGCTGGGCCCAGATTCAGTTGAAAACCAGATTCGCGCACGATGAGTTCAATAGCATCGTCTTCGTCATCTTTGTCTTTCTGTTCCTGCTTGTCGTCATCCAGTGGCAAGTTAAGCTCCAACACGGCAGTCTGATTAAACACCATGCTGATTAACAAAACGGGCACCAGAATGATCATCAGGTTCATAAAGGACGTGATGTCTAATTCGGTTTCTTCCTGGGGCTTTCTATGTCTTCTCATAGACTAAACCTCCGCTAAATAAATCAAATTGAGTCTGTATAAAAAATACAGGCTTATTTAGCGGCAGCTGCAGCAGCAGGTTGTGCGCTGGCTTTTGGCGAACGTTCGGTAATGAGGTTAAGGAATTTCACACCGGCCATTTCCAAACTGTCTACGATCTCATTGGTTTTACTTTGAATAACAGAGTGCGCCAACAACAATGGGATGGCACTGATCAAACCGAATGCCGTGGTGTTCATGGCAACGGAAATGGATTGGGACAATAAGGTGGCCTTGTCAGCTGGGTCTGCGTTAGCAACGGC
>JBFHVZ010000091.1:0-14528 GCA_041589295.1 Pseudomonadales bacterium
TCAAACCAATGATGGTACCTAGCAGGCCCATCAGGGTAGAAATATTGGCTAACGTCGCGATGTATTGGGTGCGTTTTTCTAGTTTGGGTAAAGTTTCCATCAAGCCTTCTTCCATGGCGTATTCGACATCTTCACGGCGAGAACTGGATGGCATGCGGGCAATGCCAGAACCATAAATAGAAGCGATATCCGCATCGCTTTGGTTGGCATAGTTCAATGCCGCTTTAAAGTCTTTACGTTGAATCATAGGTAGCATGTCTTCAAACGCTGCACGGTTTTTACGCTTAGAAGCCGAGATAGATACAAAACGCTCAATGGCAATGGCCAGACCTACAACCAGAATCACTGCGATGGGGTACATAAACACGCCGCCATCTTGGAAAAAACGAATAATAGTATCCATGGGTACTTCCTCTAGTTCTTTTTATAGTTGGATGTTTTCTAGGGTTAATAAATTAGGGTTATAAAATAAGCGCTACGAACGAAGGGTAATGAAAGTGAAGTGTGTATTTCAAAACCGCACCGTCGTACTTTTTAATTTATATTCTAAATTTTAATTTGGTTTTTATTTTTATTATTCAGGACCAGAGGGCATCAAACTCTTATGATGCGGAAGGTCAACTTTTCACCTTTGGTACCTTGATAACCGACGCACAGGGCAAGGTGCGTCTATTAAATGCTTAATTTCCATTTGGGTCAACGGTCACAGTTTCACTACTCACCCACTGCTGATGCAGGCTTTGCTCGCGTTCAAAACTGTATGGGTCTAGCGGTTTTAGTCGCTCTATTTGCGCTCCACGAATGGGACTATACAAACGCTCTGCACCCTTAGAGTTTTGCCAAGGAATGATATACATCACCTGCGGGGCTTCGTTGTCGCCTTGAATTTTTATGCCTTCTAGTTTGACCATTTTTTGCGCTTGAACCGCTGGGGCGACAAAAGCAACCGCACACACCAGCATAACCCACTGACGAATAGACAATGTATTCATTATTGACCTCCGGACGCCACTTGCGACTTCGTACCTAGGCGGCGATTAATATCTACCAACCAACCAGCAATACGGCGATCGGGTTCGCTTTGTAGTGACTGATACTTTTCGTAGTACTTAACGGCACGGGGCATATCGCCAATATAAATGTCGGCTAAAATTCCCATATTCAAGTAAGCGTCTGCAAACTGGGCATCAACGGCAATGGCTTTTAAATAGGCCGCCTCGGCTTTTTTAAACTGACCTTGTTGGCGATAGACCAAACCTAATTGATTATAGGCCTTGGCGTTCTTTTTATTTTTTTCCACCGCGGTTTGCAATGCGTTCTCGGCTTTTTCCCATTCTTTTTTCTGGGCATAAATCACCCCAAGATTCGCGTAGGGGCCGGACAACTGCGGGTAAGCTTGAGTCAGCGCCACAAATTGTGCTTCCGCTTCTTGGGTTTTACCCTGCCCCATGGTTTGCACGGCGACAGAAAACTGCTGCGCGGCTTCAGCCGGAATCTCAATCTGTTCCGATTCAACATTGGCACTCACCTGCTTCTTGGCATTTCCCGCACATGCGGTCAGCAATAACGCAATTATGGCCACGCTTAATGTCTTAGAAACGTTATTGAGGCAGCCTAAGCAAGGCACAAAGTTTTCGCGGAAGCGGAGTCTGCGTGCCCCTTGGGTAGTACGTATTTGGTACACGAGCATTCCAAGAAGGCTTTTAAGGGCCTGCCCCGCGTGCATAGCACGTGTTTTGGGCACGCCGCTTAGGCAAAGCAAATAGTTTCTAATGGATTTCAGCGATAACATCATAAGCTACCTCCTCCTTCGCATATCGGGCAGGCATTAGCTTGGCCAATGCCGTAATACTTTTCGCAATCCAACCATCATATAAACCATCCCAACTGCGCTTGATATTGGTTTCGTGAATATTAATGGCCGCTTCTTCAAACGGAAACGCTTGGTCTTCTAGCAGGTATTCGTACTCTTCTAATTCCAGTTCATCTAAACCGGGCGGGCGTTCTGACGCCATCAGATCACGACTAAGCTCGCCGTAAATTTCGGCAATTTGGAATGTCGCCGCGGTGGTAAATTCCTGCACTTCCATTTTTGCAGTACGTTCGTAGGCGGTTAAGGTTTTCTTTAGCGCTACTTTCTTTTTACCTAGGCTTTTTTGCAAAGGTAAGGTCAATGCAATGGCTGCGTATTCTTGACGTTCGTAATCGGCCAACTCAAACGATGCCTTAGCGGCTAAATACTTAGAACGGTCAGTTCGTGCTTTACCGGCCTTTTGGTCGGCATCAATTAGCTTAGCCAGCCAGTAACGACGTTTTTCGTGATCTTTTTGTTTTAAATACAAGCCTTCTAATTTATTGATGGCTTCTAGCTGAGCGTTAAACGGCTTAGGGTAGTTATGGGCGTAACGCTTTAGCATGGCCATAGAGCTGGTGATGTCGTCGGCTTTTTCGTAATACTCGGCCGATTGATAAAGCGCGATGCGCTGCTCTTCGACATCCGTGCTTGTACGCCAGATTTCTTGTAATTCAAACGCCGCTTTTTTCCATTGTCCGGTTTTTTCATAGGCGATAATTAACTTAGATGGAATATCTGCGGTTAACTTGTGCGTAGAAAATTGCTCGCGGAACGCCAACAACAACGGAATCGCTTCCTCAAAGTTTTTACGCTTCATTAGGTAAGAGGCAGCATCATAATGGGCCGTAATGCGAATAGGTGATTCTGGCACCACTTTACCCACTCGCATAAATTGCTTAACGGCTTGTTTCATTTGCTGTTCACTTACGTCTTCTTGCTCGATCAGCGCGACGCCTTGTTTGTAAATACTACCGGCCAGTTTCTCGCGAACGTTTTTACGCTCTTTTTGGTCGATGATATTCAAGTCCAATACCGCTAAGTATGCAGCCTCTGCGTTTGCGTAGTTTTTCAGATCAAAGTGGCTGTGACCCATGATCGAATAAGACACAGAGCGCTGTTCTTTATTTGCTGTACCCAAGTTAAGGACACGCTCAGCCGTATTGGCCGCCAACTCGAAACGGTTCAATTTAAAGAAGCCTTCAGATGCGCGGGCCAACACTTGCGGCACATTGCGATTGTTTGGATAGGTATCCACAAACAAGAGGGCTGTGTCCACTTTACGACCAAGATACTCGTCTGCCACCGCTTGGGTTTTCGCTTGCTTGATTAACTGATTGTAAGTAACCAAGGCGGCATAACCTGACTCTTCAGACTTTTCGTGCACCAGTGTTTTAAAACCACCCATTTCGTATGCCACAACGGCTTCGTCGTAACGACCCACATCATATAAGGCTTCGCCTTTTAGGAAGTACATGCCGCCTAGAGCTTCATCTTCTGGGAAGGTGTCAATATATTCTTGATACCAACGGGCAGCGGCTAGCAAGCCATTAAAGCGATCGCTTAGGTCTTTACTTTTTTGACCTTTTGAATGGTGGTACTGAGCCAATTCAGATATGTAATTTTTTAAATTTGGACGAATCATCTCTTTGATGTCTTCGCCATAAAGTGTCCAGTATACGCTGTTGGCACCGTATTTTTCGATGTAGGCCATTTTGTGTTTTAACACTTGGTCGATATACCCAGCGCGCTTGTAGCTTTTAATGGCGTTACCATAAAACGTGGACGCCAAAACATCGTTAGGATTTTGCCCTACGAATGCAAGATAGGTTTTGGCCGCGTCTGAGTATTGGCCCTTGGTAAGGTAGTACTCACCTAAACCGTCGTATACCAAGTATTCAAAGTGTCGATTTCCCACTTTGTTAAATAAGGCATTTGCCTGTGCGTAACCTTGTCCGTCGGCAAAAATCATCGCCATCACGCGCAGGGTATCATCCAACAGTTCGCGGTCGCCTTTACTGGCCGTGACGACGGCCGATGTATTGGGGAAGCGACTGTCGATAACATCCACAAAGGATGCTAACGCTTGGTTGTGATTATTTTGCTTAAACTGGGCCCAACCACGCATGTAACTTGCGCTGGTGTAAAAACGAGTATCGCCGCCCTGTCCCATCACAAAATAGAAGGCCTTTTCTGCGTCGGCATAACGCTCATTGCTGAACAGAATATCACCACGACGATAGTGCACTTCGGTCACAAGTTCTGAATCTGGAAACGACTCTGCTAACTTAGTTAGCGTAGACAAAGCAGCTTGGTCATCCCCTTTCAGCATGTGGGCTTTCGCCAATTGGTACAGCAACATGTCGCTGTCACGTCGATTAGGGAAAAGTTCAAACACTTGCGTGTACGTGTCGATGGCTTGCTGATACACCTCTTTAACGTATTTTGGATCAACGTCTTCTGGGTTTTCGACAATAAGCTCTTCGATATCCATCAGTTTTAAGTCTGCCAAACGGTGCATAACATGCACACGCGTTTCGTCCTTCGGCGCAATTTCTAAATAGCGCTGATAACGACGAATGGCTTCTTTGGTATTAACTTCGGGCGCAGGCATTTTGGCCAAACGAATGCCCACGGGTCGAATATTCTCGATGGTTTTGCCCTTTAAATTATCTTCAACACTGACGATATTTTTTTCAGGCTGAGAAGAACACGCCGCTAGCATGATTGCACTGGCTAGCACAGCAGAAATTGGGCTGACACGTTTCATTAGTTAGCCCCCTGTGCGACTGCGTTGTTTTTGTTTTTACTGGCGGTTTTCACTGCCAATGAACGGGCTTTATTGGATGTTTCGTCGAACAAGCGCGCTGCGGCCAAACGAGCCTGTAGCTGGTAGTCCAAAATACGGGCCTGCCGTTGTTTAATGTCTTCTTTAACTATGGTGCCCACCGCAAAGCGTTGGCGCTGATAAATTTTATCTATTTTAGTTAATTGCTGTTGATACTTTGCACGCAGTTTGGCAATGCGTTCAGGATGTTTCGCAAATGCATCTGGCGCCGCTTCGAACGCAGCTCGGGTACTGGTTAAACGCTGCTTTGCCGTGCGCAATTCGGCTTCTAATACGGCAAGTTGGCTGCTGACTTCGCGCTTACGTTCGGCATAGCGTTCAGACAAATGCCATTTCAACACACCTTCGACACGGCGTAGGCGATCACGATATTGGCTTTGCTCACGCTTAGAATCCATTACGCGTGTACCCGCCAATTGTTTAATGCGCCCTTCCACTGACTTGAATTGGCTGAGTTGGCCTTTTTCTTGGTCAGAGGCCAGCCCCGTACCATCTGGGTTATTAAACGCCTTATTAATGTTGTTCAGCATGGTTTTATAGCGCTTATCCATATCGCGATAACGACGTTCACGGGAGGCCACGGCATCATCTGCTTTTATGACTGAATACTCTTGTTTGCGCGTGGCTAAGGTATCTTCAAACGCTTCAAGGTCCTGTAGTGATTGAATCACTTTATGACGCATGACATGCAAGTCGCGCAGTTTGGTTAGTTGACCTTGGAAGTAACCTTGTGACATTACGTCTTTTAAATAAATGCGGTCGGGATGATTCGGCAAGGTTAAGTCCAGCGGCACAAAACTACCCCATTTGTCGGGCACCTGACTGGCTAATAAGGGTTCAATAAATTCGCCTGTATTCAAACGCGTTGCGCTGTCGCCCAGCTGCTTGTGAATGGCGTCATACTGTTCGGTGGCGTATTCAAATGCACCCAGCGCCAGCACTTTTGCATTGAGTTTTTCTAATAAGTGAGGAATTGCTATTAGGGTTTCTTGAACATCTTGATTTAACTGCGAGTGTGCAGTTTTTAGCATGTACCAAGGTTGCAACGCTTCGTGGTATTGCCATTGTTCGGTTAAGGCCCAGCCGTAAGTCAACAGTGCCTTAGGTGTATACGCGCCTTCTAGATTCACGCTACGCAAGTGTTTAATGGCGGTGCGACCACGACCCGTATCAAAAAAGAATTGCCCTGCCATTAAGTTAATGCGATCTGACAATGCTTTTTGCTGTTGCGTATTTTTAGTGAGTTCCAGTGCTTTATTAAACGCCGCTTCGACTTTGTCGATATGAACATCCCGTTCGGTGTAGCTCACCGCTAAATTTAAAAACGCGTAAGTTGCCCATGGGCTGTCTTCTTTTAATGCGAGGATATGTTTGTCGGCACGACTGGGTTTACCACGAAACATTTCGAGCGTGGCAATTAAAAAATGATATTCGTCTTTTAAATCGCTATTGAGAAATTGTTCATCCACTTTGCGCATGGCGGTCAGTGCATTATCCCAATAACCTTGACTGTAAAAACTTTTAGCTAGAAAAAACCACGCTTGCGCACGCGCTGGGCGCGGTACTAACGCCATGCGTTCGTCTGCAAGCAAACGTTGAAAGCCCTGATTGGCTTGCTGATTCATGCCTAGGCCTAGCTCGGCAATAGACTGGTGTACATCCAATATTTTGCCGTAACGGCGGCCATTGCGTTTTCTTAATGCTTGATTAGACCCCAATGCGGCGGCGTAATCGCCAGAATGCAGTTGGTACAAGGCCTGCCCGTATAGGGCATCTTTTGCTTTTGCACGCGATATATCGGGTAACAAATCTTCAGCTTGTGCGGCACCTGACACCATCACGCATGTGATGAGCAGCCGCTTCATGTGTTTTTTCATGAGCGACTTCTCTTATTTCCATTCAACAATGGCGAATTCAGGTAGTTGTTGCTTAGGGTTTTGGGAGATTTTCACTTCCAAGTATTTGGAGGAGCGCGCCTTACCAAAGTCCACCACAACAGTACGTTGTAATGGGCGGCCATCGCTGTCTTTACCTTGGATATGCGCTTTTAAGTGGTGCATACCGGGTTTTAAATTGCCTTGATACAGCTTTTGAATACCGCCACGACGCAGCGCATCAACTTGTTCGTTGGCATACAGGTGGGAGGTTACGGTTTCTTGGTCTAGTTCGAGCTTGACCGAGGACAGTTCAAAGTTTTTCACACTGTCCATGCTCACAAAGACAGCAAAGGACGTGGTGGCCGGATACAGTAGTTGCTCTTCTAATTCAAATAGCTCGCGATTGAGCTCAACCACTTCGGCTTTAAGTTCTTCGATGTTGCTTTCTAACTTCGCATCACCTGCCGTCCATGCAAGGCTCGCGAAAAGCAAACTGAAGGAGAATAGTAAAAACGCGCCAATTCGTTTAGGGGAATAGACCAGCTCCACAACAGCACCTTATTTTTATTATTGTTTTATTTGGAGTTCTGCCAGAGCATCCATTTGAGCTCTGCGACCGAGTGCCGGATTATTACAAAAAGAAACGAACGGTGGAACGGATAATTATCGGTGAACGTGTGCTTGCACACAGGAAAGGGAACTTTTTAACACAAGCCCCAGGAAAAGCTGGACGCTTGTTCCAATACGCAAAACCAAACAACAAAGGCGCGTCTGACAATGCCTCTCGGCAAGCCAGCTCGCGCCTTATTGTTACGCTAATTTAAGCCACCAACATCAGCGGCTAAGATAACGCATGGCGTCCTCTAACCCGTTAATGGTTAAGGGGAACATTTTTTCTTCCATAATTTCGCGAATGGCATTAAGCGAACCACTCCAACCCCATTGGCTTTCTGGCACTGGGTTTAACCAAGCAATTTTATCGAAGGTTTCTTTCATGCGCTGCAACCAAACCGCGCCGGGCTCGTCGTTCCAGTGCTCAACACTGCCGCCCACATGGGTCACTTCGTAAGGGGCCATCATGGCATCGCCCACGTAAATGACTTTGTAGTCTTTGGTATACTTACGCATGATGTCCCAAGTGGACGTGCGCTCGTTGCTGCGGCGACGATTGTCTTTCCACACGCTTTCGTACATGCAGTTGTGAAAGTAATACGTTTCAAGATGTTTGAACTCGGTTTTCGCCGCACTAAACATTTCTTCGCAAATTTTCACAAACGGGTCCATGGTGCCGCCAATATCAAAGAACAACAGCACCTTCACCGCGTTATGACGCTCCGGCACCATCTTAATGTCTAGATAACCTGCATTGCTGGCAGTCGAACTAATGGTGTCATCCAAATCCAATTCTTCGGCCGCCCCTTGGCGGGCAAACTTCCGCAAGCGGCGCAGTGCCACTTTGATGTTACGAATACCCAGCTCAACATCGTCATCAAGGTTGCGGTAGTTGCGTTGCTCCCACACTTTAACGGCTTTACGATGACGACTTTTATTTTGCTGAATGCGCACACCTTCGGGGTTAAAACCGTCGGCACCAAACGGCGATGTGCCGCCAGTCCCTATCATGCGATTACCACCGCGATGGCGTTTTTCTTGTTCTTCCAAACGCTCTTTGAGTTTCTTCATTAACTCATCGAAGCCGCCTTGGGACTCGATTTCGTCCATTTCTTCTTTGGAGAACATGCGCTCGAATTCAGACTTCATCCATTCTTCTGGAATGGCTTTGTCTAAACCCAACACTTCGTTTAGTGCATCAATGCCTTCGAAATAATGGGCGAAGGCTTTGTCAAATTTGTCAAAGTGGCGTTCGTCCTTGACCAAACACAAACGACTGATTTGATAAAAATCGTCGAGGTCGGCAAACGCCAAGTGACTTTCCAATGCGCCGATTAAATCCAAGTACTCGCGAATGGAGCAGGGGACTCTGTATTGGCGCATTGTTTGAAAAAAATCTATGAGCATTATATAGCTCCTTTAAGGTTACGCTTGGCAAGCTAGCTGCGTTGCCAATACTGCGTTAGAAATTCAATTTAGCTTGTTACATAGCGGAGCTATGCGCCTCACTAAATTAAATTTCTGCCTTGTCTTGTCTACCTCGCTAACGCTTGAATAAAAACGTTAACAGTAGACCTTTCATTAACCGCGGCGGCGTGCCATGAACGCCAGTTTTTGCAGCAGTTCGGTGTCTTGTTCGTTTTTCACCAGTGCGCCGTACATTGGTGGGATAGCATTGTCTTTGCTGCGCAAGATTTCTGGGTCTACTTCGTCGGCCAACAACAGCTTCAACCAGTCCACTAGTTCAGACGTTGAAGGCTTTTTCTTCAGGCCCGGTACTTTACGCAGGTCAAAGAACACTTCCATGGCTTCTTTCAGCAATGCTTTTTTAATGCCTGGATAGTGAACTTCTACGATCTTCTCCATGGTTTCTTTATCTGGGAAGTCGATGTAGTGGAAGAAGCAACGACGCAAGAACGCATCTGGCAATTCTTTTTCGTTGTTACTGGTGATGATGATAATTGGACGGTGCTTAGCAACGATGCGCTCTTGTGTTTCGTACACGAAGAACTCCATTTTATCGAGCTCAAGCAACAAGTCGTTGGGGAATTCAATATCCGCTTTGTCGATTTCGTCGATCAGCAGTACAGGTGGCTTGTCACCGGTGAAGGCTTCCCACAGCTTGCCTTTTTTAATGTAGTTTTTAATGTCTTTAACGCCTTCTTCGCCCAGTTGCGAATCACGCAGACGGGATACTGCGTCGTACTCGTAAAGACCTTGGTGTGCTTTAGTGGTGGATTTGATGTGCCATTGAATCAGCGGCGTGCCTAGGGCTTCGGCAAGTTGTTCTGCCAGCATGGTTTTACCTGTGCCGGGCTCACCTTTGATCAGCAGTGGACGTTGCAGAGTGATCGCGGCGTTCACCGCCATTTGCAGTTCCTTCGTGGCAACGTATTCTTTGGTACCCTCAAACTTCATAATTTCCACTCAATATCGATTTTGGATTAAACGCGGCAATAGTACCGCAGGCAACACTAAATGGACACTGGCCCCTTCTGACAAATAAGGGGCCGTTTTTTCGCATATTCAGCGCTTCTACTGTGGGTAAAACGTTTATTTTGAGAGTGTTGGGCGAATAGGTCTTTTCACTTATAATGCCGCCCTTTCTGCTCAACCCTTCCTTGTTTTTGGAGACACCCCATGGGCCAACGCACTCCTTTGTATGATGCTCACCTAAAAGCCGAAGCGAAAATGGTGGATTTTGGTGGCTGGGATATGCCCATTCATTATGGGTCCCAGTTAAAAGAGCATAACGTGGTGCGTGAAGACGCCGGCATGTTCGACGTGTCCCACATGACCGTGGTGGATGTCACAGGCCCGCAAGCCCAAGCTTACCTGCAATTTTTACTGGCCAACGACGTGGCCAAGCTGACCACCAATGGCAAGGCGCTGTACAGCGGCATGTTGAACGAACAAGGCGGCGTGATTGATGACTTAATCGTTTACCGTGCTGACGACCTAGGCGGCTTTCGCGTGGTGGTAAACTGTGCCACCCGCGAGAAAGACCTAGCGTGGATGGAAAAACAAATCGCCCAGTTTGACGCGACGCTGACTGAACAGCCTGATCTGGCCATGATCGCTGTACAAGGCCCCAACGCCATTGCCAAAGCCAAAGCCGCCGCGGCCGACCACGCTGCTGTGATTGACTCCCTAAGCATTTTCCAAGGTCTGCCTTCAGGTGGCTGGTTCATCGGTCGCACCGGCTACACAGGCGAAGACGGTTTAGAAGTTATGGTGCCTGCCGCTGAAGCCGAAGCCTTCTGGGATGCCCTGATCGCCGCTGGTGTTGCGCCTGCTGGCTTGGGTGCCCGTGACACCTTACGTTTAGAAGCCGGTATGAACCTATACGGCAACGACATGGATGAGACTATTTCGCCATGGGAAGCCGGTATGGGCTGGACACTGGCTCTAGGCGACGACCGTGACTTTATCGGTAAAGCAGCACTGGTCGAGCAAAAAGCCAAAGGCATTGAATACAAGCTTGTGGGCTTGGTTTTGGAAACCCGTGGTGTGATGCGTGCGCATCAGAAGATCATTTTCACCGCCAGCGACAAGCAAGGCGAAATCACCAGCGGTACATTCTCGCCTACACTTCAACAGTCCATCGCCATGGCTCGTGTACCGGCCGATGCAGGCACCGAATGTGCGGTGGATATGCGCGGCAAAGCCGTGCCTGTGCGCATGGTGAAGATGCCGTTCGTTCGCAACGGTAAAAAAGTGTACGAATAAAGCCGGACGTCTGGGGTCGGGAGTCTGACGCAAAACCTGCCGACCCAATTCACGCCTCTGCTCTGTGCATGAAAAGAATTTATCGCTAAACTAGCGGCCATTATTAGTAACCTACTCTATACGTCGGACGTCCGACACCCGACGTCGACCTGACGTCCACCCCGACGTCTGACTGAAAATTAAGGACTCTCATATGTCTAATATCCCATCAGAACTGAAGTATGTTGCCTCCCACGAGTGGATCCGCGACGAAGGCGACGGTACGGTTACCGTGGGTATTACCGACTTCGCACAGGCTCAACTGGGTGATGTGGTATTCGTCGAACTGCCAGAAGTGGGCACCGTGGTTGCCAAAGAAGACGCCATTGCAGTGGTTGAATCAGTAAAAGCAGCTTCTGACATTTACGCACCAGTTAGCGGTGAGATCATTGAAGTAAACGAAGCATTAGTAGACGAGCCAGAAAAAGCCAACGAAGAGCCATACGGCGGCGCTTGGTTCTTCAAGGTTAAGCTGACTGATCAATCCGAACTGGATGACCTGCTGACTGCTGACCAGTACGAAGCTGAGTGCAACTAACCCGTTGGTCAGTTAACACCTCGGTCAATACGCACCCAAAGAACGACACAACATGCCCATCACTTGATGGGCATGTTTGTTTTAGCATCACGCAAAACAATGTTTTTAAACGCAGCTAACTCCCCACTGTGCATCCACTTACCCTATTTTTGGCATATCTTTTTTAACTACAGGGCACAAATTCGTGAGTGATGTTCATTCACCTTTGAGCACTTTTCACGTTGGCCCTCATTAGCTAACCACATAGTCAACTTAATTTAAAAAACCGCGGTAAATCACGGCATAGACCGATAAACCGCTTACGGCACAAGGCTGAGCTTTGCTACAATCCGCGGCTTTAAAATTTCAACATTCGAGGCGTCTTCATGAGCAAACCCACTCTGTCTCAACTGGAAAATCGTGACGAATTTATTGGCCGTCACCTTAATCTGAACATCAGTGACATCAACACCATGTTGAGCGAAGTGGGCGCAGAGTCTCTAGACGACCTGACGCAGCAGATCGTGCCGAAATCCATTTTGCGTGAACCGTTTTTGCAAATGGGCGACGCCATTCCTGAGCGTGAAGCGCTGGCCAACCTAAAAGCCCTAGCCGACCAAAACAAAGTCTTCACCAGCTACATCGGTATGGGTTACCACGACACCACCTTACCTAACGTGATTCTGCGTAACGTGCTGGAAAACCCGGGCTGGTACACCGCCTACACCCCGTACCAACCAGAAATCGCCCAAGGCCGTTTAGAAGCCTTGCTGAACTACCAGCAAATGGTCATCGACATGACCGGCATGGAACTGGCCAACGCATCCTTGCTGGACGAAGCCACCGCCGCCGCAGAAGCCATGGCGCTGATTAAACGTCAGGTGCGTAAAAACAAATCCAACGTCTTCTTTGTGGACGACAAAGTCCTGCCACAGACCATCGACGTTTTAAAAACCCGCGCTGACGGCTTCGGTTGGGAGCTGCACATTGCCCCAGCCGAAACCGCTGGCGATGTTGAATGCTTCGGCGCGCTGTTCCAATACCCAGCGGTAGACGGTTCGATTACCGACTTCGAAGCACTGATCACTAAACTGCATGAAAACAACGCCATGGTGGCCATGGCCACCGACCTAATGGCACTGGCCTTAATTAAATCACCCGGTGAACTAGGTGCCGACGTGGCACTGGGCAACAGCCAACGCTTTGGTGTGCCCATGGGCTTTGGTGGTCCGCACGCTGCGTTCTTCGCCACTAAAGACGAATTTAAACGCTCCATGCCGGGTCGCTTGATCGGTGTATCCATCGACGCTGCGGGCAACCGCGCCCTGCGCATGGCATTGCAAACCCGCGAGCAACATATCCGCCGCGAAAAAGCCACGTCCAACATTTGTACCGCACAGGTGTTGCTGTCTAACTTGGCTTCTTTCTACACCGTTTATCACGGCCGCGAAGGCATCACCCGCATTGCCAATCGCATTCACCGCTTTACCGAAATTTTGGCTGCTGCGCTGACTAAAGCGGGCGTCACGATTGTGAACCGTTCAGCCTTCGACACACTGACACTAGAAAGCGCAGACAAAGCGGCCATCTTAGCGCGCGCCGAAGCCGCCGAAATTAACCTGCGTACCGTAAGCCAAATCGACAAGGACAACGTGTTTGGTTTAAGCATCAGCGAAAACACCACCCGCGCTGACCTAGCAAAACTGTACGAAGTCATTACCGGTCGCACGTTACAAGACAGCGGTTTAGACATCGACGCACTGGACGCCGAAGTGGAATCATCCATTCCGCAAAACCTAAAACGCACCAGCCCATTCTTAACGCACCCAGTGTTCAACAGCTATCAAACCGAGCACGATATGCTGCGTTATATGAAGCGTCTTGAAACCAAAGACCTCGCCATGAACCACGGCATGATCACACTGGGCAGCTGCACCATGAAGCTGAACGCCACCGCCGAAATGATTCCAGTTACTTGGCCGACCATTGGTGGCATCCACCCGTTTGCACCTAAATCGCAAACGCCCGGCTACGAGCAAATGATCAAAAACCTAGACACTTGGTTGCGCGACATCACCGGCTTTGACGCCATTTGTATGCAGCCAAACTCAGGCGCACAAGGCGAATACGCAGGCCTGATGGCCATCAAGCACTATCACGAAAGTCGCGGCGAAGGTCACCGCAACGTGTGTTTGATTCCGCAATCCGCCCACGGTACTAACCCAGCATCCGCACAAATGGCCGGTATGCGCGTTGTTGTCACCAAGTGTGATGACCAAGGCAACGTCGACTTTGAAGACTTAAAAGCCAAAGCCGAACAGTTAAAAGATAACTTGTCGTGCTTGATGATGACCTACCCGTCCACCCACGGCATTTACGAAGATGGCGCAAAAGCCATTTGTGAATTAATCCACGCCAACGGCGGACAGGTTTACATGGACGGCGCTAACCTAAACGCGCAAGTGGGCATCACCAGCCCCGGCTTTATCGGCGCAGACGTTAGCCACATGAACCTGCACAAAACCTTCGCCATTCCACACGGCGGCGGCGGCCCGGGCATGGGCCCAATCGGCGTTGCAAAACACTTGGCACCGTTTATTGCCAACCACGCCGTGCGTCAGATCGACGATGAATCTGTTGGTCAAAGCGCAGTGAGCGCAGCCCCTTATGGCTCGGCTTCTATCCTGCCGATCTCTTACATGTACATTCACATGATGGGCGCAAAAGGTTTACGCAAAGCCACACAAATGGCCCTGTTAAACGGTAACTACTTGGCGAAAAAACTGGGCGAACATTACCCGATTTTGTACTCAGGTCAGAACGGCCGCGTGGCCCACGAATGCATCGTTGACCTGCGTCCAATCAAAGCCGAAACCGGCATCACCGAAGTGGACATTGCAAAACGTTTAATGGACTACGGCTTCCACGCGCCGACCATGAGCTTCCCGGTTGCAGGCACCTTCATGATCGAACCAACCGAGTCTGAATCCAAATCAGAACTGGATCGATTCATCAGCGCCATGGTTGCCATCAAAGCAGAAATCAACGCAGTGA
>JBFHVZ010000092.1:0-14522 GCA_041589295.1 Pseudomonadales bacterium
CTCCTGATTGTGTGACACGAGCCCAAAAATAACAGGCTCTAGTCAGTCTACGCTTGGCGCAAACAGAGACCTAGTGCGTTAGCTTAAAGGGTTAGATCAATTGGCTACATGCAGGCGCATCAGCGTTTGCGGATGTAATAAACAAACAATTTATCGGCATGATCTTCAGCCACCAGTTCGTGATTAAGCATGCGACAAAACTGGGGAATGTCTCGCGTGGTCGCTGGATCCGTGGCGATGATTTTTAACACTTGGCCACTGTCCATTTCGCGCACCTTACCGTGCAACATCATGATGGGTTCTGGGCACATCAACCCTTGGGTGTCCATTTCTAGGTCGTACTGAATGTCACTCATAACCGCTTACTACCCATTTCAAACTTTCACTTCAAAACAAAATTCAATTGCCCACCAACACGCAGGCTAATTGGTGACTCTAGGCACCCGACACAGTATGTCGTTCGATTAGAGGCTGCTGAATTCTAACCCAAACCACCGCCAGCAGGCCCATACCCAGCGCAATCAGATAGTGAATGGGATAACCTGTGGCTTTCGCGCTTGCACCACTTAAACCACCCACCAGCAAACCACTAATAATAATCAAACAAGACTGCAACGAATAATCCAAACCGCCATGGGTCGGACGACAGTAATCCATCATTAAGGTAAACAAGGCTGCCGTGGCCATACCACCGGCAATGTGCTCCAACATGCACAAAACAAATACCCAGTTTTTATCCGACGCGATGGACCAATCCAGCGCTGGAATCAAAGCAAATGAGCCCATGCAGGTGGCGTGCAGCACGGCAAAAATTAACAGCGAACGATAACGACCCAAGTACTTAACCAGCACACCACCCATCACCGCACCGACTAGGCCCGCAACCACACCCCAAGTGCCTAACAACCAAGCAATGTCGGCCAAGCCTAAACCTTGATCCACCAACATAGGACGGAGCATGGCGCTGCCAAACGCATCGCCCATTTTGTACAACAGCAAAATAGACAGCCAAAGCACAATGCCATTGCGACTGAACAAACCTTTATACGCCGCCATGTATGAGTCGTGATCTGTCGGCGATTGCTCTTGCTGCCAAAACACCACGGGCCAGCACGACAACACCAACAACGCAGCCATACACCACATGGCCCCTTGCCAGCCCAGCACGGTCATCCAACCTAAAATCAAACCACCACCGAGCACCATGCCCACGCGATAGCCCGCCACTTGAATACCATTGGCAAGGCCCCGCTCCTGCGGCTGAATGCCCTCCACCGCCAAGGCATCGGTGGAAATGTCCTGACTGGCAGCAAAAAAGTTCATGCAAAACACCACGGCAAATAGGCTATAAATGCCTGCGCCCATCCACCAATCAAGTGGAGCAAATGACAACACCACCAAACCGGACGCCGCCAACACATTCGCCAATAAAATCCAACTGCGTCGATGGGCTGCGCGGCCAAACAGATTTGGCAAAAATGCGTAGCGATCTAAAAACGGTGACCACAAAAACTTCAACGCCCAAGGCAGAGCCAACAACGATGCCGCGCCAATTAAAGCCAAATCCAAACCTTGTTCGCGCATAATGGTGGGCAAGGCTTGTGTGAAAAAGCCATAAGGTAAACCCTGCGCCATATACAAAAAGGCGAGAATCAATAACCGTCTATGCGTGGACATGATGCTTCCTTACCGTTCGTTGTTTTTGTGTGGAGAAGGCCTGCGATTAGTGCTGACGGTTATCGCCAGCAGTATGTTGACCAGTACACGCAGGGCAAACCTGCGCCTCGCTGGACGCCATCCACCCCTGTCCGTTCATGGACTCAATGGCATCCACAGATAAGTCACCCGAATGTTCGACAAACTCAACCGAGTATTCTTTAAAACAGTGGTCACAGGTTACTTTGGCTTCGCGTAGGTTAAAGCTCATAATGTCCGGCCCTTCACAGGTAGCCGTCCAGCTATTCGCGGGTTGAATCAGGGCCTCTACTTTGCTGATCGCAAAGCGCAGCGACAATTGGCGCGAGCCTTTAACCGGCACCAACAGGGTTTGGCCAACAACGGGCAATGCGCCCAAGCCCTTCACTTCGTAAACGCCCGGTTGCAGGGCCGAAACACCGAGCAAATCACGCTCGTCAGCTTGGCCTGATGAGTCAGACGATTGCAGCACCAGCTTACCGCCTTTGGTGCTTTTGTATTCAATAAACGCTTTCATGATAAAAAATTGTATGAACGAGCGCCGCAGCATACAATTTGCGGTTATTTTGTAAAGCCCGTGGCGACTGATATGCCCTGTCGCCCACGTTGATCGTTTTGATTGGAATCCCTAATGCGCGCAAGCAATCTTCTTCTAGCTACTTTAAAAGAATCCCCATCCGACGCCGTGGTCATCAGCCACCAGCTAATGCTGCGTGCGGGCATGATCCGCAAGTTGGCTTCTGGCCTATACACCTGGCTGCCGCTGGGTTTGAAGGCCCTGCGCAACGTGGAAAAAATCGTGCGTGAAGAAATGGAAGCCGCTGGCGAACAAGAAGTCCTGATGCCTGCCGTGCAACCTGCCGAGCTATGGGAAGAAACCGGTCGCTGGTTCCAATACGGCGGTGAACTGCTGCGCGTGAAAGACCGCCACAATAACGATTTCTGTATTGGCCCCACTCACGAAGAAGTCATCACCGACCTCGCGCGCAACGAGCTGCAAAGCTACCGTCAGCTACCAAGCAACTTCTACCAGATTCAAACCAAGTTCCGTGACGAAACCCGTCCGCGTTTTGGTGTGATGCGCGCCCGTGAATTCATCATGAAAGATGCTTATTCATTCCACGCATCCGAAGAATGCTTGAACGAAACCTACGCGCGCATGCATCAGGCCTACACCAATATTTTCAGCCGCTTAGGTTTGGACTTCCGCCCAGTGGCCGCCGACACCGGCTCCATTGGTGGTGCCTTGTCCCACGAATTCCACGTACTGGCTCAATCCGGTGAAGACGACATCGCCTTCTCTAACGCATCCGACTACGCCGCCAACGTCGAACTGGCCGAAGCCGTTGCCCCAGCCATCGAACGCCCTGCCCCAAGTGCAGCACTGGCCACCGTGGACACGCCAAACGCACACAGCATCGAAGAAGTCAGCGCCTTCTTGAACGTGGCTGCGCAACAGATTTTGAAAACCCTGATCGTTGAAGGCGAGCTGTCTGAAGAAGACGAAAAAGCCGGTAAAAAAGCACCACTAGTGGCGCTGGTTGTACGCGGCGACCACGAACTGAACGACATCAAAGCAGAAAAACTAACTGGCGTGGCCAGCCCGTTGGCCTTCGCCGAAGAAAAAGCCATTGTCGAAATGCTGGGCTGTAAGCCGGGCTCCATCGGCCCACAAGGTTTGATAGACAAAGGCATTCAAGTGATCGTCGATCGCAGCGCTGCCGTTGTGGCAGATTTTGTGTGCGGCGCCAATGAAGATGGCAAACACCTAACCGGCGCCAACTGGGAGCGCGATGCGCAGTTCAGCCGCGTCGAAGACATCCGCAACGTAGTCGAAGGTGACCCAAGCCCATGTGGCCAAGGCACACTGGAAATCAAACGCGGTATCGAAGTGGGCCATATTTTCCAATTGGGCACCAAGTACAGCGAAGCCATGAAGGCCACCGTACTGGATGAAAACGGCAAAGAAAAAACCATGATTATGGGTTGTTACGGCATTGGCGTAAGCCGTGTAGTGGCTGCGGCCATCGAACAAAACCATGATGATCGCGGCATCGTTTGGCCAAAAGCCATCGCACCGTTCCAAGTGGCTGTGTTGCAGATCGACGCCAATAAGTCTGAAGAAGTCGTCGAGCGTTCTGAAGCTCTGTACAACGCATTGAAAGACATGGGTGTGGACGTACTGCTAGACGACCGTGATAAGAAAACCAGCCCAGGGGTGAAGTTTGCCGACTCTGAATTGATCGGTGTACCACACCGCATTGTCATCAGCTCCCGTGGTTTGAAAAACGGCACCGTTGAATACAAGGCTCGTCCTGACGACAAAGACGGCGCGGTTGAAGTGGCAGCCGATGACATTTTAGAGTTCATCAAAGGCAAGCTTTAACGCTTGCCCATGGACTGACTATTAAGAGCCATAATAAACGCCACTTAATGAGAACCGCACGATGACAAAACGAGTGCTGACCATCACGCTTGTTCTGCTGTGGGCCTTGCTGCCCACGGCCATCGTGCAGGCGTCTGCCGCCCCCAGCACCCATCATGTGGACCCAGAGCTGCGCTCGTACCTTAAAAACACCATCACCCAAGCCAGCAGCTTCAAAGACAAGTACGAAGCGGAAGTTTGGCTAGTAGATATGAGTAGCCGTCTCGCCCGCTACATCGAAGACAAAGCCTTTCGCTTAAAGTTTTTACGCATCCTGCACCGTGAAGCCACCAAACACGACCTCCCCCCAGAAATGGTACTGGCCGTCATTCAAATCGAAAGCGCCTTTCGACCCTACTCGCTGTCTGTGGCGGGTGCCCAAGGCTACATGCAAATCATGCCGTTCTGGCGTAATGAAATTGGCCGCCCGCTGGACAACCTAATGGAGCTGGAAACCAACCTTAAATACGGTTGTGCCATACTGGCCCACTACCTTAAAAAAGAAAAAGGCGACTGGATTCGTGCCCTCGGTCGTTACAACGGCAGCTTGGGTAAACTCAAATACCCCCGCAAAGTGCTAAATGCATGGGAGAAAAACTGGTTCGTGGAAAACCTTTAACCCCTGCCGTAACCCCTGCCGTAACCCCTGCCGTAACCCCTGCCGTCTCGCTCTCCATATCTAGCTTTTTGCATCTAGCTTTCTGTCTTTTTCTTCAGCTCCGTCCCTCGCATAGTAGCTAGTAGCGAGTAGTAGCGGGTACAAAGCCAGTAGATACCAACAAAAGAGCTGCCCGCTATAGTGGCGCGCTTTGTGAAACTGGCGGAAGACACACTCCTCGTCTATTCCTAAAGAAGGGCACCTATTTTCAACCCCTTGCCCTAGCTGAATATGGAGGTTCGTAAAGATGCCCAGCTCCGTTTATGAACGTATTGGTGGCGATAAAGCCGTAGAAGCCGCCGTCGACATTTTTTATAACAAAATCAAAAGCGACCCAGATTTACTTCCGTTTTTTGATGGCATTGATATGCAGCGTCAACGCAACATGCAGCAAAGATTTCTGACCTTCGCGTTCGGCGGCCCAAATCAATATTCAGGTCGCGGCCTGCGCGCCGCCCACGAGCGCCCTGTCAAAATTGGCTTAAATGAAAAACATTTTGATAAGGTCGCGCAACACCTTCAACGCACGCTTTTAGAGTTGAGCGTGCCATACGAGATCATTCAAGAGGTGATGGAAATAGCGGGCTCAACCAAAAACGACGTATTAAATCGTTAAAAGCCCACGGTTTTTTACAACCATTTTTGCAAAATCGCTGTACGCCTGTACCTTGGCTTAGGCTGGTACAGCGAGCAGGGTAAGACATATCTCACAGTTCTACGCTGTGCTTACAAACCCTTACCAAACTCCCCTCCAGTTTACAGTTGCTCAGTTTCAGACTGTCCTACACTCACAGTGAAGTGAACGAGACCGGTAAAGCTCAGCCTCGTAACACTTTGCATTTCGTCACAGGACTGAGGAACGTTCCGATGCTTGAAAAATACAAATCCATTTCTCTGGGATCTTTACCAAAAGCCACCAAGTGCGTTAACCCCGACCGTGGCTACAAAGAATTGAGTTTGGATGAACCTGCTATTGCGGTGATGACCGACCACAGATTAGAAAAAGCCAACACCTGCTTAGAAAACAAAAGCATCGACCGCGCCATGAAACCAATGGCCGAAAACAACACCAATATGCTGCTCGTGACCGACGACGATCAAGCTGTCGTAGGGTTAATTACGTCGGCAGATATTTCGGGTGAAAAGACCGTTCAGTACATTCATGACTCAGGTAAAAGTCGCGACAATTTAAAAGTACGCCACCTCATGACCCGCATGGAAGACCTGCCCAGCATCGAAATCCAAAGCGTATTGGACAGCAGCATCGGCGACATACTGCACACGCTAAATGAAATTGGTAGCGAATACATGCTGGTCAGCAGCCTGCAAGATGGCGAAGCCGCCATTCGCGGTGTATTCAGTGCTCGCAGCATCGCACGCAGCTTAAAAATATTCTTTAATCCTAGCCCGGGTGCAAAAACCTTTGCAGACTTTACCAAAGCGCTACACGGTTCAGCCTTGAGCCATTAACGTTAGCCTTGAGCGATAAACATTAGCCTTGCGCTATTCGCTAACCGACTAAGGGCAAGCCAAATTACTCAGTGCTTGCCCTTAGCTGTTGTAGCAAATGCTGTTTAGATGCAAAGTTGTTTGGGTCAAACCAATCCCCCATAAAAAGCTAGCCTAATAGGCTTTGCTGTTCTAACACTGGCCTTCTCATTTAAGGGTAAACGCTTAGGCGCTGCTACGCTTAACAGATACCTCAACATTTTAGTTGCACAACCCCATGGCCCAGTTATCAGGACGTAACCTTAGCCTGCCGCTACCGCAGAATGATCCGGTCAGGGTTAGGTACGCTCAGCCCAATTGGGCTCGACGCTTTTGCTGGCTCGTGGCTCTTTGCTATGTGTGCATGATGTGCATATCAACCGCTTACGCGAACAAAACAAAATCGACAGCAACGTTAGTCATTAACGAGTATCAAGAGGTAGACCTACTGCCGCACACTTGGGTGCTCAATAATTCTACGCTCACCCTCGACATTCAACGGATTCTTTCACCGAATGCAGACTTACCTTGGCAACCCGTAGCACAAACCGGTTTACAAACACCCCATAGCAGCCACACCCTATGGCTAAAAACCGAACTACAAGCCGCTCGACCGTTTGAAAACACTTGGGTATTAAACATAGATAACCCAGCCATTGACCACCTTACTTTATTTATCCTGCGCGATGGAAAACTGATAGATACCCTGACCATGGGCGACCGCTTACCATTTAGCGAACGCTCCGTTGTCAGTAAATACTATTTATATCGACTCAATTTAAATCACCAAAAACCAGTCACCATTTATTTGCGAGTGGACCATGACCATGCGCTTTTCTTGCCGTTAAAACTTACCCCAGTCAATGAATACCTAAGCCATATCCGTAAGTACGATGTGCTGTCCAATATTTTGTACGGCATTTTGTTAATGATGGGCTTATATCATTTACTCATCAGCGTACTGGTTCGCGACGAACAACATTTTCGCTTTGCCGTATGGATCGCAAGTGCCATAGGATTACTGCTTGCGCTCACGGGTGATGGTTTTCAACTGCTTTGGCCCGACGCACCTCTGTTTAACCGTTATGCGCTACCACTGGCTGTATGTCTATTTGGCGCGGTGAATACCTTGTTCGCCATCAGTCATCAAAACATTCACTTTTTATATCAACGGGTTTGTTGTTTTTTATACATTATTGTCGGCTTATATGGGTTAGCTGGACTCATCTCTCTGGCTGTTACACATTCAAGCTGGCTGCTGATATTACTGGGTGTGCATTTTGGGGTATGCGCACTGCTCTCGCTGTCCATGCTGATCTTAACCCTTAAAAAAAGCAGCGGCGCTGCAGTTGTGTTTCTCGCCATGTTAGCCACCACAATCGCGGCTTTCTTTTTGCTAAAACGTCACACCCATGTGCTGCAGGACATCCATGTAAATGAGTTGGTGTTTGAATGTTTTTTAGCAGCGGCGGCACTTTTGATGTCGTTATCGTTAGCCATTAAAATCAATACCGAAAAATCCATGCGCCGCCAAAAAGAACTGGAAGCCAACGCGCTCAGCGTGACCGCGCAAAACTTATTAGACCAGTATCAAACTCTGTTCGACACCACCCCCATTGGTATTGTGCGATTTGATCGCCAAGGCTACATTTCCCTCGCTAACCCGGCCTTTAGAACATTATTTGGAGAAACTACAGCCAACGTCATTGGTACATTGTTTAACGATGCCAAACAACTTTCCACCGCCTTGGACACCGCAGTAAATTCAACCGCATTATTTAGCGAAGAACGCCAAGTCTGCCAACCCAATGGCCACACGGTTTGGGTCGGTATGACTCTGCAACCCGTCACCTCAGAAGCTCATATGTTCGAAGCTCAGCTCACGGACATAACAGCATTAAAAATGGCGGAATTTGAAAACCAAGAGCTCGAACGAGAAAAAGCCGACATGATCAGCCGCTTAGTATCTGGCGTGGCTCACGAAATTAACACCCCCATTGGCACCAACATCACGGCGTTATCGTTGATGGATGAAGAGTTAAAAAACATACGTCAGTTATACGACAACCAAACCATGAGTCGTGACCACCTCGCGTCGTTTTTGTCGCTCTGTGCAACCGTGTCGGAAATTTTGACCCTTAACCAAAAACGCATCACCGCCTTAATTAAAAAGTTCAAAGACGTATCCGTCACACGCTTATCACTGAGTAAAAACCAATTTGACTTGGTCGCCCATATTCGTAATGTGGTGGAAGGCTATCGAGAAGGCGATTGCGACATTCAGTTTGATCTACCGCTTTACGCCTATTGGATTGAAGGCTATGAACAAGCCTACACCGAGATCATTGTGCAACTTATTAGCAACTCAATTAAGTACTGCGACAAAGAGCATTGCGAAGTGCATATTCAATTGGATATTGCATCAAGACCAGCAAGGTTCGTTTACCGCGACAACGGACCAGGCTTGAATGCATCAGAAGATGAAGACCAAGTATTCGAACCTTTTTATACCTCACGTCCCGGCGACCCTGAATGCACAGGCTTAGGTTTATATGCGGTTTCAAACCTGTGTAAGCAGGTGCTCAGGACCAAACCCGAACTGCTTCTCGGCCAGGGTTTTGGGCTGGCATTTAATATTAACGACCCGAGCGTGCCTGACCCCGCTATTCGATAATTTTTTCGAAAGCTTTAGCCAGCGGCTCGCGCTTTTTCAAACACATCGCACACCGCATTCATGCCCTGCAATATGCGCACGGTGAAGCGGTGCATGTGATCACCTTCTAGTTCGTAAATGTGTCCATTTTTCACCGCGGGAATCTCTGGCCAATGCTCCCAGTGAACCTTTTCGGTTTCGCGGCCATGATGGTCGGGCCACAAAATGACTTCTGGCTTAGCCAATAAAACGGTTTCGACATTGATTTCTGGATAATCACTAAAGCCACTGTGTAGGATATTTTCGCCCCCACAAATGGTCATAATTTCGTTTATCCAACTGCCGGGGCCGATACCACGCAAAGGTTTTGGCCATAACTGATAAAAGAAACGAACTTTTGCTTTATTAGCATGTTGGCTACGCGCCGCATTTAACTGAGCTAAAAAATCAGACGCGACTTTTTTCGCGTTTTCTTCAAGGCCTGTTAGCTTGCCTAGTTGAATCAGTTCGTGAGCAATTTGATCCACTTTTTTGGGGTTGCTTTCGTAAGTCGGCAACCCCAGCTTTTTCATTTGCTGAAGGTCCGCACTGGGATTTCCCGATGCCCATACCACAATTAAATCTGGTTTTAATTCCAACACCCGCTCGATGTTAATGGCGTTGTAACCACCAATGCGCGGAATGTCATTGGCGGACTCAGGGTAATCGGCAAATTGCGTGGTGCCAACAATGCGATCACCTGCCCCTATGCTATACAGCAATTCCACACTATGGGGTGACAAAGCAATGATGCGCTGTGCGCCCGAGGTTTTTTCACTCGCCACACCCTCAGCTTGAGCAAGCGCAGCCACGGAGAACACAACACTAACCCTAGTAAGCGTTTTAAAAACGAAATGCCAAACTAACCGCAACAACCGAGTACTAAAACAAAAACCCACGCTTAATTCCTTAATGCTTTTTTTATTCGTTAACCATCAATCCAGCGGCGGCGATACAAAACCGCTAGGAAAAAGAAGCTACCTATGCCTGCCGTAATTATGCCCACCGGCATTTCTTGGTTTTCCATGAGCGTACGTGCTACCACATCCACCCAGACTAAAAACAAGCCACCCAACAACGCCGTAGCGACCAGTGTTTTAGCATTGTTCACGCCCATTAAACGACGCACCACGTGCGGAATCATTAAACCAATAAACCCAATACCGCCTGTGTAGGCAACTAACGTGGCAGTCATCAACGAAGCCAAAAACAACATGCCTAAGCGCAAGCGCGAAACGTTTACACCCAAGGTTTGTGCGCTTTCTTCGCCGGATAACACTGCGCGCAATTGCCGATGAAAGGCCAAGGTGACGATTAGCCCTAAGCTAACGACTAAAAAAGGTAAAGGTAATTGATTCCATTCAGCGCGGGCTAAACTGCCCAACGCCCAAAACAAATAGTTCACCGTCACTTCTGGGTCCGACGAATACAAAACCAAACTGGTCGCCGCGCTAAACATGTAGGCCACCGCAACACCGGCCAACAACATGCGTTCGATTTGTACGCCTCGCCCTGCTAACGCCATCACAATGGTGACCGATATGGCACTGCCAATAAACGCGCCCATAACCATACCAATGCCAACGGTGGCCCCTAAGGTAGAAATCACCACCACGGCACCAAACGATGCGCCGTTAGACACACCAAATAAGTAAGGGTCCGCTAACGGGTTACGAGTCACTGTTTGCAACAGCGCACCCGCCAACGCCAAACCTGCACCTGTAATAAATGCTAGCAACACGCGTGGCGTGCGCAGCTCCCACACAATACGCTGGGTTAAATCCGGTTCGGCACACGCTGTAGTTAAATGACATCCGTAGGTGCTAAGCACATCCAACATGCTGATTTTGGCTGTACCTATGGCAATGGCTAATAGCGGCGACAGCAACACCAAGGCCACTAATACGGTGATGATTATGGGTTGTCGTACCAACGCTAGTTGTGCGCGCATAAATTGGGGCATCACTTTTAATCCTTTAACAAACTGGTGTCGTAGTCATAGGAAATACGCGGACAACCGCTTAACGGGTGACGGTCCACTTGTGCATGGGTGCGAAAATGCGTGAGCAGGTTTGCTTCGGTCAGCACGTCAGCAGGCGCGCCACAACTGACTAGGCGACCTTGGTTGATCAACAATAATTGATCGCAAAACGCCGCTGCTAAATTTAAATCGTGAATGGATGCAAATACGGTAATTCCCAAACTGCGCGCCAATTGCAGCACTTCGATTTGGTAATGCACATCCAAGTGATTGGTCGGTTCATCCATTAACAGCACGCTCGGCTGTTGCACTATGGCACGGGCCACCATAACCCGCTGTTTTTCGCCGCCGGACAATTGGGCAAATGGTTTATCTGCTAACTCGCTCAAGCCCACTTGGTCCAGTGCGCGCTGGACACGCTGTTTGTCTTCTAACGTGTCTGTACTAAACAACGACTTATGGGGTGTTAGCCCCATAGCCACCACGTCGGTTACTGCGATGCCGAAATAGTCGCCGTTTTCTTGCAGGATAACGGCAACTTCCTGCGCATTTTGTTTGAGGGACGTGCGCCAAATATCACGGCCATTCAGCAAGACCTGTCCTTCGCTGGGGCGGTTTATGCGATACAAACAACGTAACAAGCTGGACTTGCCTGCGCCATTTGGACCAATCAACCCGACGAACTGACCTTTCGCAATAGCAAAGTCAATGTCCTGCAAAATAGTTTTACCATTGGCATACCAGTGCAAATTTTGCACATGAATGACTGGCTGGTCGGAATCAATACGGCTCATAGGGGTCGGGCAGAATGAAGGAATCGAGGTTATACGGGGCTGAGCGAATTTTGTCAAAATCGACGCTATAAGCCGCCAGCGGCATGGCCAAGCAACAAACTAAAATCAGGGAAATAGAATTTGATAAATAGGAATCGCCAACGCGGTTTTTTTCTCGATCAACACATGCATGAACACAGGATTCAAACGCGCATGCCACGCCGACTCTTTCCAGTCTACGCCAATGCGCACGATGTGCTTTTTATGAATTAAATCACTTAGGTCACTTAGCAAGCTGCTGTGCAAATCTCGAATAAGCGCGTAGCCACCGTCTGCCGACAGAACCAACCAGCCTTCTTCAACCAGCAAAGCCAACATGGCTTCCCAGTCATCAGCGTTGGCCAAAGGCAAATGCTCCATAAGCTGACCACGTTGCAGGGTTTTACCTTGTTGCTGTGCCAAACTGGCTTGGCGAAGAATCTCCAGTGACCAATCTAAATCCGTGGCTCTTACCCCACGCTGCACTTTTTTCGCATACCCTAATGCACGCACAAGCTCAGCACCTAGCAACACCAAACACCAAGCGACATACACCCAAACCAAAAAGAGCGGGATCGCCGCGAAAGCACCGTAAATTAATTGGTACGAGGGAAACGAGCTAACCATTTGCAAAAACATTTTTTTGCCTAGCTCAAGCATCAGTGCTGCCACCAATCCACCCACCAATGCGTGGCGAAACTCCACCTTGCAACCCGGCACTATGGTGTACATCAAGGTCAGCGCCAATGCACTGAACGCATACGGCACAACACGAATGAGTCCCGCAGCGGTTTTGTCTTCTAGCCAGAATGGCAAGCTAATCAGATAAGAGCTGACCACAAAGCCCACACCCAGCAACAACGGGCCAAGACTCATCATGGTCCAATACAATAAAAAGCGACCAACGCCACTGCGCTTAGCGGCTACTCGCCACACACGATTAAGCGCATTTTCTATGGTCAACAATAAGGTGAAAGCACTGAAACCCAGGGTTGCGATACCAATCCACGTCAGCTTCGACGCCTGTTCGCTAAACCCTTGTAGGTAGTTTTTAATCACATCGCCGCTGGCCGGAGCAAAGTGCTTAAAGACAAACTCGTGTAATTCTTCGGAGACACCCGAAAACTCAGGAAAGACCTTGAGCAAGCCATAGCTCACGGTCATCAGGGGGACGATGGCGAACAAGGTAACAAAGGTTAAAGACGCCGCATTTTTGCGGTTTTCGTTCGCTTCAAAACGTCGAAAAATATAGATTAAAAAATGCCCAAACTGCTTCACAGAAACCATGTCTAGTTGTTCACACCCTAACCACTGCCAAGCGCACCTTAACTTAGCGCGCATCTGCCACTACAATAGCGCCCTTCGTTCCGTTATGAAAACAAATCGTTATGGCAATTCAAATCTGGCACAACCCGCGTTGTTCTAAGTCACGCGAAACCCTCACGCTACTAGAAGACAAAGGCATCACCCCTGAGGTCTATCTTTACTTAGAAGACGCGCCAAATGCAGCACAGATTCAAGACGTGCTAAGCAAGCTGGGCATTACCGCCCGAGAACTGCTGCGTAATTCAGAAGACGCCTACAAAGAGCAAAACCTGAAAGACAAAACCCTAAGCGACGACGCCCTGATCGCAGCCATGGTGGCCACACCAAAATTGATTCAGCGTCCTATCGTCATCAATGGCGATCAAGCTCGCTTGGGTCGCCCACCAGAAGCCGTCAACGAGATTCTCTAGGAAGCCCGCGCCATGAGTCAGCCATATGTTTTGATCTTGTACTACAGCACCCATGGTTCTGTGGCCAACATGGCCGAGCAGATGGCCCGCGGCGTTGAGCAAGTCAGCGGCGTTGAAGCAAGACTGCGCACAGTGCCGTCGGTGTCAACCGATACGCAAGCCAGCGCATCAGATATTCCAGAAGACGGCCCACTTTATTGCAGCGAAGAAGACCTACGAAACTGTGCTGGATTAATACTGGGTAGCCCAGTGCGATTTGGCAACATGGCTGCGCCGCTTAAATATTTTTTGGATGGCACCACAAACCTGTGGCTCACCGGCGCGTTAATTAACAAACCGGCCTCGGTATTCACCAGTTCATCCAGTTTGCACGGCGGGCAAGAGACCACGTTACAGAGCATGATGCTGCCACTGCTACATCACGGCATGGTCATCGCCGGCGTACCCTACTCAGAGCCAAGCCTAACCGCCACCCAAACCGGCGGCACACCCTATGGCACTAGCCATGTGGCAGGCAGCCAAAACCAAAGCGCCCTTTCCACAGACGAAACAAAACTGTGTTTAGCGCAAGGAAAACGCATGGCACAACTGGCGTTAGCCCTAACCGATTTGAATCGATAATTTATGAATAAAGTAACTCTGACCTACCGCATCGCCTTAATCTGCTATTTCTTGCAGTTTGCATTGCTCGCCGTGGGCACCTTTGATCGCGACGACATTGAACTCACCGCAGGCCTCTTTTTTACCGGCTTATTGTTGGTGCTAATTAAAGGCATTCCTTGGTTGGTATTAGTGCCAGGGCTAATCAAACGTCATGAAAAAATCATGGCTTGGATGAGCTATGTGTGTCTGGTGTATTTTATTATTTGGATATTGGCCGCGTTTGGTGCAAACCAAACGGGTTTAGGTCAATTGGGTGTGCTGCTCACAGTGGTGCAATTCATGGCCGCAGCCATGAATACACGTTTTGCTAAACGAGCCAACCCCTAAAGCATTGGCGAAGCATGAAGGTGCTAGGGGTTAGTCCCAGTCTTC
>JBFHVZ010000093.1:0-14507 GCA_041589295.1 Pseudomonadales bacterium
AGCGTCCAGCGTCCAGCGTCCAGCGTCCAGCGTCCAGCGTCCAGCGTCCAGCGTCCAGCGTCCAGCGTCCAGCGTCCAGCGTCCAGCGTCCAGCGTCCAGCGTCCATCACTTCGTGACGAGCACCCAGCTTCCAACCCTTCGTGACGAGCATCCAGCGTTCTTGCCACAAAACCGTCATAAACTTATCTATACTGTAGGCATTCTCTGTCGGTAGTGGTGTTATGCAAGATCTAGATATGGCGTGGCAAGTGAGCCAAGTTAAAGCCGAACTGTCACCGTTATCTTGGTATGAGTACCAAACCGATTCAGTCTCGGTGTCGCCTGCCGTTGATGCGTATAATCGTTATTACAAGATCGACTTTGAGCATCAGATGACGGGTGTGCAGCATGAGGTGGGCTATTTCGACGCCCACGGCTTTCGCATTGTTGCCCACGTCTATCGCGTTGAAGCGCCAAAAGGCACTGTGCTGTTGCAGCACGGCTATTACGATCACGTGGGACTCTACGGCAACATCATCAAGCACTGCCTTAAGCAAGGCTACAACGTCTTTACCTATGACTTACCTGGGCATGGGTTATCCACCGGCGAGCGCGCAGGTATCGACAGCTTCCAGCAATATGACCAAGTGTTTTGCGATGGTTTAGCATTGTGTCAGCAGCATTTACCCGGACCGCTGTCGGTGATTGGTCAAAGCACGGGTGGCGCTATCATCGTTAACTACCTGCTCAGTCGCCATATCAGTCGAGAAAACTCGCCCTTCAAACAGATCTTCTTACTGGCACCTCTGGTGCGTCCGGTTTCGTGGAATCTATCGCTGATGTTTTTCCATTTGGCGCGCTGGTTTATATCTCGCTTAAAGCGGACGTTTACCGAGAATACCAACAACCCCTCTTTTGTTGAGTTCGTGAGTCGTCATGACCCGCTACAGCCTTTGTATCTGCAAGTGTCGTGGGTGAAGGCGCTTAAAGATTGGATCACCTACATTGAAAACTGCCCTCCTGTGGACTTGGATATTCAAGTTCTGCAAGGGGACGAAGATGGCACGGTGGATTTTCGTCATAACCAAAAAGTGTTGGCTGAAAAATTTATGGGGCATCAGGTCACTTATATTCACGGTGGTCGTCACCATTTGGCCAATGAAGCCCCTGAGCACTTAGAAAAAGTTCTCGCGTTTTTGGCGATTTAAGCCATTACTTACGCCTCGTGTTCACTTAAGCCCATACCAATCTCGGACACTTGCCGATCTCAAACCCAAACGGTCCGCCACTGCGTCACATTCTTAGGCCCTGTTGTGAATCTACGCCCTTCAAGCTGCTACCACTTGACCGTCTTTGCCGTTACACTTGGGCGCGATTTTAATTCGCTTATTCGCATCAATAATAATGAAGTCACGGAGAGATTGACTATGTTTTCGCAGCTACGCCTGCTCTGTCTGGCTGTTGTTTTGGCCGTCTTATCCGGCTGCGCCACCTATGGCCAAGGTGTGCAAAAAGGTTTGGATTTGACTAAGCAAGGTCAATATAACCAAGCCGCTGCCAGCCTCGAAAAAGCCCTTAACCCACAGGGTGATGATCGCCTGCTGTATTACACCGAATTGGGTGTGGTTCACCATCTCGCTGGCGATTATGTGAAATCCAATCAATTGTTAGAAACTGCCGAGCGCATCGCAGAAGACCTGTACACCAAGCGTGTGGGTGATTTACTCGCGTCGGCCATGAGTAACCCGCGTAATGCGCCATACCGTGGTAACGATTACGAGCGTGTTTACATCAATTATTACAAAGCGCTGAACTACTTTATGTTATCGGCGCAATCCGCCAATAAAGCCGATAAAGAAAAGTCGTTAGAAGGTGCGCGTGTAGAAACTCGCCGCATGGAAAGTTTATTGGCGGCTATGGAATACGAAAAAGGCAGCTACGAAGAACAAGCCGATAAAGAAAAGTCCATGTTTAACAAACTGCTGAAAATTTTTGAAAAGCTCAGCGGCGAAATCATTGATAAAGACAAACTGGTTTACCGAAACGACGCCTTTGGTAACTATCTGGCAGGTATCATTTACGAACAACATGGCGAATGGGACGAAGCGCGTGTGTCGTACCAAAAAGCGGCCAAGTTGTACGAGCAGGGTTATCAGGACCAGTATAAGTTAGATGCAGGTGTGACCGAACAGGCTTGGTTTGACACCATTCGCATGATGCAAAAAGGCGGCGGCTGGGAAAACGAGTGGCCACGTCTGTCGCAAAGCAAACTTTCAAAAGACAAACGCGAAGAACTAAAAGACTTTAACCGCAATGGTCACTTGGTCGTCATCGAACACGTGGGCATGGTGCCGCAACGTGAAGAAATGAACCTAATGGTGACGGCCGATGTCAATCGTCAGGAATTTATTATCCAGCCGTTCTTCACCGGTACCGAACAACAACAGTATGACCAGCGCTTTTGGTTCTTTACCCTATATGCCGATAAGAGCATCCTAGGATTACTTGGCCAAGCCAGTGATGGTCAGTTGGGTCGCGCACTCATGGAGTTTGGCAACATCAAGCGTCAAAGCATTGGTCCTCTGTGGAGCGTGGCCGACGGCATCGGCTTAATCAAAGCCATCGAAGGCGGTATGCGCGTGACCGTACCTTATTTCCGTGTGCCGTCCATGCGTAATGTTGGTCCGTCGCAATTAACCATTGCCAATAAGACCTACCCTATGATCACATCACAGTCTTTGGCTCATCTAGCGGTGCAACAGCAATTGCTGACCGCCAGCGATGATTTGCAAGAAGCCATGGCCCGTGAAGCACTGAAAAACTTAACGGCTTATCAAGTTGGTAGTGCGGGTGGTGGCTTGTTGGCGCTGGCCGGTAAAATTGCGGCTAATGCCAGCTCTGCGGCAGAAACCCGTAATTGGCTGCTGTTACCGTGGGCAATTAAAGTTCGTCGTATAGCGCTTGAAGAAGGCACTCATACGGTGAAACTGCGCAGCGAAGTCTTGCCGGGCAAGGTCGATGTGGAACAAACCACAGTCGACATCCAAAAAGGTCAAATGAAAGTTTGGAAGGTGCGTACATTTGCCAATGACGCGCAGACGACTACCACCACAGTAGCGGGTTCATAACAAGGAGCTAATCATGAAAAAATTTGTAATTGCCATTGTCTCATCTGCATTAATTGCAGGCGCTTTGACGGGTTGCGGTGGCAACCGTGTGAGCCGCGTAGACGTTAACGAAGAAATTGCATTGACCGACCGTTGGAACGACAAAGACTCCGACTTAGTGGCAAAAGAAATGATCAGCGATATGCTGAGCTTCCCTTGGCTGGTGGACTTCCGTTCTGCGCACGGTGGCGAAAAGCCAACCGTTATCATTCAACGTGTGCGCAACAAAAGTCACGAGCATATCTCAGCTGAAACCTTCTTGAACGATTTGAAGCGTGCCGTGATTCGCAGTGGCCAAGCTAAATTCGTAGCGGGTGGTGCTGAGCGTGCGGATGTGCGTGACGAACGTGCCGACCAAGAATTAAACGCTGCCAAAGCGAAAGAAATGGGTAACGAAACCGCTGCCGACTTTGCTTTGTCTGGTTCCATTAACTCTTTCGTTGACCGTGCTGGCGGTGACAAGGTAACGACTTACCAAGTTGACTTAAAGCTGATCAACATGGAAACCAACGAAGAAGTTTGGAACGGTCAGAAGAAAATTAAAAAGCTGCAAGAAAAATCCAGCTTCGGTTTCTAACCTATGATCAAGTTAACGGCGAAAGCCTTGGCAGTAGCGGGTGTGGCCCTGCTGCTGGCCGCTTGTATGTCATCTAATCCGAGTAAGCCAAAAGGCAAACCGGATTGGATCATCAACGAGCCCACTAAACCGGGTCATGCGTATGGTGTCGGCAGCGCCGAAATCTACACGGATGAAGCCGAAGCCATGCGTCGCGCTCGCGATGCCGCTAAAGTTGATTTGGTGCAAAAGCTACGCGTAACCGTGACGGGTGAACTGACACAAGATATTCAGGAAACCCGTCAAACCGGCAAGCAAACTCAATTAGTGCAAAGCGTCCGAAACCGTATTACCAGCAAAATTCCACAAGCAGATTTAAGCAACCTTGAAACAGAAGACTCCTATGCCGACATGAAAAACCGCGTGGTCTACACCTTGGTTAAATTAAATCGTGTAAAGGCTGCAGCGGAATTGCGTCGCCAAATCAGCGAGTTGGACATGCAGGTAACCGACCTGAATAACAACACAGCGGATAGTCTACCGGTATTAAAACAGCTGCAATCATTATTGCCCGCATTAAAGTTAATCGCGCAGCGCGATAAGCTGGCGGAGCAAGCGCAGTTGTTTGATTTGAATGGTCGTAAACCGTTAAAGGATGAGTTTATTCTCGACACCGAAAAACGAATCTACACATTGTTAGATCAGTTGGTGGTCACGGTCGAAGCGCAGAACACAGCAGCGCAAGGCATGCGCGCGGGCATTGTGCGCAACCTAACGTCCACCGGTTTACGCGTGAGCCCAAGTCAGGGTGATCTTGCCTTGAAATACGAAGCAAACCTGCGCCCAGTGAAAAAATCAGGACGCTTCTATGTGTTTGCAGACGGCAGTGTACGCATCGAGGACAGTAACGGTCGCATTCTTAGTGAATTCAGCAAAGAAGCCAAAGGTGTTTCGGCGGCATCAGCGGCTGTGGCTGAGCGCAATGCGGTGCAAAAGCTGGCCGAAAGTTTAGGCCAAGAACTGGCCACGACGTTAGTGGATAAAATCGAGTAAGTTTTATTTTAATCGTTAAACAACAACCGCGCGCTCCCCATGGGTAGCGCGCGTTTTTTTTTGGTTTCGGTTTAACTGGAGATTAGGCCGCGTCGGGAAGTCCGTCACGAATGGCATACAGTTCGGGCAATATGGTGAGCGTTAACTCTGCCAGTTTGGGGTCGAACTGTTTGCCCGCTTGTTCGGCAATGTACTGCTTAATTTCTTCGTCAGAAAACGCTTTGCGATACGTGCGATCAGTACTCATGGCGTCGATGACATCGGCGATGCAGACAATGCGAGCCGCCAAGTCGATGGCGTCACCCTTAAGCTGATTGGGGTAACCCGTGCCGTCCCAGCGCTCATGATGTTGACCGGCAATGACACTGGCCAGTAGTAGTACGGGGCGTTTAGATCGCCCTAAAATCGCCTGACCGATGGCGGCGTGGGTTTGCATGGTCTGGCGCTGTTCATCATTAAACGTGTCACGAAATTCCAACAAGGTGTCTTCCAATGCAATGGTGCCTATATCGTGTAAAGCGGAGGCCAGTTTTATGCGCTCGCACATGACTTTAGAAACACCTGCCGCTTGTGCCAGCTTCAACGACATCATACTCACGCGGCGCACATGGTTGGCTTCGTTAGGGCGTCGTTGCTCTATGGTTTCGCTTAACACGTACACCATTTCTTGTCGGCTTTTATTGATCAATTCTTTTTGCTTAAGGTTGTGGTGCGTAATGGCCACGCAGCGTACGTACATATCCAACAAATGAATATCCATACGCTCTAAAGGCGTTTGTGGTTTTACATAAAGAAAGTTTTCGCCTGCTTGTGGTGTTTGGTAATAACCAATGTAGGCGTCTTCAGAAGAAAAACTGTGGTGCTTTTGGTGCGCTTGATCAAAGCATTCGATGACATCTGGCGGCAACGCATGGTGCTGCTCCATTTGTTCGCGGAACTTACCTGTGGCGGCCAGTATGTGGTAATGGTGTTTGTGGGTGGTGGCCGAAACGGTATCCGAGGCGTGAGCGCAAATGGCTTCGTCCTCTAAATTTAACAGGGTGCTGACTTCTTCTAAAACGGTGCATGAAAATTTAGCTAATTGATCTTTGTCGACGATTTTGCCTGTGGCATCAATCAGTCGATACAGGCCTCGACGGTTACGTTTTATGGTTTGAATATCGCGATAGCTGCGCAAGGTTGAGAACAGTAAGGTTTTTAGCTTGGTGGACGTCAGTTCGGTTTTGTTTTTGTAGTCGTTGATGTCGTATTTGTGGATGACGGTTTCTTCTGGAGCCTGACCGGGCTGCCCAGTGCGCAATACGATGCGAATGTCGTGATCTTTTAAATCTTCGCGTATGTATTGAACCAGCCGCAGACCGGCATCGTCGGTTTCCATAACAACGTCTACTAAAGCCAAGGCGAACGGTGCATTTTCGGACACCACTTTTTTGGCCTCTGCCATGGAATAAGCATGGCTCAGCTCCACACCACGCCCATCAAAGTCGCTGTTTTGTAAAACCAGAGTGGTGATCTTGTGGACCTGTTCCTCATCATCCACCACCAGAATGCGCCAAGGGGTTTTACACGTGGTGCTTTCAAGATCACCAACATCCTCGTCTTGTGGTTCGTCGCTGAACATGAGATCCGAATCAGACATGCCCCTCTCCCGTATTTGTCGCAGGCTACCTTCAAGTTTAGCCGCTAATTGATGGTCTGCTGCTAAGCTCAATAAGACGAATGGCCGTGTCGCGCACGGACGAAGTATTCGCATTAATTAACAAGATTGTTATGCTGCCGAGCTTGGCTTTTAATTCTTTAGAGTGTTAAGGGCAGTGCTAAGTATTACGAATAGGAATTAGAATTGATTAGGGCGTGGTTCTCCCATCTTGGGTTTGGCCAGAAGATTCAGTTGGTAATGAACCTTGTGAGCATCAGTGTGTTGGTGCTGGCGTTGTGCATCATTGCCCTGAGCTTTTACACCAAGCTTAAGCAAGACTTGGAAGACCGTGTGCTGCAAAAGGCTAGTTTGTTAGCCGACGCAGCGGCCGTCGGCGTGGTTTTCGAACAAGATGAATCGGTCACTATGTTATTGAGCAGTCTGAACGTGGACCGCAGCGTTGACCACGCCATCGTCTATAAAAAAGTCGCGGAAGACTATTCATACTTTGCCCATTACGCCCGCGACGAAAGTCGCTTTGCACCCGCCAAATACCGACCCGGGCCGCGCACGCAATGGGTGGAGCAGCAGTTTATTCTACGCCTACCCATTCAGGTGGACGGCGAAGAAGTGGGCTTACTTTATTTACGCGAAGACAACCTCTATCTGCGCGAGATGCTGTTTACCAGCGTGGCTTATCTCATACCCATATTACTAATGGGCTCGTTACTTATTTGGATGGTGTCCCGATCGGTGCAGGAGCGACTGGCCCGACCACTGCGTCAACTGACGGCCACCGTGCACGACGTTGCGCAAAGTCGTGATTATGATCGACGTGTGGACATCGACTCCCAAGACGAGCTTGGCGATCTAGGTAATGCCTTTAACAGTATGATGAAAGAGCTGTCTGACTTCGAAGCCATACGTGAAGAAAAAGAGCGCGAAATTCTTAATCTAAATTTAGCGCTAGAAGAAAAAGTAAAAGAACGCACTAAAGAGTTAAGTGCCAGTTTAGACAACCTAAGGCTTACTCAGCAGCAGTTGGTCGAACAAGAAAAAATGGCGTCACTGGGTGAGCTGGTAGCCGGAGTCGCGCACGAAATTAACACCCCCATTGGTGTCGGTATCACCGCTGTAAGCTACTTAAATGAAAGTCTGACTCAATTAAAAACGCGATTTTTGTCGGGGGCGCTAACCAAAGCGGAGTTTACCGCCCATTTAGATTCGCTCACGGAAAGCGCCAGCATTGTTGCCGGTAACCTGTCGCGTGCTGCGGAACTGGTAAAAGCCTTTAAGTCCGTTGCGGTTGACCAAAGTAGTTCTGAACCGCGCATGATTGATTTGGCCAACTACATTCAGGACATCCTGATGTCGCTACGGCCTAAACTCAAACGCTTCAATCACGAAATCAAAGTGGATATTGATGCTGGCATACAAATCTACTGTGACCCCGGCATAATTTCGCAAATCATCACCAATTTTGTGATGAACTCATTACACCACGCTTTCAGCGAAAACACCGTCGGCCATATTGAAATTGCGGCTCGCGTGGAAGATGGACGCTTTTGTTTAGATTACCGCGACGACGGTCAGGGGATTGATCCCAGCATTGCCAAGCGGCTGTTTGAGCCTTTTGTGACAACCAAACGCGGTCAAGGCGGCAGTGGATTGGGCACGCACATCATCTACAACTTGGTGACACAAGTGCTGGGCGGACAAATTCATTGCGACTCTCAACCGGGTAAAGGGGTGCACTTTCATATCACAGCGCCTATGACTCGCCTCAGCCGAAGCTAACTTAACGCATTTTGCCGCTAAGCCACTTCATTCACTGATGCTAAGGTGTGATGGCTTCCATCAAGCACTGCCATTGTGACTCGGTAACGGGCATAACCGACAATCGGCTGCGGGTGATCAACATAAAATCTGCAAGTCGTTCATCCTGTGACGCTAGGGTTTTAATCTCTGCTAATGTCAGTACTTTTTTAAAGCGCTTTACAAAGGCAACGTCCACCGCAGTCCAACGATTCTCGGCAGGCTGCTTTTTGTCGTAGTAAGCGCTGCTGGGGTCTTCTGCGCTGGGGTCGGGATAACCGGCGCGAGCAACTTTCATTAAGCCAGCGATGCCGACGGTTTTGCAGCTGGAGTGATACATAAATATTTGATCGCCCAGCTGCATCTCGCGCATAAAATTCCTTGCTTGATAGTTACGCACACCGTCCCATCGTTCGCACTTTTTTAGCGCTAAATCATCGATGCCGAACTCATCTGGTTCACTTTTCATTAACCAATAAGCCATTGCTTTTGCCCTGGTGGAGATTCTTCAAAAATAGAATGGGACATTGTTCGCCATTTTTCGTGAACCCATCACAAAAACGCAGCCTTTTTGTTACATGTCCCATGTTACATTTGCGGTCGTTAGGTTACATTTGCTGCCACGCAGTAACACAAGATAAAAAAGTGCATGGTTTTTGCCTTTGTAGTTATAAGCGGTTACGGACGCACAGCAAAGCCCTTGTTCATTGTCACAGCGGTTACCCCCTGAGCGGCCTACTATAACAACAAATACATTAGGGATAGCTTCTTACACACGATCCACAGAGATCTCACAGGATGTGAGATGGTCGTAGGAGCTAAATTATGAAATCACAACGTCCAGACATACTCGTCATTATCAGCTTCGTTTTCGTCATTGGTGCAGTGGCTACCAGCCTTACTGCAAACGGTGACAACAAAGTGAACCCTAAGGTTGCGCAAAACATGTCGCAACACATGATCCGGTAACCGTCGCGTTACCTGTCACTCGGGATTAAACGCCAGCGGCGAATACGCTGATCTGCTTATCGGTCGCGATGGCCTGTAAGGGTACATCCCAAGGTTCAATGGGCAAGCTCGTCACTTGTTGAAAGTGATGGGCGAGGCCGATGAGCTTTGGTCGCATCCTCCCATCTTGGGTCTTCATCCACGCTGTTTGTTTGTAGGCAAACGTGCGGTCATAAAATCCGCCGCCCATTCCCAATCGCCCCCCTTGGTCGTCGAACCCAACCAATGGCATTAACACCACATCTAACTCGCGTGCAGTCAGCATGGAGCAAGATCGCGGTGATGGCTCCCACATTCCAAATTGATTCTTTACCCTTTGACCTTGCAATGGACCAAACCATAAGTGCCCTTTGCGCACTGGGTGCAAACTGGGTAGGTAAATTTGCTTACCGCGTTGTTGCGCTATTCGTGAGAACACGGCTGGGTCAATTTCGCCGTCGGCGGCTAAGTAAATGGCAATGCGTTTAGCACGGAACAGTAAGGGGCTGGAAAATAAAGTGCGCGCCAATTGTTCGCTGGCAAGACGTTGTTGTTGTGGAGAAAGTGCGCGTCGTTGTTGTCGCAATCGTTTGTGCAGTTGCGCGCGGTTGGAAACAAGATTAGCAGAGGTCAAATTGGGCTCCCCACTGTGCCGCTGTCAGAGAAAGGCCTTGAACCGTAAGGTCCAAGGTGGTGGTCCCTGTCTGAATCGGGCTTCCCGCTAAAATGCGGACATGCACTCCCTCAGCGCGAGGAACCCCCAAAATAATGAGTAAGGCTCGAGGACTTCAAAGACTGGCCAACACCCCAGGGAGTGAGCAAAGTATAACGTAAATTTTGCTTTGAAATCTCAGATATATTTTTTGATTTGCCCTTGAATTTAAGGGCTTTTTGAGCTTGCCGCCTAATGGATCTGGTGGTTAATCCACCAAGTCCATTTGTTGGTCTTCTGCTAGCACAGAATCCAACTTGGTGTTCATTTTAGTAATGAGATTATGAATAGCCATGGAGCCACCTGTGGTGTGCAAGTAGTCATGGGCAAGGTTTAACGCCGCCATGATGGCAATGCGTTCAACGCCGTAAAGTTTGCCGTTACGTTTGATTTCATTCATACGTTGATTCAGCAATTGCGCGGCGCGCTCTAAATCTTGGCGGGACTGAGGTGGACAAGCAACACGGTATTCTTTGCCCAATAATTCTATGCACAGGGTATTCGCGTCATCACTCATCGGTTTCAGATTCCATATGGCGGAGGCGGCCAATCATCTCGGCGAGTTTATTTCGGGCCATTTCGTTTTGTTGTAGCAAGCGCTGGCGCTCATGCTGCCAGGACTCGGCGTCCATTTTCAGCTGCTGATTCTCAGCCTTTAGGCGACGATACGCGCCGGCAAGCTCATCCAGCTTTTTGCTGATTTCGTGCAGGCTTGTGGTTAGCTCAGGGTTCGACATGATGACAATGCATGGTACGTGCGAGTTGCGTGGGTAAGTAGGCAGGACAACGCCCACGATGTTAAGTGACGCTAACTATATTCAGGGGACGGCGCAGGGTCAACGGAATCCAAGAGTTGCCGTCCAGTTTATGGTACATTGCGCGCTTCTTTCGTGTGCTGTTCTAGGGAAATGCTATGTCCTCCCGATTCGATCTTTTCGCAAATATGACGCTGGCCCAAGGGGCTATTCAATCGCCTGCCGCGTTACAAGGCTGGCTGACCGGTTATTTCAGCACAGGGGCGCGTTTAAGCCCGGTTCAATGGTTAGAAGAAAGCGCGGATTATTTAGGCCTGCCCAATCCATGGGACGAGAAATCCAAATTGCCATTAGCAGCGTTTTATCAAGAAGAGCTCAAGCGCTTGGAAAGCGGCGAGATGGCCTATCAGCTACTGTTGCCCGCTGATGACGATACCTTTGAAGTACGCATGCAAGGCCTAGCCGACTGGGCCAAAGGCTTCTTGGATGGCTTTGGTGCCAGTGGCCGCATTACCGAAGCCGACCTAAACGAAGATGTGATGGAAGTACTCAAGCACTACGACGCATTTAGCTATGGCGTTGAAGAAGACGACATCGACGAAGACAGCGAGCGTCTACTCATCGAACTGATTGAACATGCCCGCGTCACCGCCATGTTTATGTTTTATCATTTCAATAAAGCACAAGCGGATAAGCCCAGTCTGCATTAGTCGTGATTGAATCTGGTTTATCCGTGTTATAGGTGTATGCGAAACGAAGTCGCAGCAGAGGAATCAAAAGAATCATGTTAACGGTTAACGATTTTGTCCAACATCGCCAAACCTTGTTGTCGCAAATGCAAGACAACAGCGTGGCGGTCATTCCGTCGGCGTCGTTTCAGCCCCGCAATCGCGATGTGGATTTTCCCCTGCGTCAAGACAGTGATTTCTTTTATCTGACGGGCTTTACCGAAGACAACGCCTGTCTGGTGTTAAGCAAAAAACAGGGCGAACTCACAACCGTGTTGTTTTGCCAGCCGAAAATCAAAGAGCAAGAAATCTGGGAAGGCATCCGCCTTGGGCCAGACGCTGCGGTGCAAACCTTGGCGGTGGACGAAGCGCAAAGCATCGAAGAACTGGACACCAAACTGCCAGAGCTAATGGCAGATACCGAAGCTGTGTACGCTGCTTGGGGTAGCAAAAAGCCGTGGGACGAGCGCCTGATTCAAGCCATTGAAAAGGTGAAAATGAAAGTCCGCACCGGTGTCACCGCACCGACGGCCATGTTAGCCATTGAACCCCTGCTACACGAAATGCGCTTGATTAAAGGCGCCGCCGAAATTGCCCACATGAGCGAAGCCGCCGAGCTAAGCGCGCAGGCGCACATCAAGGCTATGCAAGCAGTGAAGCCGGGCATGATGGAATACCAGTTGGAAGCCATCATCCAGCACCATTGCGCCATGGCCGGCGGACGTTTTGTGGCGTATCCGTCCATTGTGGGTAGCGGCGATAACGCCTGCATTTTGCACTACACCGAAAACAATCAAGAAATTAAAGACGGCGACTTGATCCTTATCGACGCCGGTTGCGAGATCAACCACTACGCCAGCGACATCACGCGTACCTTTCCTGCCAACGGCAAATTCAGCGACGAACAAAAAGCCCTGTATCAAATTGTGCTAGACGCACAATTTGCTGCCATCGACGCGGTAAAACCGGGTAACCATTTTAACCACCCCCATGAAGCCGCGTTGCGGGTTATCACTCAAGGCTTGGTGGACTTGGGCTTGCTCAGCGGTGATGTGGATAAACTCATCGAAGAAGAAGCCTACAAACCGTTTTACATGCACAAAACCGGTCACTGGTTAGGTTTGGACGTACACGACGTGGGTCAATACAAACAGCAGGGTGAATGGCGTACATTGCGTGCCGGTATGGTGCTGACCGTCGAACCCGGTTTATACGTGGCACCGGATGAAGAAAGCGTGGACGCCAAATGGCGTGGCATCGGCATCCGCATTGAAGACGACGTGCTGGTAACCGCAGACGGCCATACAGTGTTGACCGCCTCTGTGCCTAAAACCGTGGCGGACATTGAAAAGCTCATGGCTTGAGGCTGTGGCGTTGCGGTTCATCGGCCTGACTTGGAGTGGATTCGCAGCGCGACTGGCTCCGCGCGAGTCGTTCAATGTTTTTAAAATCGTTTAATGAATTAACACCCCGCGTGGTGTGGAGCGAGAAGAATCCACGCCAAGGTGGGCCTTCTCGAAGGCGAAGATGAAAAAATACGATCTCATCATCATTGGCGGCGGCATGGTCGGTGCCAGCCTCGCATTGTTGCTGCGGCCCTTGCTGCGCCAGGGTTTAAAACTGGCGCTGGTGGATGCTCAAGCCGTTGACCCAAACGCTCCCATGTTGCCAAGCTTCGACGCGCGCACGTCGGCGCTTTCCCTCGGCACGCAGCGCACGCTAGAACAACTGGGCATCTGGTCGACTCTGGCCCAGCACTGTAATCCCATCGAACATATTCAAGTGAGCCAACAAGCCCAGTTCGGCCGTGTGAAACTCCACGCCGATGAGCTGGCCGTCACCGCCATGGGGCAAGTGGTGGAAAACCGCTTCCTTGGCCAAGCCCTCTGGCAAGCGCTGGCGCAAGAAAGCGGCGTGGATGTGCTGGCCCCCGCCAAATTAACCGCCATGACCATGCAGCCGGACGGCGCGAAGCTCACCATAGAAGCGGACGGCACGCAGCAGACCTTACATGGGGCTTTAACCGTGTTGGCCGACGGTGCCAACAGCACAGGTTGTCGCTTGCTCGGGATTCAGCAGAAAAAACATGATTACCGCCAGCACGCCATTGTTGTGAACGTCAGCTTTGATCAGCCCCACAGCAACTGGGCTTACGAACGCTTTACCCAAGAAGGGCCGCTGGCATTACTGCCCCTCACCGGCAATCGCTTTGGGGTGGTTTGGTGTCAGTCGCCGGAGCGCACCGAAGCGTTGATGGCCATGGACGACGCGCAATTTGCCCGCGCTCTGCAACAAACCGTGGGCTATGACAAAGGCCGCATCAGCAAAGTGGGTGCGCGCCAAACCTATCCTTTGGCTTTGGTTCAGGCTACCGAGCAAGCACGCAGTCATGTGGTGGTGCTCGGCAATGCGGCCCACGCACTTCACCCCGTGGCGGGACAAGGGTTTAACCTCGCCCTGCGCGATACCCAAGCACTGGCGCGCCAAATCGAACAAGACTGGGCCGCAGGCGCTTTAGGACAGCTTGCGGGCTTGCAGCACTACGCGAAGAATCAACAGCAAGACCAATGGCTCACCACAGGTATGAGCCACGCTCTGCCTACCTTGTTTACCCAAACGGGCTCGCTTTGGTCGGCCCTGCGCGGTGCGGGCTTAACGGCCTTGGATAACCTACCCACGGCTAAGCGTTTATTTGCGCGACAAGCCATGGGGTTAGTGGGTCAAGCCGCGCCGTGGCGCAACTAATGGGATGACACTGGCACGACAATATGCAGATTTCCAACGGACAGATTCAATGACTCAGCAATTCGACGTAATCATCATCGGCGGTGGCATGGTGGGCACTGCGCTGGCGGCCGCGTTGGGTGGCACGGACATACGTGTGGCGTTAATCGAAGCGCAAATTCCTGCTGCGCCTAACGCATTGCCCATTGCACAGGTGAGCGATGCCGACGTGCGTGTCAGCGCCTTAAACCGCGCCAGCCAGTCATTTTTAGAGCAACTCGGCGCGTGGCAACGTATTCCCGCGCCGCGCCTAAGCGCTTACGACAAAATGCGCGTGTGGGACGGCGAAGGTACGGCCCGCATTCAGTTTGACGCCATTGCATTGGGCGAG
>JBFHVZ010000094.1:0-14454 GCA_041589295.1 Pseudomonadales bacterium
GGCCATCGGTTGGTGCTGTGCCCACTTTGATGCCCTAGGTTTATTCGATACTCATAATAAAAATAGCCGCCCGAAGGCAGCTATTTTTATAAAACGATTATTTTGCGTGTTTAATGGCCGCGCCAATAAACGCGCTGAACAGGCCATGACCGTCACGTGGCGTCGAGGTAAATTCCGGATGGAACTGACACGCGACGAACCAAGGGTGATCAACCACTTCAACCACTTCAACCAAGTTGCCGTCCATTGAACGACCCGCAATACGTAAGCCGTTTTCTTGCAACACTTTCAGGTAGTTGTTGTTCACTTCGTAACGGTGACGGTGGCGTTCAACTATGACTTCTGCGTTATACGCTTCGGCAGAAAGTGAGTCCGGCTCCAAACGACATTCCTGACCACCTAAGCGCATGGTGCCGCCCAAGTCAGAAGCTTCGCTGCGCGTTTCGGTGCTGCCTTCTGCTGTGGTCCATTCGGTGATCAAACCCACCACAGGGTTTGCCGTGTTTTGTACAAATTCGGTACTGTGTGCATCGCTCAAGCCACACACGTTACGGGCAAATTCGATAACCGCAGATTGCATACCCAAACAAATGCCCAGGTAAGGCACTTTATTTTCACGAGCGTATTGAACCGTGCGAATCTTGCCTTCTACACCACGGTGACCAAAACCACCCGGTACAAGAATCGCATCTTTACCTTCGAGGATGGCACAACCATCACGCTCGATGATTTCAGAATCAATGTATTCAATGTTGACCTTGGTGCGGTGCTGTAGACCTGCGTGATCAATGGCTTCGATCAACGACTTATAAGCGTCCAACAGCTCCATGTATTTACCGACCATGGCGATGTTGATTTCGCGCTCTGGGTTCAACTTGGCGTCTACCACGCGATCCCATTCGCTTAAATCCGCGGGGTCACACTCCAGACCAAACTTCTCAACCACATAATCATCAAGACCAGTTTTGCTTAACAGCGACGGAATGCGGTAGATGGTGTCTGCGTCTTCCAGTGGCACGACTGCACGCTCTTCTACGTTGGTGAACAACGCGATTTTGCGCAATGAGCCAGAGTCAATGCGGTGATCCGAACGGCAAACCAGAATGTCTGGCTGCAAGCCGATGGAGCGTAATTCTTTAACCGAGTGTTGAGTCGGTTTGGTTTTGGTTTCGCCGGCGGTGGCGATATAAGGCACTAGCGTCAGGTGCATGGATAGAGCGCGTTTGCTGCCCAGTTCCACTTTCAATTGACGTACGGCTTCGAGAAACGGCAGGGATTCGATGTCGCCCACGGTGCCGCCGATTTCCACCAGTGCCACGTCAGCACCTTCAGCGCCTTCGTATACGCGGCGTTTGATTTCGTCAGTAATGTGCGGAATCACCTGCACTGTCCCGCCTAGGTAGTCGCCGCGACGTTCTTTGCGCAGCACATCCATATAAATGCGGCCAGTGGTGAAGTTATTGCGACGGCCCATGGTGGTACGGATGAAGCGTTCGTAGTGGCCAAGGTCGAGATCCGTCTCCGCGCCATCTTCGGTCACAAACACTTCGCCGTGTTGGAACGGGCTCATGGTGCCTGGGTCCACGTTGATGTAAGGGTCCAGCTTTAGCATGGTGACCTTCAATCCACGGGCTTCCAGGATGGCACCAAGGGAAGCGGAAGCGATGCCTTTGCCCAATGAGGACACAACACCACCTGTGACGAATATAAAACGAGTCGACATATTCTGGTGATATCCGAGTGATATAAATTTGGATTTTCTGAGCCGACGCCCTGCTTTGCCTGCCCAAACTTCTGCACGTGAAGCCTTGGGTGCGGGGGTTTGCGGGCCCAGATCAAGATGGCGCTACAGTCTACCAGAACGTCCTAATCGGGTAAATCGAATATCCCCAAAACCAGACAACATTCGACCTGAGCGTGCGGGATAGCAGGGTTCGCCAATCAATACCGTTTAATATAGATCACCACACGGCGATTGGCGGCTCGTTGTTCTGGGGTGTAGCTTTGGCCTTCGTCCACCACTTGTTTCGGACGCGAATCGGCATAGCCAGAGGCCTTTAAACGCTCTTTATCTATGCCTTTACCCAATAGATATTTCACCACGTTGCTGGCGCGGGCGCTGGATAACTCCCAGTTAGAGGGGAAGCGCTCGTTGCTAATGGGTACGTCGTCGGTGTGGCCTTCCACTTCGACTAAGTGAGTCTCGGCGGCGGTATCACGAATGACCTTGGTGACCTCACTGAGCATGGGTACCGCACCGGGTTTAATGGCCGCGCTGCCGGAGTCGTATAACGAGAAGTTACTGAATTCGACTTTCACGCCTTTGGAATCAATGGCCACATTGACGTTGTCACCCATGCCATGTTCATCGACGATTTTTTCTAATTCTTTTTTAATGTCATTAAAGGGGGTAGGCCGTTTTTGCCTAGTCAGCCCAGCGAGACCTTCTTTTAATTCTTCTACCTTGCCCACATTGATGTCGGAAACAGATAGGATCATCACAAAAAACGCAAGCAATAGGGTAATGGCATCGCCATAGGTGACTAACCAGCCTTCGCCATCGGCATCGAAGGTTTGACGCCGACGTCGTAACCCTTTTTTTCCTGCCGATCCATGACTCATGTGACCAACCTCTTATTAACGACGACCGACTAAACGGGTTTAATCTGCTTCTTGTGGTAGGTAGCGTTTACGTGGACTGATGTAGGCGTTTAAACGATCTTGAATTAACACAGCGTCTTTCTTCTCGGCCATTAATACAAAGCCGTCTGTAATCAGTTGATTGCGAAAATATTCTTGCTCTTGTTTTTCCGTGACCTGCGCACCGGTCGGTTTAAAAATTAAGTTGGCTAACAAAACGCCATACAAGGTTGTAATTAATGCTAAAGCCAAGCCTTTACCTAGGCCTGCCATGTCGTCACCCATGTTATCCAACATGATGATTAAACCCACTATGGTGCCCACCATGCCAAAACCCGGCGCATAAACGCCCATGGTGTTTAATATTTTGGCTTCCAATGTTTGGCGCTGCCAGTGGCTGTCCATGGCGTCTGTCATAATGGTTCGCAATTCGGGTGGTTTGTAACCGCTGCCCATTAACTCCAAACCCAAAGCAAAAAAGCGATCTTTTTTTTCTTTCTCTGTCACCGCATCTTCTAGCGCGGTAATGCCACCATCGCGATAAGCTGCGCTAAGATCCATAAAACGTTTTACCCAATCCCGTAAGTGGGACTGAGATGTTTTTGAGGCCATCAGGGTTTGTAATAATGCGCGCATGGCATGCAACACCTCCCCAGCACTAAAGCTGATTAACGAGGCTGCGATGGTGCTACCAATAACCATCATGGCGCTGGCAGTGCTCACGAACATCATATAGTTATCAGTACTGGTGTAGATCGCCATGGCGAACAAACCAATACCTGCGCTGATACCGATGACCGTGCTATAAGAAATCATGAGGCCGCCTTGTTAGAACGACTGAGTTGACGCTTTGTTTGGGCTTGAGCTTGGGCTTGAGCTTGGGCCTTTGGCTGTGGTTTCGCTCCTTCTAACTGCTCCATCGAAAACTTGCCCGTGGCAATATACTCGCGAATTTTATGCACAATATCTTTGCGTGCACGATCCACATCTTTGGCAGCAATACGCCCTTCAAACCGTTTTAAATCTTCGCGCGCTAGCGCTTTCAATTTAGGCGGAAGCGATGACAACACATGAATTTTAAAGTCATCCGGCGTATTGCAAATGGCGCGACCAATACAGCTGCGCTCGACTTCTCGCAATGCATTACTGAGTATTTGCCTAGGCGTGCGCATAACATCACTAAACGTAAAGTAATGCTGACGTAGTTTGTAATAGGTATCGGGTTTATCTTTTTTCAGGCTTTTTAGTACCTTGGCTTCTTCGCCACTGCTCATGTTATCCAACATGCTAATGAGCATATTCAGACCGTCGGCATTGACGTTTTCGAAACTGGGCACTTGCAACGATGCCTTGGCCAAGCGATCGGCCACATCTTTAAAAGTATCCACAGGGAAGGATTCAAACTGCCCTAGTTCAGCCATCACTTGTGTTTGCTTCGCTGCCGGAATGCGATTAAGCACGCGAGCACCCTGCTCTGCGCCCAGCTGACTGATTACCAAAGCTTGAATTCGTGCATCTTCATGCTGAATCAAATACAACACTTGGCCGTCATTTAGCTTTTGTAAAAACTCAAACGGATGGGACGCCTTAGGTTCAGCATGTTGCAATTTTTGTTGAAGCAATTGATAAAAGTCTTGCAGATCTTGGTGTTGCTGTTCTTCGTCTGGCGCTTGGTCTGCAAGGTATGCCATGATCGCTTGCAGACTTTCTTGCTGCACATTAGGAAACAAAGAACGAAATAATGAACGCCCCATTATTTTATAAATGGACGCCACCATGGGCACTTTTTCTTCCTGCTGCACCAATTCATCCATAATGATTTGAACTTGCTGCGGTTGTCCTAAACCCAGCGATATAATTTCCTGTCGAGTTTTCTGTAAGACCTGTTTAGGGTCGGGTGCTTCGTCCTTAACTGCTTTGTCGGGTGCCTTTTCCAGATCTGTGGTCTTGGCAACCATTGGGTCCACACTGGCTTTTTCAGGGTTATTCTTTTTACGCAGGGCCAGTAAAATCAGAATGAGCAGCAGTAACGCCAACAGTGACAACAACCCAAGCGCCAGCGCATTAAAGTGTTTATCCATCCAACTGGATGGCGAGTCTGCTAACAAAGGTGAATCCGGTGATAATGACTCACCAGCTTCATCCACACCATTCTCGTTAGTGTCTGGCAGAGCCGAAAATTCAGTGCGAATAATTTTTAGTTCATCGCCTCGAAGATCGTTTAACGCCGCCTTTTGATAAACCAAATTGCGTAAAAAGGCCTCTTGCTCGGCATTAATCTTTGACTCGACAACCAAGGTCACCATGAGTTTTTTTATTTTATTAAAAACGCCAACTGTTTTTTCACTCACTATTTCGCCGTTATCACTGCCGCCATTACTGCTCCACTTGGGTTGATTTTGCTCTTTTTGCAGACGTTTAATCTGCTCGCGCATAAATTCGATTTCTGCTTCTTTTTCGCGGTCTACCGGAATGTCGACGTAAGGTAATCCGGGTAGGCTTTCGACATCTTCTTCGCCGTCGCTTTCAGCGCTGGAGGTAGGAAACAGCAATTTTGGATAAGGGCTTTTAGGGGCGTATTCACGCTCTTGGGGGGCAGGTGTTTTTTCTTTAATAACTTGGCGAATGCGTTGCAAGGCCACATCCACATTTACGATGAAACGGTTGTGTCCTAAATACGCTTGAATATCTCGTGCTAAGCGGTCTTCTAGCCGAGATTTAAGTTGAATTTCATCCAAGTCGTCTTTTTTACTAACGACTTCGATGGGCTCTTGAGTTTTGCCCTGCATGCTTATTAACAGCCAAGGTAAAAGACATACAAGTACCCAAACAATAGGTAAGCGATTGCGTATTTTGGTACGGCGACGTTTAATCATCATTCACGCTTCCCTACCCTATTTGATACGACTCAAACTTTCTTTTACATCAACCAGACTGGGGTCCAGTTGCAGCGCAATTTGCCACGATTTTTTTGCATCGTTCTTACGGCCCATTTTGTAGTAGATACTGCCTTTTAAAGCATAGGCTTGTGCCGACTTGGGTACCAGAGATACCGCTTTGTTGGTTTCTTCTAGGGCTTTCCAATAGGACTTACGATAGAACAAAGCTTGTGCATTCAGCATATGCTTTGTGGCTTTAGAAAACAGTTCCAACGATTTTTGATTGAAAAAATCGTTTTCTTCTTCAGGGCTATCAGGTCGCTCTATGCCGTTTTCACCTTTCGCTGCCTGACTCATTTTTTCGTGCAACTCAGGCATAAAGCTCTCGCCACCTTGGGGTAGGTCCATGGAGAAAATCATGTCACTATCACCGGCGTTTAAGGTAAACATGATGTCATACCCCGGACCATGACGATGCACATTAACTACGCCATGGTTTTTCTTAGCGTATTCCGCCATGGGCATTTCTTGCTCGGCCAAAAAATCAGGGGCGGGTTCAGCACTAAAGGGATCTTTTTCTGTGGGCATGCCATCAATCGCGCAGCCAGAAGCCATCACGACACAGGTACATAATACAACCTTAAACAGGGCAGATTTTTTTACCGTTAACATCACCAACCTCCTGTTTAACTAGAAGCGAAAACCCAAAGTTAAATCTAACCCTGTGCCACCAAATTCAGACTTATCCACATAGTCTGAATCCGATGCCCACTCCACTTCACCGGGTACTAAATACACAGCACCCAATGACATAAAGCCATTGGTCACAAATGGAAACTCCAAGCCAAACTTCAACATCAAGCCATGGGCACCACTAAAAAATGCTTGACCAATACCCATATAGGTTTGTGTTTTCACCCAATCTTCCATGGCACTTATGTTGACGTAGACACGGCCTTCTACGTTGACACCGTTGACATTAAATTGCTCAGTGCTGGAAAAGTTTTTGAAATAGTCCACACCCAAGGTGTATTCAATGTCTTTATTTAATGTGGTGCTTTCACGGCGGCGAATACCAAACGATGTGACCCCTTCTAAGGTTGCGTCTTCGGCACCGACACTGACAGCATCCCGTTCGCTATCCAACCCCCACGCGCCGATCACCACTTCCCATTGCGTGGTTTCAAAGTCCATGGATTCTTGCTCACGTGTGGTTTTTTTCGAGTACTCTTTTAGCCACACAATGCTATTGCTTTGCGAGCTAACTAACCGAAGATTCACCGTAAATTTGTTTTCGTGCACACTGGCATTCCACAGCACAAACGCATCAGCACGAATATCCTTGGATAATTCACGCAACCCTTGGTTGTCCTCTGCACGCTGAGAAATATTCATTTTATTTTGACTGAAATCCACTTTAGTGGTGCGACATTCAATGCAATCCACAATTTCGAAACGCCCTAAACCCATGAACTTGCCCATGAGTTTATTTTCAATCATTAGGTGAACTTGTTTGGGAATCTTGCGATGCAGGCGGTCACCTGTGTGGTAAAAAGCGATGCGCTTAATGCTGGCGTCCACGTCCAGTAATTCTTCTGGCACCAAGATGCCTTCATCGTCCAATAACATGGCAAAGCCTGAATACTGTGTTGGCGGCTTCGACAGTTCGGGCAGGGTACCTTCGACTAAACGTGTCTCCGCCCAAACGGCTGGCAAAAAACTGACGCAAAGCAGAATAAACAGTGCTTTAAAACCAGCAGTTTGGCGGTATTTTTTTAATCTAGTGATCGACATAATCCATTTTGTCGCTTTTTACTTATTCCTATCTTTCAGCATAGCCGAGCGTTAGCGAGTCGCTAGCAGAATCATCAGAATCCGATTCAATGACGCAGCAATCCAACTGCTATGCTTTGAGAAGGAATAACGGCGAGATTCAAAAAAGAATGTCTATTAAATGCGTCCAAATTTTTTATTGGCTTGTTTGCGTCATTGGATGTGTACTCTCACCATGGGCAACTGCCGCCAGTTTGGTTCAGGACCTAGAGGTAGGGTCAATTGGACAATTAGCCGACGATGAGGAAGCCCCTTTTGAAATCATCGCTTTAAACAAAGTGCATAAATGTGGTGGCGAACCGTCCAATCGATTTTTGGTGTACAGCGAAGATCCAGATGTGGCCATGCGTCGATTTATGCTTGCACTAGAAGCCTACAAGGGCAATGGCTCGTTGACGCTAAAAGTGGATGGCTGTGAGGGAAGTGCGCTACGAGCCTTCGAGCTAAGGCTGCAGCGCTGATCGAAAGTCAAAGTTGATTAAAAATCTCGTCGGTTTTGGCGGCCATAATAAAATCGTTTTTATGTAGGCCTTTTATCTTGTGTGTCCACCAAGACACTGTGGTTTTTCCCCATTCGGTTAATAGCGCTGGGTGGTGTCCTTCTGCTTCAGCGTAGTCTCCCACCTTATTGGTAAACGCGATGGCTTGTTTAAAGTTTTTAAACGAATACTCGCGGGTTAATTGCAAAACCCCATCCACACTAATGGCTTTCCAATCGGGGATTTGAGCCATAAGGGTTTTTAATTCTTCGTCAGACACCTTAGGCGCATCAGCGCGACAGGCTTCGCAGGATTGCTTTGCTAGATCAGACATGGTTCAACTCCCATTGGCATATTGAAGCGGTTTGATGGCCAAACAAAAATTCGGTTTAGGGTTATCTTCACTGTAAAGGTCGAATCGCTGTGGCTCAAGTTTTGGGTTGGCTTTTAATGCCACATGAGAACCTAAATACACAGGCCCTTTAAACACCACATCAATTTGCCAGCCTAGTTCTGGGCCTTGGGTAATTACGCCCGATTGTTCAACCGCCTGTGCTAATAAACCAGTGCCGTGGGCAATGTCCCGTTTCAAACCAAACAGTTTGGCGGCCCATTTTGATGTATGAATGGGGTTATGGTCGCCACTTAACTTAGCGTAGGCGCGGCCACGATTTTTGGGTACGTACCAAGGTTTTATAGGGGCCGCATCGCTAAGGCTGCTCAATTCAAAACTACTTGCGCCAACGCTAGGCTGGGGGGCATCGGCAAAGCGGCCGGCTGCAAAATAAGTGCTGATTTCTTCCCATACTTTTTGCCCTGCGACATACACGTCGGTGACAAAATCGAATTCCAATCCTTTTTCCACCGGCCGCACGTCACCGGTATAGCAATGAATATCCATAACGGCATCCACCGCAATTGGGCAAAACTGACGTACGCGATTTTTTAGATGCAATACACCCATAGCACGAAACGGAAACGCTTTGTGTGCCAACATGTGCATATGCATGCCGTTGGCCAGAACATGTGGATACAGTATGGGCAAGTAAGGAGTAGGCGAGATGGATAAGGTTTGTAGGTACTGAGCAAGCGCTTTGGCCTCTACCCTAGCTGCTGGCCAACGAGCTTGTATATTGGGCATCCCATGCTGCCAATTAAAACCGGATCGTGGCACAACCACGAATTTAATCAGCGCCCCTAAAACCTTCGGACGTTTGCTGTAGTGCAATTGGACCATGGAGCGTACTCCTCTCGATCAATGACATGCCTATGTAAAAGTCACATCATCAATACAGGGGAATTGTTACGATTTGACCGCAGTGCTTATGCTAAATGGCCTATTCGACTAGTGGGACGTCACAAATAGCCAAGTTAGCCCGTAGCAGACGTGGCAATATAGCCACCTTCTATTTATAGACACGGCCAATTTCGTTGAGGAAGTCCCATGATTACCCTGCATTACCTAAACAACTCACGCGCACAACGTATTTTATGGCTGTTAGAAGAGCTTGGTTTGACGTACCAAATCAAAACTTATGACCGCGATCCCATTACCATCATGGCACCCGCAACCCTACAAGCGGTGCACCCTTTGGGTAAGTCACCCGTCATCACCGACGATGCCAACAGCATCACCTTGGCGGAAAGCGGCGCCATCATCGAGTACTTAATCGACACCTACGGGGCGGATCGTCTCAAGCCCAACAAAGCCAATGCCACCGAGTATTGGCAATACGTGTACTGGATGCACTACGCCGAAGGCTCACTCATGCCACCACTATTAATGTCCTTGGTATTCACCAAAATGAAAGAAGCCAAAATGCCCTTCTTCATTAAACCCGTAGCTAAAATGCTGGCTAATAAAGTTATGGGGGCATTTGTTAGCCCTAACATCAAACGTCACATGAGCTACATTGATGAGCACTTAGGTAAGCATGAGTGGATCAGCGGCGAGCAGTTTACCGCGGCCGACATTCAAATGAGCTTTCCACTTGAGGCCAGTGTGAGTCGTGGCACGGCAGCGCAATACCCCAACATTGTCGCCTACGTAAAACGCCTACAAGCGCGACCGGCTTACCAACAAGCATTAAAAGCAGGCCCTGAATACGCTTACGCCTAATCTTGGGGCGTTCCACTTAACGTCTCGTCCGCCGCCCCCCTCACTCTAATCTGTCAGTGAGGGGGAATTCTGCTAAACTCCGCCCAGCTCAAACCGCTCTCAAACAAGATCACCTTCTGTGTCAGGAATTTAACCACCCATGAGTCTGGCAGATACCGTATTAGCCGTTAATAACGACCTTCCTATTCGTACCGACAAACCCGTACACAGCGGTAAGGTCCGTTCTGTCTACTGGCTGACCGAAGCCGACAGCAAACGCTTAATTCAAGAAAAAGGCTATGACGTAGCCGCCGATGCACCCTTGGCCATCATGGTCATCAGCGACCGTATTTCGGCGTTTGACTGCATCTGGCACGGTGAAGGCGGTGTGCAAGGCGTACCGGGTAAAGGCGCGGCATTGAACGCGGTATCCAACCACTGGTTCCGCCTGTTTAAAGAGCAAGGTTTGGCCGACAGCCATATTCTGGACATTCCACACCCGTTTGTGTGGATCGTACAAAAAGCCAAGCCAGTAATGATCGAAGCCATTTGTCGTCAATACATTACCGGCTCCATGTGGCGCGCTTACGCAAAAGGCGAACGTGATTTTTGCGGCATTCAATTACCCGAAGGTCTGTTAAAAGATCAAAAACTGCCTGAGCTGCTCATCACACCGTCCACTAAAGGCATTTTAAAAGGCATTCCTAACGTGCCCGAAGTGGATGACGTCAACATCACCCGTGATGACATTGTGAATAACTTTGCGGCATTTAACTTCTCGCAAGCGTCAGACATCGAACAGTACGAAACCCTGCTAAAACAGGGCTTCAACGTCATCAGCGACGCTTTGGCCAAGCTTGATCAAGTATTTGTCGATACCAAGTTTGAGTTCGGTTACGTCACCGATGCCGCTGACAACGAAAAGTTGATTTACATGGACGAAGTGGGCACGCCCGATAGCTCACGCATCTGGGACGGCGAACAATACCGCGCTGGCAAAATTGTAGAAAACTCCAAAGAAGGCTTCCGCCAGACCTTGCTGAACCACTTCCCTGACCCCGATATTCTGCTGAACAAAGACCGCATGGACGAGCGCGCCGCCTTAGCCCGCGACAACGCCCTGCCGCTTGAAGTAATCCAACAGGTGAGCGACACCTACATCGGCATTGCAGAAAAAATCACAGGCGAAAAAATTCACCTAAGTGAGAACCCCAAAGCCGAAATCATCGCCATTTTGCGCGACCAATACGGTTTGATTGACTAACAGCAGACTCTCGCTGAGTACCCTAGCCTCAAGGTCATTCCCGCCACCTTGAGGCTGTTTGTTCCACTGCTAAAACACCCTATCTCGCTCCATAACCGTCCCCACCCTTCTCTTCACCTTTTTCGCCGTTGAAAAGCCGAGCCCCATGCTATACATTAGCAATCATTAATATTAGATTTCTCTAATCTAATGATGATTTAGAGAAGGCTGATCTGACCCTCGACCCCTTGGCGCGCGCTAACTATGCTCAGCCAATACCCTTACTCAGATTGGCTTTCAGGACGAAGGTGTTTCCATGATTCGACGCGCACAGCCCATGTTCCTAGCAACCCACTCCATCTCCGCCAGAGCACGTACATGGCACGCCATGGTGATGTCGGCAAGTTTGTTTGCTGGCATGGTCGGCTCCTTGACGACTGCTCCAGTCATTCATGCGGAACAAGCCTCCTCTGCGGCTGACGACACCTATGTGGTCAAAGCTGTACCCACGACTCAGTGGTTTGAGCTAGAAGCCATCATCGAAGCTGTGCACCAAGCCACCATCAGTGCCCAAACCAGCGGCCGCATCGCGCAAATTCACTTCGATGTGAACGACTACGTGGAGCAAGGCCAAATCGTGTTGCAATTGGTGGACACAGAACAACGTGCCGCACTACGTCAGGCGCAAGCACAGGTAAGCCAAACCCAAGCGCAAAATCGTGATGCGCAATTGTCGTTACAACGGGCCGAAAAACTACACGCACAAGGTTCCCTTTCGCAGGGCCAGTTAGACAGCGCAAAAGCCCAAGCTAAGAGCGCAGCGGCGGCCGTGAAAGCAGCGCAAGCCATTAAGGATCAAGCAGAGGAACAGCTTTCTTATACACAGATTCGTGCGCCTTACAGCGGTATCGTAAAAAATCGTCACGTAGAAGTGGGTGAAATGGTCAGCCCGGGTAAGCCGGTGATGACAGGTTTGTCGTTATCAAAACTGCGCGCAGTGGCGGACGTGCCACAACGCTTCGCACCACAATTACGTAAACAACAAGACCTACAGGTTTTGGTTAATGGTGAATCCTTACCGACGCAAAATTTGGTGATCTTTCCTTACGCCGATCCCAAAAGTCACACCTTTAAAGTACGGGTCGATGTGGACGCCGAAGGTAAATCCATCTTCCCCGGCATGTGGGTCAAATTAAACGTTCCCATGGGCAGTGAAGATTTATTGCTAGTACCGCAAAGCAGCATTATTCAACGGGGCGAACTGGCGGCTGTCTATGTAAAAAATGAAACTGGCTTTGCACTGCGCCAAGTACGCTTAGGTGAGCGTTACAACGAGCAGGTCGAAATTCTTTCAGGCCTGCGCCCTGACGAAACCATTGCCATTCAAGGTTATAAAGTTTTGGCTAAACAGGAGACAAACTAATGTCGACTGATCAGCACAACACGTCTGCAAGCGGCTCCAATAAAAACGACGCCGATAAAAACGGCGCAGCCATGGGCATCAGTGGTCGCGTAGCTGAAGCTTTTCAAAATAATGCCATTACGCCCTTGCTAGCCATTGTCGGTTTACTGCTTGGCTTTTTTGCCATCGCCATAACACCAAAAGAAGAAGAGCCACAAATCGACGTGACCTTCGCTAACGTGTTTATTGCCTATCCCGGTGCGTCCGCAAAAGAAGTGGAAAACTTAATCAGCACACCGGCTGAACAAATTTTGTCTGAAATTGCAGGCGTGGATGATATTTATTCGGTCAGCCAACCGGGTATGTCCACCCTTACCGTGGCATTTGAAGTGGGGTTAAAACGCGAAACCGCCATTTTGAATTTGTACAACAAAATCTACAGCAACGCCGATTGGTTGCCTGCTGCGCTGGGCGCATCTCAACCATTAATTAAACCCATGGGCATAGATGACGTCCCGATTATGGCTTTAACGCTATGGTCCGAGCGCGATGATGTGAGTCAACAAGAACTCACACAATTGGCCCACACGTTAGAAGTGGAACTAAAACGCATTCCCGGTACGCGCGACATTTATACACTGGGTGAACACAGACAGGTGGTGAATGTCACATTAGATCCGGTGCGCTTAAACGCCTATGGCATTGCGTTAAGTGATGTTCGCCAAACCTTATTAGCGAGCAATCACAGCGCGCCTGCGCGGGATGTTGTAAAAAACAATCAAGTGATTCAAGTTCAAGCTGGAGACTTTTTAACCACGGCGCAAGAAATTAAACATTTGGTGGTGGGACTGAGTGCCAATACCACTCCGGTTTACTTAGCCGACGTGGCCGATGTACACGTGCAAGCAGATGTCCCAAACAACCAAGTTTTCCACGCGCCGTTTAACGCTTTAGATGCAAACAGCAAACCTGCTGTGACCATTGCCATTGCCAAACAACCGGGGCAAAACGCCATTGATATCACTCAAGCCATAGAACAACGCTTGGCAAAACTAAAAAATAATTTGATTCCCGCCGACGTAAACGTAGACATCACCCGTGACTACGGCAAAACCGCACAATCTAAATCCAACACATTAATTGCCAAACTTTTGTTTGCCACGGCAGCTGTGGTGATCTTGGTGCTATTTACCATGAGCTGGCGCGAAGCCGTGATCGTAGGCGGTGCAATTTTTATTACACTGGCCATCACTTTATTTGCCAGTTGGGCTTGGGGCTTCACCCTTAACCGTGTATCCCTATTCGCATTGATTTTTTCCATTGGTATTTTGGTGGACGATGCCATCGTGGTGGTGGAAAACATACATCGCCATTTACACATGGGTGGCAAAAAACTATTGGAAGTCATTCCAAAAGCCGTAGATGAAGTGGGCAGCCCCACCATACTCGCAACGTTTACCGTGATTGCAGCGCTTATGCCCATGGCCTTTGTTAGCGGGTTAATGGGGCCATACATGAGCCCGATTCCCATTAATGCGTCCACTGGCATGTTGATCTCACTCGTCGTTGCCTTTGTCGTCACACCTTGGCTGAGCTTTAAGCTGCTCAACAAGCACACACCCAGTGGGGAATCAGCTCACGATGAAGAAAACGTTGAGCGTGGCAGCTTGTATAAACTGTTTAACCGCACCATGCGTCCTTTCATCGAAGGCACTCGTGCAGCAAGAAACCGTTTGTTTTTATTTGCCGGTGTATTGGCGCTGATTGGTTTAGCCATGCTGCTACCCGTAACCACGGCCGTGGTTATGAAAATGCTGCCCTTTGATAACAAGTCAGAATTCCAAGTCATTGTGGATATGCCAGAAGGCACGCCTATGGAA
>JBFHVZ010000095.1:0-14392 GCA_041589295.1 Pseudomonadales bacterium
CCAAAGCCCACGGTGGAGCTGATTTTTAATTGGCCCGTGGGTTTTGCTTGGTAGCTGCGCACGGCTTCGTCGCTTTGTTCTAGCTGGGTCAGTAAGTCTCGTACCTGTGCAAAGTATTGCTGCCCAACTTCGGTCACGCGCACCACTCGGGTAGAACGTTTAAGCAGGGTTGCACCTAGGGCGGCTTCTAAGTCGGCCACGCGCCGCGACAAGGACGAAGGTGGCACGCCAAAACTGGCGGCCGCTTGGGTAAAGCTGCCGGTTTCCACTACTTTGACGAAATACCGCAGGGCTTTTAGCTGGTCCAATCTAGATTCCTCAGGGGCTTGTAGACTCGATTATTGTCATTAAAGCAATAAAGATTCGGATTTACACCCATATATCCGACCAGACTCAATAGGAATAATGCCCAGCACATTCATTATCGGCTGCCGTTCAGCCCTACAGGAGACATCATGACTGCATCTACCTATACCGCGATTAATCTCATCGCCCGCCCCACTGGGGCGATTACCCCAGACCTGTTTGACGTAGTGCAATTGCCAATGCCGACTGTGGCGGAAGGACAGTTTCTAGTAAAACAAACTCACATGTCGTTGGACCCAGCCATGATCGGTTGGATGAGCCCAGACACAGAAAGCTACATCCCGCCCGTGGAGCTGGGAACGGTGATGCGCTCATCGGGGTTGGGCGAAGTGGTCGAAAGCCAACACCCTGACTTTAAAGTGGGCGACCGTGTAATGGGCATGATGGGTTGGCAGGAATACTTTTTAACCCAGGGCGAAGGCATTAACAAAGTAGAAGCCCCACTGCCAGCAGAAACGATATTGTCGATTTTTGCGTTACCCGGTCTGACCGCGACGCAAGGTTTGTTTAATGTAGGCAAGCCTAAAGCGGGTGAAACCTTGATTGTGACAGGTGCAGCTGGGTCAGTAGGTTCGTTAGTGGGTCAATTGGCTAAAGCAGAAGGCTTGCGCGTTATCGGTGTGGCGGGCAGCGATGAAAAAGTCGATTGGTTAGTGAATGAATTAGGCTTTGATGCGGCCATTAATTACAAGTCTGACAATTTAGCACAGCAACTGGCGGACGCCGCGCCCGATGGCATCGACCTGTTTTTTGAAAACACCGGCGGCCCCATTCAAAACCTGATTTTTGAGCGCATGAACGCCCACGGCCGCATTGTTTTGTGTGGCATGATTGCCGACTATGTGGCGGCGCAGCCCAGTGCGGGGCCAAACTGGATTCCCATTATCAAAAAGCGTTTGACCATTCAGGGCTTCACCATGCCAGACCATTTCGACAAGGTGCCTCAACTGCTGGCTAAACTGACGCCTTACGTGATGCAAGGCAAAATCAAACATCGCAGCCACGTATTGAAAGGGCTGGAGTCCAGCATTGCCGGTTTGAACATGTTCTTTACCGGCGAGAACAAAGGTAAGCTGCTGGTCGAACTTTAACGTTTGCTAGCACGCAACCGTTGCGAGAAGCGCGGCGGTTGCTGTTTTATTGTGTGTGTTGCATTGCACATTTACCAAGTTCACTGACTAAACTGATGCTATTGAGCCCTAGTCATTCAGCGATTAGTTATCTATGTTATCGCCTGATTTTTACCGTCATTGAGCCGCCATTTTCTATTTATGTTAATCATCGAAGCCATTGCCCCACCCTCCAACGAAGAAGCCATTCTACGCGTCGCCAAACAAGCCGATGCAAAGGACTACTGGGTCAGCAGTCGTAATGAAAAACAGCTGGCGATCAAAATATTGGTCGAGAAAGCCAAGTCGCAAAAGGTGCTGGACCAGTTGCAAAGCATCATGGGCGGCAAGAGTAATTTCCGTGTGATCGCCTACCCGCTTGAGGTGGCCCTGCCGTTCGAGAAAAAACAGCAACAAGGGGTCAACCGTGAAATGCTGTTAAGTCAGTTGTCGGTGCAAAGTAAGCTGGACTGGCATTACATGCTGCTGGTGTTTTTAAGCACGATCGTAGCGGCCATTGGTTTAATTTCGAATAACGTGGCCGTGATCATAGGGGCCATGGTCATCGCGCCGTTGCTTGGGCCTAACTTATCGCTGTCGTTGGCTATCACCCTTGGTAAAACCAAAGCCATTTATAACGCATTAAAAGCGTTGTTTGCGGGCATTGGCTTTGCTCTATTGCTGTCTTACATCATTGGGGCGTTTTACCCGAATTTAGAGCTGACCAGCGAGCTGTTGTCGCGCACTGTAGTGGGCATCGACAGCTTGGTGCTGGCGTTGGCGTCTGGTGCGGCGGCGGCGTTGTCGATCACCACTGGGGTTAGCTCGGTATTGGTGGGCGTCATGGTGGCCGTGGCGCTTCTGCCGCCGGCGGTCACCTTAGGGATTTGTCTTGGTTTGCAGGCCATGCCAGAGGCATTGGGCGCTTCATTGCTGCTGTTGGCTAACGTGGCTTCGGTGAACTTAACGGCCCAAGTCACCATGCGCGCAAAAGGCATTCAGCCCCGCGAAGAAGAGCATCAACAAACTGCCACCACCGTGTTTGCTGTGGGTCTGGCGGTTTGGCTGGGCATTATCGCCTACCTGATTTTTAGAATCTGACGCAGAGCTGACTATACTGACAATATTCTATTGTGTTCGCGAGTCCATATGATTAAGCCCGCCATTCCCGACAACGAAGCGCAGCGCTTACAAAGCCTGTACAGCTTAAACATTTTGGACACCCCAGCAGAAGAGCGCTACGACCGCATCACGCGCATTGCTTGTCGTTTGTTCGATGTACCCACGGCACTGGTCAGCTTTTTGGATGAAGACCGGCAGTGGTATAAATCCAAGTTCGGCACAGATGAACAAGAGTCCCCTAGGGCGACCTCTTTTTGCGGTCACGCCCTACTCGGCGACGGTTTATTTCAGGTGACGGACACATGGAAAGATCAGCGCTTTGTTGATAATCCCACGGTCACGGGCGACCCGCACATTCGGTTTTATGCTGGTTTTCCATTGCGCAACATAGACGGCCATAAACTTGGCACGTTATGCATATTTGATTCGACCCCACGTACCCTAACCGACGACGAAGTTGCGCTGTTTCACGATTTAAAACTCATGGTCGAACATGAAATTGCCACTGTGCAGTTAGCCGTGCTCGATGAGTTGACCAATATCCCAAATCGTCGGGGTTTTATTACCCTTGCGCAAAACTGTCTAAATTTTTGCGCACGTCAGGACCTTCCCGCGACGCTGGCCTTTTTCGATTTAAACAAATTTAAACCCATCAATGATAAATTTGGTCACAAAGAAGGTGACCTAGCGTTGAAGCGTTTTGCCAAGCTCATGTTGCATGCGTTTAGAGATGCCGATGTATGCGGTCGTTTAGGCGGCGACGAATTTGCCGTACTGCTTTCAGGGGTCGAGTTGAAAGACGCCTCTCGCGTGTTAGAACGCTTCAAAGCCGATGTTAAAGATTACAACCAGATCGCCCAACGGGGTTACGACATCGAGTTTTGTGAAGGGGTCATTACCAAAAAACGCGTACAAAACGTCACCATAGATATGCTGCTAAAAAAAGCAGACGACCTCATGTACGAAATGAAACATCAAGGCGGAATTGCACGTTAACCGTGACAAGCTGAACCAAAGTGGTTACAACGGGTCTTTTGTTGTCATGCACTTTGGAGTCTTGCATGCCGCGTTTTTCACTTTTTGCTACACGCCCTGAAGCGATTTTTACACGTTCGCCCTTACTTTTAACTGGGCTTGCATTAGTCGCGTTTGCCGCGAACTCGCTGCTATGCCGTATGGCGTTACTCACCTCTGCCGACCAACCCGCCTCGATTGACCCTGCTAGTTTTACCTTCTTACGCTTAACCAGTGGCGCAATCACATTAGTTGCGTTAGTGGTTTGGCGACAACCGCACTGGCGCATCGCCTTACGCGAAGCCATGAACCGACCACAAGCATGGGGCAGTGCTTTTAGTTTGTGGGTCTACGCGCTGTGTTTTTCGTTGGCGTATGTGCAATTGGATACCGGCATTGGCGCACTGATTTTATTTGGCGCAGTACAAATCACCATGGTGTTGCTGTCTGTACTCAATGGCCAACGGCTTACGTGGCGGGAAATTTTTGGTCTACTGCTGGCCTTTAGTGGTTTATTAATTTTGACTTGGCCGTCATTGGCGACGCCGAGCCTCACAGGACTGTTATTGATGTTATTGGCGGGTGTGGCTTGGGGATTGTATTCGTGGCTGGGTACCGCTAGCCAAAACGGTTTGCAAGACACCATGCATAGCTTTGTATTATGTTTGTTGCCATTACTGTGTGCTACAGCGTTATGGTGGTGGTTTGCGGCGGGCTCAGATAGCCATCAAATAAAAAGCTATCAACTAGACCTAACGTTTTGGGCTTGGCTAACGGCACCGGGGGCCGTTTACGCGTTGCTTTCAGGTGTGGTGGCATCAGGACTGGGCTACGCCATTTGGTATCAAGCATTGCAATCACTTACCGGCATTCAAGCTGCGGTGTCTATGTTATTGGTGCCGATACTGGCAGCATTGGCAGGTGTATTGGTATTGGACGAATTGCTAGAACCGCGCTTTTATTTGGCCACCTTAGCAGTCCTAGGTGGGGTATTGCTGGTGATAATGGGTAAACGCAAACACTAAAAACGCGCTTCTATGCCCGCTATTAGATGCCTGCCTGCAACCGCTTGCAATTGTACTTCTTGTTGTGAGCGCACATCAGGATGCATGATGGTTTGATCAAGTGCATTTACCACCGTCACGTAACCACTAAGGGCTTGCCAACGATGACGGTAATGCAAGTTTAACCAATATTGTTCATCAACTTGGTACCTTGGCGAGCTGGCATTTAACGCTGCTCCTAAAGTATGTCGCCGCCCTTTTCGCTGCACACCTATTTTCCCCATCCACCGCGATGCGTACAACGCCGCTCTGTCGTCACGAATTGATTGATTGCCCTGATGCAAATACGTAGTGGACCACCAAGCCGCCCACTGCGCATTGCGGTAGCGGAACTCATATTCAAGACCATTGCGTTCGATGGCGTCGTCGGCGTTCACCACGCCATCGCCATTTGCTTGTATGAGTTTGTCAGCCTCGATATGAAACGCAGTAAGTGAATGATGACGATGCCCTAACGTACGTACCCACGACACTTCATAGCTATGAATAATTTCTGCTTGTATGTCGATGTCTTGTTTAACACCAACTTGATTACGTGCACTAAGCTGGCGAAACGTAGGTGAATTAAAACCCACACCATACAACCATTTTATTGAGTCTTGTTCGTTATAACTCCACACGGCGGCTAAACGCGGTGCTGTGTGTTCACCACTAAATTCATTATCGACATGGCGTAGACCTGCAACGTAGCGCCAGTCACCACTGACATAATCAAACTGTGTAAAGGCCGATATTTCGCTGAGGCTGTCTTCTTCAAACAATAACAACGAACCGTCGTCTTGAAATTCGAATGGCCGATTAAACGGCGGCTGCGCTAATAAGGATAATTGCGCACCTTGTACATCATCGCGAAAGCGTGAATTTTCGGTTGCGCGTTCTTCGTATTCGAAACCGGCTAGCCAAGATAATTGAGCACTGAGTTGTGTTTCCATGCGCACGCCGTTTAACCAACGAGTGTTGTTGGCGCCGTTGTTGTCCAGATCAATGGCACCGTTACCATCAATCCCAAATAAACTTAAAAAGTTTTCGACCGTGTCTTCACGGTAAAAACGATTCCAATCGGAATACACTTCGAACTCATAAAGCCCCAAATTTTTTTGATACCGCGCCGAAACCAACTGCCCAAATTGCTTGCGCTGGCCCGGTGTTAGAGCGGAGTTATTAGCCAACTGGTTTCGTCGACTTTCAAATGCTTGCACGGTCAAGGTCAAACCTTGGTAGTTTAGCCTTGCCATGGCGGAATCATGCTCTAACGAATTTTGATAATGCACTTTATCCACGGTAGGAAAGCAACCACAGCTGGGGTCAAACGCAATAAAGGTGTCCCGTGCCTCGGCATCGAAACCATCATCATTGCGATGCTCCAACGCCAATAACAATTGGCCACCTGCAAACCCACGTTGCGTTACCGCGTTGACGGTACGTTGATTGTGATTGGCCACAGTAAGCGAAGCGCCGTTAATAGCCTGTTTGCGGGTCACCACATTGATCACACCCGCAGAAGAATTGGTGCCATAGGCCACACTGGCAGGGCCGCGGATCACTTCGATCTGCTCTATGGCCAGCAACGGGATACCATACAAGGGCACATTGCCGTGGGAAGACATCCAGTACGGAATACCGTCTACCATAAACAGAATTTTTTGATTGTCGGCATCGAACAAACCACGCAACTGGACCACTTCTTCACCGATGAGCGAGTCCGTCAATTGTACGCCCGCGGCAAAACGCACCATATCGCGCAGAGTATGCAAACCCATGTTTTGTAACTGGTCGGGATAATAAGTCGACACAGTCCCCGGCGAATGCCGTATGGTTTCTTCTTTGCCCGAAACCACCACAACGGTCATCAATTCTTCTAGAGAATATTCAAACAGGTCTTTAGACAAGGCGTTGGCGCTAACCACGCACAATAACGCCAAAAAAACGCCTTTGATGGCTTTAGCCCTGCTTAAAACTGGCATGACTAAAACTGAGCTGGCCTCTCGAGCTAACCTACGGGCATGCAACACTGCAAACAAAACCTGTCATCCTAGATTGTAGAAAGCACAGTCGCCACCGCGCAGTATATAAACGGTTTACCTATCTGTTTACAGTGTAGACCTTAGACGTGCTCTTCTCTGGCCTTATTCGGCATAAAACACTTGGTCGAGCGACCAGTTCTCTTGGGTTTGATGGTTGGTAATGCTCAACCAAATACGGTTGCGGGACGGGCTCGCACATGGATACTCACAGGCCACTTCCACCGCCAGCGTACGATGATCCCCTGCTGGTAGGGTAATGCGCGAACTAGGGTGTAAAACCAGTTTAGCGGGACGCTCCGCTTGCACGGCCAGCGTCAATTGCATGGGCTCGCGGGTTTTGTTGTGCAGCTTTAAATGGTAACGGTTAGCTAACTGGCCATTGCCGTTATAAAAAAACAGTTGACCGCGGTCACGGGTCATATGCGCATCTAGGTTTTCGCGCAACCATAACTGGGTGGCAAAAGCCGCCACACACAATAAAGTTAGCAAACCGTACCCCCACAGTTTGCCTCGGTTTTTAATTAGCCCAACCAATTTGCCAACGGTCGTGCCGTTAAAAGATTCGCCGGCGGCCATATCAAAACGAATCAATCCGGTTGGTTTTTTTATTTTTTCCATGACCGCATCACAAGCATCAATGCACGCTGCACAATCAATACATGCGTATTGCATACCTTGGCGAATATCAATTCCCACTGGACATACCTGCACGCACAATGAACAGTCTACGCAGTCACCCTGAGTTTGAATTTGCGCTGGTTCTGTTGGTTTTAGCGTTTTTGGTTCTAGCGTTGTTGGTTCTAGCACGGTTTGTTTATGTTGTTTATTTAATCTCGGTTCCCCACGGGCAACGTCGTAAGTCACTTTAAAACTTTTTTGATCCAACATAACCGATTGAAAACGCGCATAAGGGCACATATGCAAACACACTTGTTCCCGCAGCCAACCACCGTTGAGATACGTTAAACCCGAAAAAAATACCAACCAAAACCAAACCGAAACGCTTGCTTGGCCACTAATAAGTTGCTGCGCTAATCCTTGACCCGTTTCGAAAAAGGCCACAAAGGTGAAACCCGTAACGAATGCAATTGCTAACCAACCCGTGTGTTTAATTGCAATCTTTAACCACGGTTTTTGTGACCAAGGAGCGTTCATGGCCTTTAAGCGTTGTTGACGACTGCCTTGTACGCGTTCCTCCACCCAGATGAACATCATGCTCCAGACGGTTTGCGGGCAAGCAAAGCCACACCAGAGGCGACCGCCAAGGGTAGCAACCGTGAACAAACCAAACGCAGAGGCAAACCCCAACCAAGTCAGCGCTAATAAATCATCGGGCCAGAGCGTGAGCCCCACCACATGCAAGGCGCGCTTGCTTAGGTCCATCCACAGCAATGGCGCGTCATTAAGCGTTAGCCATGGGGCCAACAAAAAAAGTCCGATGAGCGGCACACATAACAGGCGGCGCAGTAGCTGATATCGCCCCTTAGCAAGCCTCACGGCAGGATTATGTTGGGTGGCATCTGGCACTGGGCTTGAATGGGTATTTGGATCGTGGGAAGGCAGGTGTTGGGCGGCCTTATCGGCGGTTACATCCGTCAGCGGAATACTGTTGTGCATAATCAAAGGTCACTTATTGGCAATAATGGCCGCATAGAGCAAACCTTATTCCAACTTATAACCCCTTGATTTTACTGGGTTTTATGAGATAAAAACCCATAAAGAACGAAATATCGACACGACATATCGCGCATGGCGATATTACACACCCAGCTTTTTCATCCGTGATCTAAGCGTACTCGGCGGCATACCCAACAACTGAGCAGCACCCTGCGCGCCCGCAATGACCCCGCCGCAATAAGCCAGCGCTTTCATGATGTGCTCGCGCTCGGCTTCGGCCATGGTCAAAGGTTTAGGTTGAGCCGCGCCGGCAGCGGTTGGATTGGGATCTGCGCCGTTACCAAGATCGTTGACATTCATCAAGCCACCCGAATGCAAAATCACAGCGTGCTCAATGCGATTTTGTAATTCCCGCACGTTACCAGGCCAAGCGTACTCGCTAAGTCGCTTTAATGCTTCGGGTGATAACCCTTGATACGGTTTACCCAAACGACGACAAGCCAATTGCGCGAAATGCGCAGCCAACAATGGGATGTCCGACCGACGGTCACGCAGTGGCGGCACAACAATGGGAAACACATTTAAGCGATAGAACAAATCCATACGGAAGCGTCCTTCTTGCACCGCTTTTTCTAAATTGCGGTTGCTGGCAGCAATCACGCGCACATCAACTCGTAAAGTACGCGCGCCACCCACGCGTTCGAATTCTCGCTCTTGCAGCACACGTAAAAGTTTTACTTGGGCGTCCAGCGGTAACTCGCTGACTTCATCTAAAAACAAGGTGCCGCCATCTGCTAATTCAAAGCGGCCAATGCGCTGTTGTACCGCGCCAGTAAACGCGCCTTTTTCGTGACCAAATAATTCACTGTCGACCAACCCAGCAGGGATTGCCCCGCAATTAAGTTTAACCATGGGACGGTCATGGCGCGGGCTAAGTTGATGCAAAGCGCGGGCGACCAGTTCTTTACCAGTACCGTTTTCACCATAAATTAAAGCGCTTGCCTGTGTGGGTGCGACCATGGCCAATTGTTTGTGCAAGTCGCGTATAACATCACTCTGCCCAATAATTTCACTTTGTTGTTCGGTAGAAATTTCTTCTTGTAAGTAATGGTTTTCGGCTTGCAAACGTTCTTTTAGTTGGCGCACTTGCTCAAAGGCTTCGGTAAGTCTTTGCTGTGCTTGTTTACGCTCACTAATGTCTTTGAAAACAACCACGGCACCTTGAATTTTGCCGTTTTCGATAATTGGAGTACTGGAATAGTCCACCGGAAACTTGGTACCGTCTTTACACCAAAACACTTCGTTCTCGTTAAATTTGGGTAAACCGTCGCGCAAACTTTGGTAGATAGGACAATCTTGCTGGGGATAGTGACGGCCATCTTCATGGCTATGGTGATGAAACTGGTGAATGGATTGACCAATAAGTTCTTCGGCTTTCCAGCCAGTCAAACGCTCGGCGGCCTTATTCACAAATGTGGCTAGACCTTGCGCATCTAACCCGTAGACGCCCTCTGACATGGATTCCAAAATCAAGCGATAACGCTGTGCCACCTGACTGGGTGATGCTTTCATAGTTCGGTACCAGACTCGCCCGCAATGCAAAGCCACAGTATACCCAATGCTACCGCCTGCGAGCACGTTCTGTGGCACATACCCTATACTTTAACGAGTAACAAAAGGAACCACCTGCATGTTAGGTCTTCGTCAAGTGCGCCCCTTATTCAAACAACTTACCAGTCAAATACTCGGTTGTGCGGTTCTGATACCTCAACCGTATTTATCAATGGACACCATGCACATGGTTTGCGCGAAAAGTTACGGAAAGTGCCTGTACTGGCTTGAAAAATTTAATGCAGGCTTACTCAAGCTGCAAAAGAATGGTCGTTTAAACGAAATTTTAGACGAAGCCTTAAAGCTGAGTACCCACCCAGCGTTACCTCAAAAACAACTGTTTAAGCCCTAAACTATTAGCTGAGCAAAAGCTTCGGCTGCCCATTGATACAACAAATCAATTTGCTTTTTTCTGCTGCTATTTTTAGGCGACACTAACCAGTACCCATGTTGAGCAAAGCCTTCGCCCAAGGGTCCGGTGTTCAAACAAATTAAACTGCCTTTGGCTAGGTAATCATCAATTAATGGCCGTGTGCCTATGGCGACACCCAAACCTTGTTCTGCCGAACGCACAACCGCAAAAAAGCTATCAAGCACCAATCGTTTATTGGGTTGAATACTAGGCCAAACTTTTTTCCAGTCACCAAATTGACTGTCCACGGTAAGCATTTGACATTGCTCTACCAAGGTTTGATCAAAAAAAGTGTCACGACTCAAACCTTGTTCGTCTAAATAACGCTGACTGGCCACCAACACGGGTTCCACATTAATCAGCAATTGGTTGTTTAAATCTGGCCAGTTTCCGGTGCCAAAACGAATGGCTGCATCCACGTCGTCTACATCAAAATCCACATAGCGGCTGCCGGTGACGATTCGTAATTCGGTATCACCCGCTAGCTCAGAAAACCGATTCATGTGCGGAATCAACACCGACTGTGCAGCGAATAACGGCACGCTAATTTGCAATAGCGAGTGTTTGTGTTGACGCACCAAATCGTGAAAGGCCTTTTGATGGCGGGTAATAATGTCGTGTGCGCTGGCGTAATAGGCTTGCCCAGCCGCCGTCAATTTAAGTTGGCGCTGGCTACGATCAAATAATTCAATTTCTAAATGGCTTTCAAGCACTTTAATTTGCTGACTGACCGCAGGCGGCGATACGCACAACTCTTCTGCGGCTTGCTTGAAACTTAACAGGCGAGCCGCGCTTTCGAAGACCTGTAACCATTGAATAGGCGGTGCTTGATGAGACATTAGCCATCCTCTTTCGCGGTGGGAAGCACGAAGATAAGCTCAGCTTATCTAAGCGTCAACTATCCTGAATTGAGTGCATGACATAACGCGACTACATTGTTGCTCGTTATAGTTGTAATCAAAAACACGTACCAGCAAAACTCTGTACACCGTTGTAACGACTTAGGAGACGCTTGATGAACGCCCCCGCTGCCACCGCCGAATACGCAAATGCTTGCATACTGTGCTCACGTAATTGCGGCATTACCATCACCACAGAGCAAGGCAAAATCAGCAAGGTAAAAGGTGATAAAGCTCACCCCACAACCCAAGGCTATATTTGTCAAAAAGCCGCGCGCTTACCTTATTACCAAGACCACGGTGACCGTCTGCAAACACCGTTACGTCGTTTACCCAATGGTGAATTCGAGGCTATCAGCTGGGATACGGCATTAGCCGAAATCGCGCAAAAACTGCAACACATTAAAAGCCAATATGGCGGCCATTCGTTTGCCTTTGTGGGCGGCGGTGGCCAAGGCAATCACCTTGGCGGCATTTATTCATCACAGTTGCGTGCATTTATGAAAACCCCGTTTATTTACTCGGCCTTAGCACAAGAAAAAACGCAGGACTTTTGGGTTAACGGGCGCTTATTTGGGCATCAAACCTGTCATACCACAGAAGACGTGGAACACGCCGACTATGTGCTTTTTATCGGCTGTAATCCGTTTCAGTCGCACGGTATTCCCAACGCCCGTGACACCTTAAAAGAAATAAAAAAAGACCCCAACCGTACCATGGTGGTCGTGGACCCGCGTAAATCTGAAACCGCCAACATGGCCGATCATCATTTACAAATTAAACCCGGCACCGACGCTTTTTTAATGGCGGCTATGCTCGGCATTATCGTGCAGGAAAACCTACACAACGAAGCATTTTTAACCGAACATTGCACAGGCTTTGATCAGCTAAAACCCATTTTAGAGCAAGTTCCTATTGGCGAATACGCGCGCAAAACCGACATCCCATTGGCGACCATAGAAACCATTGCCCGTGGTTTTGCTACTGCAAAACGGGGTTGTGTGCGCATAGATTTGGGTATTCAACAAACACTAAACACCACCTTAAATGCTTATTTAGAAAAACTCTTGTACTTGGTCACGGGCCATTTTGGTAAAAAAGGCACCAACAATTTACATGCGTTTTTGATTCCGTTACTGGGTAATTCAGACGAACGCCTAGAAGCCAAAGGCAAAAAAATACACCGCACAGCTCGTCACAAAATGATGCCAATTTCTGGCATGTACCCGCCGAATATTTTGGCAGATGAAATACTGCACACGGGTGATGACCGATTACGGGCGGTTTGGGTAGACAGCGCAAACCCACTGGTGACCTATGCAGATACAGCGAAATTAGAAAAAGCCTTTAGTACCCTAGAGTTATCTGTGGTGGTGGATGTCGCCATGACCGAAACTGCACGTCAGGCCGATTACGTATTGCCTGCGGCCTCTCAGTTTGAAAAATGTGAAGCGGCTGGTTTTAACCTAGAGTTCCCCACTAACTTTTTTCATTTACGTCACCCAACTTTACAACCTAAGGGTGATTCGCTGCCCGAGCCAGAAATCTACAGCCGTTTATTAGAAACATTAGGTGCCCTGCCTAAATCCTTTCCGCTACTGTCATGGGTAGCCAAAAACGAACCTAAAGGGCTAAATCACAAATTATTTTTAGCGGCGTTAATGCTGGTGTTTAAACGCAACAAATCGCTCATGAAGTACGCGCCGTCGATCTTCTACCGCACCCTTGGCCAACGTTTACCCAAAGGGATCGCGCAAGCGGCTGTTCTATTGCCAATATGTTTGCAATTTTGCAATTACCACCCTGTGGCCGTGGCACGCACAGGTGTTCGCGGCAAAGGCAACAACCTTGGGGTTAATCTGTTTAAACGCATCATCAACAGTCCCTCTGGCACTCTTCTAAGTCAGCACACCTATGACGAGGTTTGGCAATTAATTCGCAACCCAGATAAACGCATCTATTTGGCCATAGACGAAATACTCACTGCGCTGTCTGAATTGCCAACACAACTGCAAGGGGACGCGACGCAAACCTCGTCTGAGCTTCCGTTTATTTTAATGGCTGGTGAACGTCGTGCTTACAATGCTAACCAGATTTATCGCGATCCAAACTGGCGCAAGATTGATAAAGAAGGTGCGTTGAAAATTCACCCGACAGATGCCGAGTCATTGGGTCTGTCAAAAGACGATCAAGTCATTTGCGAAAATGATCACGGCAGCATTGTGGTGAGCATTTTATTAGACGAAGGCATACGTCCAGGCGTGGTCAGCTTACCCCACGACTATGGAATGAAATATCAAGGAAGTGCCCCCATGGGGCCAGAGTTAAATCGCTTAACCAAAAGCGATCATTGCGATCCATTTACGAAAACACCGTATCACAAGTATGTTCCGGTAAATTTACGCAAAGTTGAAGGAGCGCCTATGCATTGATCACCTGAGCAATTAAAGGTCACCAGACCGAAACTTTTCTACGATAAAACAGCCCGCATGACTGCGGGCTGTTTCAGTTTAACCGCTTGTCGTTTTTACAGCGGATTATGGTGACCTGACGAAGTATTGGCTTCGGCACGTTCCCACATTTGCAAATACGCTTCGGCAGAATTCATAACCGATTCGTATATACGTACGGATGCATTTTCACGAATATCCTGTAAGTGGTCTGCCACCATACCGTAGTGTGCAATACCATCCTTTGACAGTTCAAACGTGCGATTACCCGACTTCTGTTTGTTAAAGACCAAACCAAATTCCGACGTAAATGGATAGTTCAACGGATTCACGTTGGCGTCACTGCGTGGGCCTGGTTGCCCTGCCAAACCACTCATATCCGTCGCGAAACCCACACCATTGTGATAAGGGGTTTGCTCAACAATATCCAAGTAGCGAGAGATACGATCTCCAATGCTGTTTGCATCGCGGTTCATTGGCGTTCCAAAACCACCGACTTCTAACAGGCGTCGAGTATTATCATGTACATCGCCGTTTTTGCCATCGCTCATCCAGCTATGTGAGGTAATAACACCGCTGTAGTTGCGCGCTTCGACAATGTCCATGGTTTGGGTGGCAGACAGATTGCTCAGGTGATCCAGTTCGATCAGCATGTTTTTGTCGATTAAGCGGTTAACCAGATACACACCCAACTCTGACAAGCC
>JBFHVZ010000096.1:0-14319 GCA_041589295.1 Pseudomonadales bacterium
ATACGCGGGTGTTTAGCTCGCCACGTTTGCCTGCGGCTAACGGCACTTTGCTGAATACATACTGATTGGAAATCAAATCCATAAACGGACCAGACTTTGATGTCGGCATAATAAACAGCAACTGCAAGCCTAGGCTTTCAGTTAGGTAGTTGATGACTTCTTTCGAGCGGGTTTCATCCATTTTCGAGAAGGCTTCGTCCACCAGTACCATACGTAAATGGGTGTCGCCGTGATTAAAACGGAACGCCGATGTGATGGCAGCGCTGCGAATAATGTACGCTGGGGTTTCTAACTGACCGCCCGAACCAGTACCGTATTGGGAAAGCGCAATAGGTTCTTTGCCTTCGGGTTGTTTATAAATTTCGTAGTTACGATAGTTACGGTAATCAGACAAACGCTCAAGCTCACGCATGGCTTTTTGTTCGTCGTCATCCAATAGCATATCCATTAACTGCGCGCGCACTTTTGCCGATTTAGGCGATAGCTCTACTTCGAATAAGGTTTGGCCTTCGCCGATGGCGGGGTTTTTTATCACCTCTTCGAAGAAGTTCCAGTAGTCTTTAAACTCGGGCACCCAATCCCAGTCGAACCAATAACATTCTTTATCGGTACCGAATCTGTGATGCTCTAGCTCTTTGTTCATGTCTTCCAGTGTGCGCTTACCTTCGCTAATAGCTTGGTAAATGGCATGACACAGGTTGGTCACAAAGGCATTGTCGAAGCTGTCCTTCAACGTGATCAGCTTATCTTGTTTTTCCACCAGAATGTTATTACGCAAACGGTTGTGCACGCGTTCAACTTCACGCTGCGCATCACAAATAGCACGGAAGAAATCCGCACTGTGTTCGTCGCTGTAATCTGCGGTGTAAACAATGGCATCTAAGGTTTCGCAGCCTTGGTTGTGTACCGACAAGGTTTTATCCAATGCGGTGGCACGGCTGTTTAGCTCGCTTAAAATGGCTTGCTGCTGATTTTCGGCGATTTCTGCAGTGGTGCGATTAGCTTCGGCATCGGCGTCTTCCAAGCATTTTTCCACATCAAAGTCTGGCCACAACTTGGTAATGGTACGCAGGTGACTTTCGTTTTTATCCGCACTTTCTTCGGTTTTTTCTTGTTGCTCGCTCAAGAAGGTACAGCGCTTTTCACTTTCTTTAAGCTGCTGAGCAATTCGACCTAATTCACCGTCAAGGTTTTTGATTTGATCGTCCAGCCCATGGGACTGCTCTTTCAATTGTTGGTATTCATCTTCAACCACAGAGAAGTCCGACAAATCTAATTGATCCAGTTGCTTCTCGGCATTTTGCCAATGACGATTCACACTCACCATTTGTTGCAGTTGATCGCCATAGGTTAGATGACGCAACTGATTAACGGCGAGCAACAAGTCTTGCGCTTCACGCAATGATTGTTGGGCCTGTGAGGCTTGGTCAGCTAATTGTTGGAACTCACGCTGCTTAGCAGAAAGTGCTCGTTCACGGGCACCTTGGCCAAATACCAATTCACTATCGCTCATATCACAACGGTACATGGAGTAAGAGCCGGAACCCATGCCTTCTTGTGTGATACCGCGGCGGGTTTTACGTAAGGTGTCACTGTCTGGCACTTGCTCTACGCTGCCATAACTGGCCATCAAATAATGCTTAGCTGTAGCGTGCTCAAATTCCATTAAATGCATGATGGAATTGTGCGGCACATTCATGCGGTCGGCATCTTGTTTAGCTTTGCTGCCTTGAATTACCCGAGCACGGTTACCGCCCGGCATACCACGCACTGCGCGAATGGCTTCGGATTCGAAATCCGGCTCTACAATAATGGAAAAACGTGCGCCGCCAATGTAACCCTCGATGGCGTTTTGCCACGCTGGGTCTTTGACTTCTACGTAGTCACACAGCACTTTTGGGTCGGCACCCGGTACATCACGGCGAATCACATCCAGCGCGGCTTCCACGAAGTACGGATAGCTCACCTGTGATGCATTCAAACGGTCGATGTCCATTTGGCTTTGCTGCATTTTCTTTTGTAGACCTTGCAGCTTTTGTTCGCGGCGATCTTGCAAGCGCGCCAATTGGTCACGCAGGCTAATGTTTTCTGTGGTGAGGTCAGCATTAAACCAACGCTCGCGCCATTGATTGATTTCTTCTTGGCGCTTTAAACCTGTATCTAAATGCGCTTCTAACGGCGACATGTCGATCATGTCTTTGTTAAGCAACTTAGCGAAATCTAATTGATTTTCTTCCGCCAATGCCGTGATGGCCTTGCCCTGCTTTAACAGGCTGCGCTCGTTAAGCGCAGAAACTTCTGCGCCCATGCTGGTGGTGTTCAGCAATTTATAAATGGTTTTCGACGCGTCCAGTGTGTATTTGAGCTGTTTGTCTTGCTCCACCAATAACACAGCTTGTTGCTGCAACTGGGTCTGACACTGTTTGATTTCTTGCTCAAGCTTGTCTTTGTCTTTTAATGCAGTAATACCCTGACGACGCGCTTCTAGCGATACCAATTGGTCACGGCATTGTTGACGACGGGACTCAGCGGTTTCACGTTCGTTTTGTTTTTGGGTTAAATCACTGCGCAATTGTTGTTGCGCGGCTTTGGCATCGCGGTAATTCTTTTGGTCTTCCATGTAACGGCTTTTCGCCGCCACATAGTGAGCTACCTGATAGTCGATCCATTGGTCGATATAGGTTTGACTGTGACGACGCGCTTCATCCAACACACCAATATTTTCTTTTAGACGTGTGGCATCGGCTTCCATGGAGTGAATGGTTTTCATGAGATCTGACACAGTGCGAATGGCTTCGCCCAGATCTTTTTTCTCCAGAATTTCGTTGGCCACAAATCCGTTAATGCTTTTCACGGGTTTATAGGCCATAAAACGCGAAAACGCGCGGGCGGCGTTTAAGGCTTCGCGTTCAGAAACAGCATCATCACGACCACGCAAGGCTGCGTAAAATCGACGAAGATATTGTTTTTTGGTGTCGTATTTTTCGATGGCCATTTGGCCACAGCGCTTTTGTAGACGTTTATAAATTTTATCCACACCCACAACTTGTTTGCCTTCGTCTTCGGATAGCAAAAAGTCACTTAGGGTGAGTTCATGACCAGCGGCGATCATCAACACAAAATCGTTTTGGCGGGCCACTGCCTGATTACCGGCTTTATCTATGTATGCGCTCACACCAATAATGGCGGTGAAAGGTTGACCACTCTCACCCTTGGTTGGGTGAAACACAGCAGCTAAATAACCGTTAGCGCCACCGGGGCGCGCGTAGCTGCCGTCGTCACAACCCAATACGTAAGACGCTAGGGTACGCACTTGTTTGCCGCGACCACGCTGGGTGGCTTCATCTTGGCCTGGGTTGTAGTTGAATAGGTTGTCGTGGGCCGCCGTCATAATAGTTTGAATGGCGTCCGCCGCGGTGGTTTTACCGGAACCGTTGCCACCACTAAGCAAGTTGATTGGGCCGAATTCGAATTCGGTGGCGGGAATATTGCCCCAGTTGACGTAAATAAATTTCTTTAAAAACATGATTTATTTACTCTCCGTTTCAACGTCTAGCTCGGCTTCGTCGTCTACTTCTAATTCGTCAGATTCGTTTGCAAACACGCTGCGCGACGTATTAATGGAAGCCGGTGAAACCTCTTCTTCCATTTCTTCGTCAGTCTCTTCGCCAGCTGCTTCGCTTGCGTTTTCCTCGCTTGAATTTGTTGCGTCGGCTACGGCGTCAACGTTTTCTGAATCGTCTTCGGCCACGACAATAGGTGTTTCTGCATTGCCTTGTTCTTCGGCATCGGCCAACAAGGTAGACAGCACGTCGTCGGACACATAGCTCATAATCATTGGACGAATTTTCAACCAAAACTCTGCGCTTTCCAGCGCGTCTTCGTTGGCCAATTGAATTAAGCGTAATTGACGTAGACGACGGAACAGGTTTTTACGTTCGGTCAATTGTTCTGGCAGGCTACGGCTTAACAAGTTTTTAAGTGCAATGCTCAGGCTTTCTAGCGAAACCAAGACACAACCTTGTTCGTCCACTTGGCCTTCGCGCAGGGCTTTGTCGTATTGCGAGCGCAACACCAATACCAAGGCGACTTCGTTTTGATTCAAGCGTACGCGCATACCGCCGTTGAACGGTTGGTCGGTTTCGTCTTCCATGCCGGGCACTTGTGCGCCGGGTGGATACAAGCGCACAAACTGAAAACGTTTGTCGTGCTGAATGCGAATCCCCATGACGGATAAATATTCTGCCACTAATTCTTCTACTCGCAGATAACGGTCATACAAGGTTTGTTCAACTTGGGATTCGTCACGGCAAATCACACCATAGTCGGTCAGACGTATCATCAGTTCGCTAAATTCACGCAGCTGAACGCCTTCTTTTTCTAATGCAGTTTCAATGTGGTTCAACATTCGGCGTTACCTATTCGCTTTTCTCGGCCGCAGGGGCGTTTTTGGAGAGTAGCTGAATTTTAAAAACATCTTTTTGCTCAAAGTATTCGTGCTGGTCGGTGCGCAACCACGACACATCAAAGCGGTATTCGCTGGATAAATTATCGGTGGAGCCCACGCTGACAACGTGCGCTAACGCCAGTAGATCTTTAGCGTTTTGTACCGGAATTTCGTGGCTATACACTTCGTCGCGATAACGGAACTGCTCGACGATAAAACCGCGCACTTGATTGTTATTGACGAAGAACGCTTGATCTAACGCTTGCTGCACGTACAGTTCGCGACGGCTGTTTTGATCGACGCTTTCTAAACCTTCGTCCACCACGGTATCGATCACCGTACGTTTACGCGGCGGCGCTAAGCGCACCATCGCAGGGTCCACAAAACCTAGTTTGGGAACAGCCATTAAATCGGCTACGCGCGACAGTTGTTTGTCTTGTTCTGTTTTCGACAGTGCCGCTAACTGTTTACACACGGCCACCACGTCGTTATTTTTTTGGCTCGCCAAATAGCTCATTTGACGAATAATAATATCGGCGCGCTTGGTAAAGTTTTGCAGCGCTTTACGCACCAACGGCAAAATATGTTCACACGCGCTTTTCATGCGGTGTTCGATTTCGTCCAACACGCCCCACAACACAGATGCTTGTCCTACGGCGCGCTCTGGCAATAATTCGCGCAAGCGTTTTTCGGCTTTGACTTTTACGTCTTTCGGGCTGGTACGAATTTGTTCGACCAGTTGACTGATTTGATCGCGGTATTTTTCGACGTTGTCGGCGGACAAACGCACGGACAAATCTGGTTGAAAACGTTTTTCCATAAAATCGAAAAACTGGTCACTGGCTTTTTGCACCAGCATTTGTCCTTCCATTTCACGCACTAACGCGCGCTTGCGCTCGTCCAGTTCGGAAATGACATCGGTAAAGTCACTGATGATGCGCTCGCTGTATTCGTAAGCGTCCAGCAGGTCGTAAACCTCGCCGTGCTCCAAAAAGCTTTCCAGCGCGTTGCGCACATTACGGGTGTTGCGGTGGCGGGCGACGTTATGGCTGCGCATTTCCTCCATGAAGGATTCGGCAAACTGACGGCCATAACGGCTAAAGCTGAAGCTGGACTGCAAAGTGGCTTCGTCCACCTGCTTTTCTAACCAGCCGTACTCCACCAAGGTATTGAGCATCCACACGGCCTGCTCGCGGTGGCTTTTGAAGCGGTTTTCGGAAGGGTCGGCGTCTTCCTCGCTCTCTTTATCAGCGCCGACATCCACCTGTAAAACAGGGGCTCGGACTAAGGCTTCGAGGAAAATACCCAAAATAGCATCACGGCTCAGGGCCTGACCGTAATCGCTGGAACCCGCATAGGAACTGGCATACAGCTGCTTATAGAGTTCCCGCAAGCACTCGACCACCTGCTCTCGGTACTTGCCGGTCAGGGGGCGGAAAAACTGACTTCGTTCCTGTTCAAAAAACATACAAAATACAATAACTTACAGGGTGTAATGGGCAGCAAAAACCGCGCGAAAAAAGAGCACAACTTTACCGAAATTGAAGGGGTGAGGAAAGCGAAGCCGCAGGCAAAATGGAGGAAATGGCGGGTTACATTGTAACTGTAATTCCCCCCTACTTCGGCAATCGCCGCCCCACTATCGCAGTGACATTAAAACTCTCACCATTACGGATCACACCCATGGTCACTTGCTCCCCCGGACGTAGGTTGGCGATCTGTCGCATGGTTTGCGTACCCTTGTCTGCTGGCTGGCCATTGTAGTGGGTGACAATATCACCGTCTTGCAAACCCGCCATGGCCGCTGGGCCACCCGGTGCCGCGCGCACCACCACTTGCCCCACCAATTCTGCTGGGATGTTGAATTGTGCTTTCAACGCGTCGGTCAGCTCACGGGTTTCTAAGCCCAGCCAACCACGAATCACTTGCCCGTATTTCACTAAATCATCCACAACATCTAACGCGTGCTTCAATGGAATGGCAAAGCTGATTCCTAGGTTCGTGCCCGACTCGCTGTAAATCGCGGTATTAATACCCACCAATTCGCCATTGGCATTGACCAACGCACCACCACTGTTACCTCGGTTCACCGCCGCATCGGTTTGAATGAAGTCTTCATAGGTGGCTATGCCCAATTGGTTGCGGCCTGTGCCGCTAACAATGCCCATGGTCACGGTTTGACCCACGCCAAACGGATTACCGATGGCCAGCACCACATCCCCCACGCGCAGGTTATCGTTTTGCGCAAATCGCATGACGGGCACATCGTCGTAGGGAATTTTTAATAACGCCAAATCGGTTTCGCTGTCGCGGCCCACCACTTTTGCGTTTCCGGTACGGCCATCTTTAAGGGCGACAAGAATTTCGTCCGCCCCGTCGATCACATGGTTATTGGTGAGCACCAAACCTTGCGAGCTAATAATGACCCCACTACCTAAACTGGATTGGATGCGGCTACGCGGCATCGGGGCGCGGTCGAAAAAACGACGAAAGAAGGGATCATTCATCAATGGATGCACCGGCGCTTGCACCTTGGTGCTGGTGTAGATGTTAACCACCGCAGGAGAAGCCAGTTCCACCGCATCCGCATAAGAATAAGGTCCGGTTAACGGGCCGCTGGCATAACTCGACGGACTTGTTTTTGCGGGCACAAAGTGCAGTACCAAACTGGCGATGACTAAGCCCAGCATCACAGACCAGGCGAAAAATCCGGTTTTTTGCATAAAGCCTTCTTTTTGCATCTTGCGGGGGATTCTTTGAAAATAGAGCGCACCGCGGAGTCTAGCGCAGTCGGGCGCTTGTTGACACCGATCAGACCGCACGACAGGCAAAGACTAGGGCCGACCATAGGTAACAGAACATTATGAAATCCAACAGCATCACGCTGGACGCACTGACCCAGTACTTAAATAGCGAACTTAACATCAACCGCTTTCGCGATTACTGCCCCAATGGATTACAAGTAGAAGGTCGAGCCGAAGTCCGCAAAATCGTCACTGGCGTGACCGCCAGCCAAGCATTGATCGACGCCGCCATCGCCGAAAACGCCGACGCCATTTTGGTTCACCACGGCTATTTTTGGAAAGGCGAGCCCGAAGCCATCGTCGGCATGAAAAAACGCCGCATACAGGCATTGTTAAAACACGACATCAGTTTATTGGGTTACCACCTACCGTTAGATAGCCACCCAGAACTGGGCAACAACGTACAACTGGCGAAGGTATTGGGCCTCACCATTACCGGCCCAATCGACCCAAATGACCCCAGTGTGCCGGGTAACATTGGCAAATTGCCTGAACCCATGTCGGCCCATGCGTTTGCGCAATACATCAGCGTCAAGTTAGGCCGTGCCCCGCAACATATTGGTGACCCTGATGATGTCATTGAAACCTTGGCATGGTGTACCGGCGGTGCCCAAGGCTATATGAGCTACGCCATCAATCAAGGCATCGACGCTTACCTAACCGGTGAAATAAACGAACCCAGTTTTCATAACGCACAAGAAACCGGTGTGCATTATTACGCCGCTGGGCATCACGCCACAGAACGCTACGGTGCAAAAGCACTGGGCGAACACCTAGCTGAAAAGTTTGGTTTGGACGTGGTGTTTATTGATATTGATAACCCAGTTTAATCATTCATCTTGTGAACGAACACCATTTCAAAGGGAGTAAAAACTGCTTAAATAGCACAATGAATTGTATTTAAGCAGTACACCTTATGTCCCCTATCGCCCGCTCTAAGCGCTTTGGTTTTTTACAGCCTGTTTTTTACGGCACCGCCATCAGTTGGCTAAGCCTTTTGCTTACCGCCTGTGGCGCGGGCAATTCTGGTGAAACCATAGTGCCGGATGAAGACGACGAGACAAATGTGGAACCCCCCAGCGAACCAGAGCCAACTGGGCCCTCTGCCAGCTTCACAAAGCAAGCGTACGACACTAGCAATACAACGCCTTTTCCCACAGCGGTTTATTTAAAACTTAAAGGCAACGCGCAATCTGCTTTTGAGCTTGCCGACAATCAAACGGTCATAGACTCCGGCAATTTGCCATTGGGTGATAAAATTGGCCCTGCGTCGGGTATTCGTAGCGCATTTAGCTCCATCGAGCGCGTTATTATCCTCGCCGACAATACCGACCATGTGATTCGCTTTAGCATCACCACACCGGACGATGAATTTACCTCCACAGAAACGACGTTATTAACTGCGGGTAAAAACTGTGTGGAAAACCTTGCGTTTTTTACCACTTATATCGAAGACGAATTGGATGACAGCTGCGGCAGTTGTCACAGCAACTCAGGCACGGCCAGTGGCTGGACTGTGGAAGAAGGCTTTAGCGGAATTTTAGATTACGCGCAGCGACGCGGCGCGTATTTTTATGAACACCCCACCAGCAGTTTTCACGGTGGTGGGCGTCGTTGGGATTTGGACGATAACCAAGCTCTTCGCATGGCTGAATTTGTTTATCGCGCCGAGCAAAATTTTGTTTGCCCAGAATAACGCTTACTGCACACCGCCGGATAAGGCGATTTCTTTTAGCGCATCGACCACTTGTTCGTTTTGATCGGTCGAACCCACGGTAATGCGCAAGCAATCTTTCAACAGTGGATGACCACCGTCCAAACATTTGATTAAGATTTTGCGCTGTTTCAGTTCTTCAAACCAGTTGCGTGCCATGCCGACTGGTGTACGCACTAACACAAAGTTTGCTTCGCTTGGGAACACTTCCACACCACCGATGTTTGCTAAATCTTTCATCAGTACAACACGATCAACGCGCAGCTGTTCGGTCTGCACCATTAACATGTCGTAATGCTCTAGCGCGAACAAGGCACTGGCTTGCGTCAATACGTTAATATTGTAAGGCAAACGAATTTTATCCAACTCGTTTAACCATTCTTTTGCGCCGATAATGAGACCCAAACGTAAACCCGCCAAGCCCACTTTTGATAGCGTGCGCATGACTAACACGTTGTCGTATTGATCTAACAATTCTAAATGTTCACGATCGGTAAAGGCGGTATAGGCTTCGTCCATAATCACCAAGCCTTCACTGGCTTGAATGAGTTTTTCAATGACTGCTTGATCCCACAAGTTGCCCGTTGGGTTATTGGGTTGCGCAAGAAAAATCAACTCCGGCTGATGTTCTTCGATGGCTGCCAACATCGGGGTTTCATCCAATTCAAAATCGTGCGTTAGCGGCACACCTATGTATTCCAGCCCGCACAATTGCGCGATCATTTTATACATCACGAAACCGGGTTCCGGCGCCAAAATTTTTGCTGGGCGCTCCGCACCTGCTTGACCATAGCGCGCCACGGCCATGGCTAAAATTTGAATGATTTCGTCAGAGCCGTTGCCCAATAAAATATCGTATTTTTCGCTAATGCCCATGGCATCGCGCAGGCCTTGTTTAACGTGTTCGCCTTGTGGATCGGGGTAACGATTCACTGGCAAGGTTTGCAACATGTCGGACCAAGCTTGCTTCGCCACTTGCGGCCAAGTATATGGGTTTTCCATGGCGTCCAACTTTAAAAAACCGTCGCTTGAAGGCACGTGATAAGCAGACAACGCCTGTACATCTGGGCGGATTAATTTTTTAACTCGGCTCATAGAAGTTATTCGAAATAGATTGGAAATAAAATGTGAGAGGGCGCTCGCGCGCGATCCTATTCCGACTAAATCGTTAGAATCGCCCGCAAGCGGCCTCCCACAGGGATACATTATTTTTTAATGCGGTACTCAGCTGAACGTGCGTGAGCCGTTAATGCTTCACCTCGCGCGAGCACACTGGCGACTTTACCCAGCTCGCTGGCGCCGTCTGCACTGCACATAATTAATGAGCTGCGCTTTTGGAAGTCATACACACCTAAAGGCGACGAGAAACGCGCGGTGCCCGACGTTGGCAGAACGTGGTTCGGGCCAGCGCAGTAATCACCTAACGCTTCGGCGGTGTAACGCCCCATGAAAATGGCTCCGGCGTGACGCACTTGCTTGGCAACATCTTGTGGGTTTTCCACAGACAACTCTAAGTGTTCTGGTGCAATGCGGTTGGTGATGGCAATGGCTTCGTCCAAGTCTTTGACTTTAACAAAGGCACCACGACCAGACAGAGACGCGCGAATGATTTCCTGACGCTCCATGGTCGGCAGCAATTTTTGAATGCTGGCTTCTACGTCTTGTAGGAATTGCTCATCCCAAGAAACCAAAATGGATTGCGCATCTTCGTCGTGTTCGGCTTGAGAGAACAAGTCCATGGCAATCCAATCTGGATCGGTTTTGCCATCGCACACCACTAAAATTTCTGACGGACCGGCAATCATGTCGATGCCTACTTCACCAAACACAAAGCGCTTGGCGGTGGCCACGTAAATGTTGCCAGGGCCAACAATTTTATCCACTTTTGGAATGGTGGCAGTGCCGTAAGCCAAACCCGCAACGGCTTGAGCGCCGCCAATGGTAAACACGCGGCTAACACCTGCGGCGGCAGCGGCGGCCAATACCAATTGGTTTACTTCGCCACCGGGTGTCGGTACCACCATGATGATTTCTTTCACACCGGCCACGTGGGCAGGAATGGCGTTCATCAAAACAGAGGATGGATACGCTGCTTTGCCACCCGGTACATAAATGCCCACGCGATCCATGGGCATCACTTGTTGGCCTAGAACGGTGCCGTCTTCTTCTTCGTACTGCCAGCTGTCTTGGCGCTGACGTTCGTGATAACGACGTACACGCTCAGCGGCTTCAAGCAGGGCTTTACGTTGAGCTTCAGGTAGTTTTTCTAACGCTTCACGCAGTTGTGCTTGGCCGATTTCCAGTTCGGTCATAGCCTTGGCTTGCAGATGGTCGAAGCGATTGGTGTATTCAATAATAGCGTCGTCACCGCGGCTTTTGACTTGATGCAAAATATCCAAAACGGTTTGCTGAACTTGCGGGTCTGATACGCTTTCCCACGCCAGTAGCTTATCCATGGAAGCAGAAAAATCAGCTTGGTCTGTGCTCAGTTTGCGAATTTCAAAACTCATATTGCTCACCTGCTTATGCTCAGCGACAAAAAAGGTTAACCCTTTTTTTGGCTATCGCTGCGTGCATTCAAATTCATTAACGACGACGCTCTACCGCAGCCGCCAGCTTTTCAATAATGGGCTGAATCTGACGGTGCTTCATTTTCATGGCCGCCTTACCCACCACCAAGCGCGAGCTAATCGGCGCGATCAAATCACGGGGCTCTAGACCGTTGGCTTTTAAGGTATTGCCAGTATCAACAATATCCACAATCAAGTCGGCAAGACCCATGATGGGTGCCAGCTCCATACCGCCATACAATTTAATGATGTCGGCTTGTTTACCTTGCTCAGCAAAATAACGCTTGGTCAGGCCCACAAACTTAGAGGCGACCTTGATGCGACCTTCAGGTTCTACCGCGCCTTTAAGCGCTGCTGTCATCAAACGACAGGTGGCAATGTTCAGGTCTAGCGGTTCGTACAGGTCTTTGCTGTTGTATTCCATGAGCACGTCTTTGCCCGCAACGCCCATGTCGGCGGCACCGTATTCCACATAGGTGGGGACGTCGGTGGCGCGAATCACCACCAACTTAATATGCTCATGGTTGGTATCAAAAATCAGCTTGCGGCTTTTTTTGATGTCTTCCGCGGGCACAATGCCAGCCTCTTCGAACAGAGGCAGGGTGTCGTCCAAAATACGGCCTTTGGATAAGGCGATGGTCAAGGGCTGTTGGCTCATTGGCTTTCAACTTTCCTACAGGTAGTTCGGGAATTAATTAGGTACGCGACGAATCTTCGCCCCTAATAATTGCAATTTTTCTTCAATGCATTCGTAACCGCGGTCAATGTGATAGATGCGGTCAACCACGGTTTCGCCTTCGGCCAACATGGCGGCGATCACCAAACTGGCAGAAGCGCGCAGGTCGGTGGCCATTACTGGTGCGGCTTTCAAGCCTTCTTTGCCGGTCACAATGGCGGTGTTGCCTTCAACGTGAACGTCAGCACCCATGCGCGCCAATTCTTGTACGTGCATGAAGCGGTTTTCGAAAATGGTTTCGGTGACAGTGCCCGTGCCTTCGGCCACGGCGTTCATCACTAAAAACTGCGCCTGCATGTCGGTAGGGAACGCAGGGTATGGCGCAGTACGAATATTCACGGCTTTAGGGCGCTTGCCCTTCATGTCCAAGGCAATCCAGTCTTCGCCTGATGTCACTTCGGCACCGGCTTCTTCCAGCTTGTGGATAACTGATTCCAGAATGTCAGCACGGGTGTCTTTCAATTTTACCTTGCCGCCGGAGGCCGCTGCCGCCACTAAGAAGGTGCCAGTTTCGATGCGGTCTGGCATCACTTCGTATTCACAGCCGTGCAGGCTTTCAACACCTTGCACACGAATCACGTCAGTACCATGGCCAGTGATTTTCGCACCCATGGCGATCAAACATTCTGCGAGGTCAACCACTTCAGGTTCGCGCGCAGCGTTTTCCAATACGGTTTCACCGTCAGCCAGTGCTGCGGCCATTAATAAGTTTTCGGTACCGGTCACAGTGACGGTATCCATGAAGATGTGAGCACCTTTTAAACGATCTTCAACAGACGCTTTGATGTAACCGTCTTCAACAATAATGTTGGCACCCATGGCTTCCAGACCAGCAATGTGCAGGTCAACTGGACGACTACCAATGGCGCAGCCACCTGGTAGGGATACTTCGGCTTTTTTGAAGTGCGCCAACATTGGGCCCAACACCAAAATCGAAGCGCGCATGGTTTTTACCAATTCATACGGCGCGTGCAGGCTTTCAATGGTGGTGGCGTCTACTTCAATGGAGTAGTCCTCACCCATAATCACCTCAACACCCATGGTGCCGAGCAAGTTGATCATGGTGGTGACGTCATGCAGGTGAGGCAGGTTGCTCACCTTCATGGGAGAGTCTGCCAGCAAGGTGGCGGCGATAATTGGCAATGCAGCGTTCTTCGCACCGGAAATGCGGATCTCGCCGGACAGAGGCTGTCCACCTTGGATAATGAGTTTGTCCATCACAGGCATACCCTACTTCTGATTATTAGGATTGTTGTAGTTCAGACCATTGGGCCGGGGTGTAGGTCTTAATAGTGACGGCGTGGATGCTTCCATCTGCAATTTTTTCGTTTAGCGCAGCGTACACGTACTGTTGGCGCTTAACGGCATTCAATCCTTCGAAGACGTCACCAATGGCGACCACTTGATACTGGTAACCGTCGCCATCCACATGGACTTCGCAATCACTTAGCTTGTCTGCCAACAGGGTCTGTACTTCGGCTGGGCTCATGCTCATGAAAAACTCCGGTTCTTTTGGTAGGACGGAGCGGACGACCTTGACGGTCACAGGCCCTGCCCAGAGAAAGCATAAAAATAAAAGGGGACGAATTGTAAACGAATTTCCTTCTCATGGGGAGATCAGTGGCGTTTCCCGTGGGCCAGTTCATAATGCAATAGGACATTGGCACGGTCTTTGTCCGACCCGACTGGTATCCCATGGCAAGCAAGGCTAGAATGCGCTGCTTTAATATAATCACGCCCTTTTTAATTCAGACGTCTAAGATTCCTTTCTATGCTGACAGCCATCGCCGCCATTCTTGTGGGTTTAGTTATTCTGGTGTGGAGCGCCGACCGCTTCGTTTTTGGTGCCGCCGCCACAGCCCGCCACATGGGGATGTCCCCATTGCTGATTGGTATGACCATAGTGTCGCTGGGCACTTCAGCCCCTGAAATATTCGTTAGCGCCACGGCGTCGTTAGAAGGTTCTGGCACCTTGGCCATTGGTAACGCCATTGGCTCCAACATCACCAACATTGGTTTAGTACTGGGCATTACCGCACTTGTAGCTC
>JBFHVZ010000097.1:0-14003 GCA_041589295.1 Pseudomonadales bacterium
CTTGGTGTGTTTAGCATTCTACTGACCGGCGGCATTAGTCTGCTGGAGCTTGACCCGAAGTACATCGCCATAAAAGAGGCGGCGATTCCCGGCATTTTGGGCTTAGTGACTGTTTTTTCCCTTAAAACCCGCTTCCCGCTGGTAAAAACCTTCTTATACAACGACCGTATTCTAAAAGTGGATTTGATTGCTGAACGCTTGGCCCAACATGGTCGCGAAGCTGCCTTTGAGCACAGCCTAAAAATGGCATCTTGGTTGGTGGCCGCGTCCTTCTTTCTTTCTTCTGTTTTAAATTATGTACTGGCGAAAGTCATTGTTGTCAGTCAGCCGGGTACGGCAGCGTTTAACGAAGAGCTGGGTCAAATGACGGCGTTGAGTTTCCCTGTAATTTCCATTCCCGCCACCATTGTCATGATGGCGGCACTGTTTTATCTATTCCGCAGCATTAAAAGGCTGACAGGCCTGAGCTTTGAAGATGTCATCGTCGAGCAGTAATTTCTCCGCCGAAACCCGCAGCGAAGCCGCAGGCGTCCCAGTTAATGTCTTGGCTGATCTGCATTGCCATAGCCGATGCTCAGATGGTGAGTTGACCCCAGCAGCTCTGGTGGAGCGCGCTCACGAACAGGGTGTGACCATGCTGGCCTTGACCGACCACGACACCACAGACGGCATTCGCGCTGCCCGCGAAAAAGGTGACGAGCTGGGGGTTAAGTTAATTAACGGCATTGAGTTTTCCAGCGTTTGGAACGGCATGGGTATTCACATTGTTGGTCTTGGGTTTGATTTGGAGCATCCCGTCATGGTGGCTGCTGTAGCCGAACAAGAGCAACGCCGTCAGTCCCGTGCCGAGTTAATTGGCGCTCGTTTAGACAAGTTAGGCATGCCCGGCATGTTGGAAGCCGCCACCGCCAAAGCAGACGGTGGCCAAATAGGGCGTCCGCACTTTGCCCACGCCATGGTGGAATCCGGCCACGTAAAAAACATAGGCGCCGCCTTTAAGCGTTTTTTAGGGGCGGGCAAACCCGGTGATGTAAAGGCCGAATGGCCAGACATGACCCAAGTGGTTGAGTGGATTCGCGCCGCCGGCGGCACCGCTGTCATTGCCCATCCAGACAAATACAAACTTACCCGCACCAAGTTCAATTTATTACTCAAGGCCTTTGTCGAGGCTGGGGGTAATGGGTTGGAAGTGGTTGGCAGTGGAATGGAGCGCAGCTTTAGTCAGAAGATGGCCCAGTGTTGTTTGGACTACAATTTATATGCGTCCCAAGGGTCGGACTTTCACGGGCCTAAGCCTTGGGCCGAGCTAGGGCGCTTAGACCCGATGCCGAAAGATGTAGTCCCAGTTTGGTCCCAATGGGTTTGAGACCTACCTACATTGGTATTGCTGCGTTAAAACCTTTTTTGGAATGCTCATGTACACAAAACGTACACTCCGCTTCCGCAAAAGCTTTTGCCTTGCACTACCTGCTTCGGTAACGGTCTCACGCAGTTTTGAGATTTTTGTAAGGCCATCCGGCAAAACCAAACGGCACGCCATCCGGCGCATTTAATCCCGCATGCTTTACGCGCAAAAGCGCAAGGAAAAGACATGAGTCAGTTTTTCCAGATCCACCCAGACAACCCGCAGCCGCGCTTGATTAAGCAGGCAGCTGAGATCATGCGTGCGGGCGGCCTTGTGGTACTACCCACCGATTGTGCTTACTCCCTCGCGTGTCACCTCGAAGACAAACAAGCAGTTGAGCGCATCAAGAAAATCCGTCAGCTCAACGACAAACACAATTTCACGCTGATTTGCCGCGATTTAACGGATATTTCCACCTACGCCAAGGTGGACAACACGGCCTACCGCCTATTAAAAGCCCATACACCTGGGGCTTATACCTTTATTCTTAATGCCACTCGCGAAGTGCCTCGACGCTTGATGCACCCAAAGCGTCGCACCATTGGTATCCGCGTGCCAGACAACAATATCGTCAGCGCGTTGCTGGCCGAGTTAGGCGAACCCATCATGAGTACGTCGCTGATTCTGCCCAATGAGGAATTCCCCCTGTCTGACCCTTATGATATTCGCCAAACCCTAGAGCATGCGGTGGATTTGGTCATTGACGGTGGCTACTGTGGGCTTGAAGCCACCACAGTTGTGGATATGACAGACCCAGACGAGTATCAAATTGTGCGACAAGGGGTAGGTAGCATCGACGTTCTGGAGTAAACTCTCCGCTTTGTTTGTGTCGAGTAGGAGAGAGCTTTGAGCTCCGTTGATTCTTCCCAGCGCGTACTGTCTGGTATGCGCCCCACGGGTAAACTGCATTTAGGTCACTATCACGGTGTACTGAAAAACTGGGTCAAATTACAGCACGAGTTTGAGTGCTTCTTTTTCGTTGCCGACTGGCACGCATTGACCACCCACTATGAAGATCCTTCCGTCATCGAAAATTCCGTCTGGGATATGGTCATCGACTGGTTAGCTGCGGGCGTCAACCCAGGCTCAGCCACGTTGTTTGTGCAAAGCAAAGTGCCTGAGCATGCAGAATTGCACCTGCTGCTGTCCATGATCACGCCGCTTGGTTGGTTGGAGCGAGTACCCACTTACAAAGACCAGCAAGAAAAACTCAAAGAGAAAGACTTGGCCACCTACGGCTTCCTTGGCTATCCGCTACTGCAAAGCGCCGACATTCTGTTGTACCGCGCTGGGCACGTACCCGTAGGAGCAGACCAAGTTGCACACGTGGAAATCACCCGTGAACTGGCTCGTCGTTTTAACCATATTTATGGCCGTGAGCCGGGCTTTGAAGTGAATGCCGAAGCGGCTGTGAAAAAAATGGGTAAGAAAGCGGCCAAACTTTATATGACCTTGCGTAAGCGTTATACCGAAGAAGGTGATGCCGAAGCCTTGGCCACAGCACAAGCCCTATTAAAAGAGCAGCAAAATATCACGCTGAGCGACAAAGAACGCTTGATGGGCTACCTAGAAGGCAGCGGCAAAGTGATTCTGCCAGAGCCACAAGCCCTGTTGACGCCTGAGTCTAAAATGCCAGGCTTGGACGGTCAGAAAATGTCCAAGTCCTACAACAACACCATTAGCTTGCGCGAAGAGCCAAGCGAAGTGGAAAAGAAAATTCGTACCATGCGTACCGATACTAATCGTGTACGTCGCGATGATCCTGGTAATCCTGAGTTGTGCCCTGTTTGGCAACTACACGAAGTGTACAGCGACGATGACGTTAAAGATTGGGTGCAAAAAGGATGTCGCAGCGCGGGCATTGGTTGTATTGAATGTAAAGGCCCAGTGATGGATGCCGTTAAAGCAGAACTGCAACCCATTCAAGAGCGTGCGCGCCACTACGAAAACAACCCAGACTTGGTGAAATCCATCATCATGGAAGGCAGCGAAAGCGCCCGCGATGCTGCGAAAACCACTATGGAAGATGTTCGTCACGCCATGGGGCTGGCATACAGCTAAGTCCACTTATGTGACGACAGCGGTAGAGCGGGTAGGTAAAGAAGATGAGCACAGATGTGATGCAAGACGAAGCGTTGGAACCAACAGGCGAGGGCGCAGCGTCCACCTCTGGCGAAGAAAATACGCCAGAAACACAAGAAGGCCCATTACCTTACAACAGTCTGGCGCTGGCGCGTCAGACCTTTGCCACGTCCGGTCAAAAAGAAATGCCCTTCGCCTTAGTGCAAGGGCAAGTTATGACCCAGCTGCCGCTGGACTTATACATTCCCCCTGATGCCCTTGAAGTGATTCTCGAACAGTTTGAAGGTCCGCTCGACCTACTGCTGTACCTTATTCGCAAACAAAACCTCGACATTCTTACGGTGAACGTCTCCGAGATCACCGCTCAGTACATGCACTATGTAGATTTAATGAAAACAGTGCAGTTAGAGCTGGCGGGTGAGTACCTTGTAATGGCCGCCATGTTGGCCGAAATCAAAAGCCGTATTTTATTGCCGCGTCCGCAAGAAGCTGAAGAAGAAGAGGAAGACCCAAGGGCTGAGTTGATTCGTCGTCTACAAGAGTACGAGCGTTACAAACAAGCCGCAGAAGATTTAGACGAAGTGCCGCGCATGGGACGCGACACCTTTAGCATTGAAATTAAAAGCCCAGAATACACGGCCGAAAAACAACATCCGGACGTTGACTTTAAAGAACTGATTTTGGCGTTTTCCGAAGTATTGCACCGTGCCGACATGTATGTCGAACACGAAGTTCAGCGCGAAAAGCTCTCGACCCGCGAACGCATGAGTTCGATTTTGGCGCGCTTGCAAGGCACCCACTTTGTGCCATTTACACAGCTATTTACCGTAGAAGAAGGCCGTGGCGGTGTGGTCGTAACCTTCTTGGCAACCTTGGAACTGATCAAAGAACAATTAATTGAAATTGTTCAAGATGAAATTTTTGGCCCGATACACGTTAAGGCGAAAACCGTATGATGATTTCTGATTCTTTACTCGAACAAATCATTGAAGGCGCGTTAATGGCGTCGGGTCATCCAATGAGTGTGGAACGCATTCAGAGTTTGTTCGACGAAGCCGACGTGCCCGATTCGGGTCGTGTCGAACAAGCATTGCAACGTTTAGGTGAGCGTTGTGAATACCGTGGTTACGAACTGAAAAAAGTAGCCACAGGTTATCGCTTTCAAGTAAAAGAAAATGTCGTCAAATGGGTAAGCCGTTTGTGGGAAGAAAAACCCCAACGCTATAGCCGTGCCTTGTTAGAAACCCTAGCCATTATTGCTTATCGCCAGCCCGTCACGCGCGGCGAAATCGAAGACATTCGTGGTGTGGCTGTGAGCAGCCATATCACTAAGACCTTATTAGAGCGTGAATGGGTGCAAGTGGTGGGGCATCGCGATGTGCCAGGTCGTCCTGCCATGTACGCAACCACCAAAATGTTCCTTGATTACTTCAACATGGAAAGCCTCGACCAATTACCAACCTTGGATGAAATCCAAGAAATTGCCGACGCCAATCATGCGCTGGAATTTGAAGACAAAGTAGAAGAAGGCAACTACGACCTTAGCCATACCGAAGACGACTCCGAAAGCGAAGCGGCATTAGAAAGCGCTGCACAAGATATGTTGGCCGCCGAAGCCATCGTTGCTCAGGTCGAAGAAAACGTGTTCCGCAAACCGGAAGAAGACGAAGACGCTGATCAAGATGAATCAAAAGCGCAAGCAAGCGGTTTAGAGAACGCTGATGACTCAGCCCCACGCAAAGAAAAAACCTTTGCCGATTTGGCCGACGCCATTGGCGCGCATCAAGATCGCCAAAAAGAAAAGCTGCAAGGTCACGAGCTAAACGCAGAAGATGAATTAAGTGCCAACGAAGACGCACTTGAACAAGCCATCTTATTAGAAAAAGCCAGTGGGCAATCGGACGATGATGCGCATGCTGAAGGCTCTGATGCGCAAGGTGACGAAGCGCACGAAGCTATTATTGCCCGCATGTTGGCGGAGCAAGAAGCCTTGCTTCAAGCCAAAGCTGACGCCGTTGACAGTTTAACTCAGCAAGAAGAATCTAAAGACACCCTAAGCGATTATGTAGACGAAGGCTTAGCCGAAGGTTCAGATCAAGACTTAAGTGAACAAGTCGCCGAACTCAACGAGCAAAATGATTATGCTGATGACAGCAGCAACAATGAAGTGGTTGCAGCGTCGTCAGAAAAAAGTGTGTTCGCGGAATCCTACGCCCGTGCTGAAGCAGCATCGGCCGAGGAAGAAGACGAAGACGCATTGCTTGCGGCCATGGAAGAAGAAGCCGCTGCATTATTAGCCGCAGAACAAGAAGAATTATTGGCATTGCAACAGGCAGAGCAATCTGCCGATGAACACGAACAACCAAAAGACAAATCCCTAGCGGATTTAGCCAATAAATACACCACTGAGCTGGAGTAACACTTGGTCGCTTCAACTGTGAAGCGCCCTAGCTATAGCCATATAAGCAAGTTACACAAGCACAGTGAAGGAATGGTCAATATGAAAGAACGCATTCAAAAAATCCTAGCCAATGTAGGTTTAGGTAGCCGTCGCGAAATGGAACGCTGGATCGAACAAGGTCGCGTACAACTGAACGGCGAAAAAGTCACACTGGGCACCCAAGCTGGCCCCCGCGACGAAATCAAAGTCGATGGTAAAGTCATCGAACATGCTGCCCGTGCACCGCGCCGTGTTTTGGCTTACAACAAGCCCGAAGGGGAAGTATGCACCCGTAACGATCCCGAAGGCCGTCCCACTGTTTTTGATAAACTGCCAAAACTCAAAGGCGAGCGTTGGATAGCCGTTGGTCGTCTTGATATCAATACCTCTGGTTTGTTGCTGTTCACCACAGACGGTGAACTAGCAAACAAACTGATGCACCCGAGCACCAACACGGTTGACCGTGAATACGCGGTGCGCGTTGCTGGTGAAGTCAGCGATGAGATGATCGAAAAACTAAAAGCAGGCGTGGTGTTAGAAGACGGCATCGCCAAATTTACCGACGTGCAATATTTCGATGGTGATGGTTTTAACCAGTGGTATCACGTTTGTATTATGGAAGGTCGTAACCGTGAGGTACGTCGCCTATGGGAAAGCCAAGGCATGAAAGTATCGCGCCTAAAACGTGTACGCTACGGTTGTGTTTTCTTACCGAAAAAAGTATCGGCCGGTAAGTGGGTCGAACTGGACCAGCGCGACACCGACGAACTAGCCAAGCTGGTGGACTTACCGTCTAAAAAAGTGGCCAAGCTTGATCCGCAAGAGCTGAAAAAATACCAGCGCGTTGAAAAGCGTCAGAAAACCCGTCAAAAAGCCGAAAGTTCAGAGACCAAGCCGCGTCGTCGTAAAGTGCGTATCGACAGCGGTAACTAAACTGCTAAAACATGAAAGACTTTGGTTCTTTTTGAACCACCTCAACAGACGAGCAAACATTGCTCGTCTGTTTTTTATTTTTAAGGTTCTTTTAAAGATGCCGGCCAATCGGCGTATACAATAAAAAATGGAAGCTATATGGAAAACGTTTCTGGAAACCCAATACAAATCGAGTCAGCGCCACCGGCTATTTCTACTGCCGAACAACCCATGACGCAAATAAAACATGGCTTTAAGTTTTATGGCCAAGGCGGTGAATACTTTCGCATTTGGATTGTGAACCTATCCCTCACCATTTTGACCCTAGGCATCTACAGTGCTTGGGCCAAGGTGCGTAACATGAATTATGTTTACAATAATTTAGAGGTGATGGGCTCCCGTTTTCATTATCACGCCAGTGCCATCAATATTTTAAAAGGGCGATTGATCATTGCCGGTTTGTTTATCGCGTATTTGGCGACTACACATTTTTTCCCAATTTTAAGCGCACTGTTTTCCTTAGTATTTATCTTTGTAACCCCTTGGCTGATTGTGCGCAGCTTGCAATTTACCGCACGTAACTCCAGCTTCCGAGGGGTGCGTTTTAACTTTAAAGGTACGCATGGTGCGGCGCTGAGTAACTTTATCCTATTGCCGATCGGTGCGTTCTTAACCTTGGGTTTATTGACGCCCTATATGTTTCACCAGCAACAAAAATACATAGTGGATAACGCCTATTACGGTAAGCAAAAGTTTCGCTTCGAAGACAATGTGTCCGCTTTTTATTGGCTGTGCTTTAAAGCGTTTATTGCGTTAGCAATAGGTGGTGCGGCTGTGACAGGGCTTGTTTCTGTCGTATCGGGTGGGGTGACCACACTCTTAATGGAAAGTGCAGACCCTAAAGTATTGAATCAAACGGTAGCATTCGTGGGGTTGGCTTTTATGTTTACCTACATGCTGCTGCTACAAAGCTACTTTAACGTGCTGCTTACCAATGCTCGTTATCGCCAATCCCATTTGTTGGACAGCGCATTCGAATCCCGCTTGAGTGTTTTGGGTTTAGGCTGGATTTACTTAAGCAACATGGTATTGATTATTTGTACCTTAGGTTTGGCCATTCCATGGACGACTATGCGTTTAATCAATTACCGCGCTAACGCATTGAGCGTGTTGGAAGGTCCGCAATTCAGCAACATCGTAACTGAAAGCATTGAACATCAAGCTGCATTTGGCGAAGAGCTGGGCGACGCATTGGATGTCGATTTCGCCCTATGAAGTTATCAGCCCGCTATTACGATGGACAAACCGCTAACGCCCTTATGGTGGAAGCGCGTTTGGCTGACGATGGTTTACACCTGCGCGATCAGGTGTACGCCTATGCCGAATTAAATCTGAGTCCAAAGTTAGGCAGCGCACCACGTTTTGTGGATTTGCCTGACGGCGGACGTTTGGAATGCAATCCGCAGCCAGGGCTAGAAACCCTAGCTCAGCATTTAGGGCAGCGAAATGTACTAAGTAAACTGGAAAGTCATTGGCTTGCGGTTTTAGTGTCCATCACGGTCGCGGTGGCCTTTATGTGGGGTGGCATGCAGTACGGCGTGCCAGCACTGGCAAAATCTGTGGCCATGACCTTGCCGCAAGACTGGGTGCAAAGCAGTGACGAGTACACACTCAAAACCTTAGATAAAGCCATGTTTGAGCCCAGTACGTTAAGCGAAGCACGCCAGCAAGAGCTATCGCTTAAGTTTCATCAATTAAAACAAGCAGCACAGACACCCGCCACATTGGTGTTTCGCTCCAGCCCACAAGGGGCTAATGCATTTGCGTTACCCGGTGGCACAGTAGTGATGACGGACGAACTCGTCGCGCTGGCGAAACATGATGATGAAATACTATCAGTGCTTGGGCATGAACTGGGGCATATTCAATATCGACACGGTTTACGTCATACCTTGCAGGCTTCAGCGCTCACGTTAATTTTAACTGCCGTCACTGGTGACTTAACCGGTTTAAGTAGCGTGTTAGTAAACGTGCCTGTGGTACTTATGTCGCTAAACTATGGTCGTGAAATGGAAGCCGAAGCGGACGAAGTCGCCTACGACATCATGACTCAATTAGAGTTGGATCCAATTCATTTTGCGAACATCATGGAGCGATTGCACGAAGGGAGAGAGCAGGGTCCAGAATGGCTATCCAGTCATCCAGCCAGTGAAGAGCGCATAAAGCGGTTTCAACAATAGTGCTTTGAACACTTTAAACATAAGTGCTTTGAACATAAGTGCTTTAAATAAGGCGCGCGGTGCCGAGTTGAGGTGTTAATCCTGCTCGGTGTCGTCGCGTTCTAAAAACGCAAACGATAAAAACGTCATAAAGAAAAACAGCATCAAGATAAACGCAGGGTGACCTGCGGCTAGCATCAGCAATCCAGCGATAATCCAAAAACTTTTCACTTGATCTAAGCGACGACGATAGCAGCGGGTTTTGGTCCACAAAAACTCAGGTGTGGTTTGCGGAATATTCAAAAATCTAATCAGGCGTTCTATTAATGAGGGCATCTTGCTCTCCCCAGCCATGCAAAGTTAAAACATCCTCCTTTAAGGTTAATGCAAAACCGAGACGAGCCTGTGATTATGACCCCTATGTAATCAATCGTTCTTTCGCTAGGCTTTTTTATCGTAAATGGTGACCACTTGACGGCTCAGTGCCAACAATTCCCCGTTGGGGTGAAAGATTTGCGCTTGTGTGTGGCCATATCCGCCTTCCGCTTGCACCACATCACATTCGTAGTACACCCAATCTTGTGGCTGCAGGTTTGGGCTTGCATGCACAAACTCCACCTGCCAAGTGACCGAACTGGTAGGGCTGAACGATGACAACATGGGTAGCGTTGCTGGTGGCCAAGCGTCAATAATCGCCAGTAAGTGCTCGTTTTCGAACGACTTAGGCGTAGCATTTAACCGTGCCCAACCGGCTAAACGCGTACTCTTACTGCCACTAAAAGGTAGACCACCTTCGGTAATACGCAGTGATACGTTTTGAATAAAATCTGGTGTGACGCCTTTAATATACGGCAATAATTGTCCTTGTTCGGGCTTGCTTAAGTTCTGTCTTGCGGGGGCAATAACATTGATATCCGATTTTCGTTCAACGCCAAAGCAGGCCGTCAACAACGTACGAACGTTGGCGGCATCTAGGTTGTTATTGGTCGCTTGTGATAGCTGTCCAGTCACATGGGACACTGACTTACCGCTAGCCAGTAGCGTGCTCGCAAACATGCAGGGCTCATCAATGCTCACTGGCCCGCAAAACGTCACATTTAAACTGCGCAAGCGATGTTCCTGCGGTACTAACCTTTGTGCGTGGCGCAGAATCAACGCAGCAGACATACCGCCAAACGTCGTGCGCCCTTGTCCCCATTCCGCTTGTACTTGAATCGGTTTGTCGGCTTCCACCAAGGTTAAATAATCATCGAACGTCATAAGCGAAAAAGACCCAATAAAATACAGAGACTAACTGCCATTGTAGGCTATGCAAATACAATCGTATGCGCTTTCCACTTATAAACTTTTACGTTTTTGGAAAGTGGCTATTAGTTAGTAAAATTCTCCGTATTTAGAAAGTGCGTTGAGCCGTGTTTGTTCATGGCAGGTTCATTTTACTCGGCGTAAGCTCCTAAAATTATATCTAGCGCATAGAATTTCGATATTTAGAGTTTTATTATATGAAGCTAAAATTGTACTGCGCTTTAACTGCGCTGCTAACGGTAAGTGGCTGTGGCACCATCAATACAGTCATGCGTGGTGACGATGTGGTAAAGCGCAATATGGATAAAGTAGATACCAAATGTTCCGCTATTCCACGAATTTACAGCGGTGTTGTTTACGATTTCTGCTTGTTACATGCTAAGCCATTGCCAGAAGGCCAGTGGTCATCCTCTACCAACGACATAACATTGATCGGCCTTGATCTGGTCTTTTCTTGTGTGTTGGACACGCTGGTGCTGCCTTATGGTATTTATAAACAGGTAAATGATGGCAGTATTAGGGTGAAGTAATAAAGAACACAAAAAAAGCACCGCCCAATAAGGGCGGTGAAAGGCATTACTAAACAGAGACATCTAGTAAGGAAGACGTTGAATTAGCTTTTAAAGCCCTGCGCATCGTTATGTGCAGGGCTTTTTTATGGTGACTGGATTATTTTTCTGGCTTTGGGTGCAACATCTCGTCAATGATTTCTTCCTCTTCGTGAAGATCATTGTCTTTATGTTGATTGTTGGGTAGCACCAAGTTCAACACAATGGCAACCACGCCACATAGGCTAATACCCTGTAGGCTTAATTCACCAATGTTGACGACCATGCCACCAATACCGAAGACCAGTGTGGTAGAAATGATTACCAAGTTACGTTGGTTTGATAAATTAATTTTTGCCCGAATCAACGTGCTCAATCCGACGGCAGTAATAGAACCAAACATTAAGATTAAAATACCGCCCATGACCGGTACAGGAATGGTTTGCAGTAGCGCGCCGATTTTTCCAATAAACGCTAACAGTACAGCGAATATTGCCGCCCACACCATAACCCAAGGGTTAAAGACTTTCGTCAGCATGACTGCACCCGTAACTTCTGAATAAGTGGTATTTGGTGGTCCACCAAATAGTGCAGCGACAGAGCTAGCAATACCATCGCCGAATAACGTGCGATGCAAGCCTGGTTCTTTCACGTAGTCTTTTTTGGTGACGTTGCTGATCGCGAGAATATCACCTACATGTTCAATGGCGGGTGCAATGGCCACGGGAATCATAAATAGAATTGCTTGCCAGTTAAACGAGGGCGTCACGAATTCGGGAACGGCAAACCACGCTTTATTGTCCATGGTGCTAAAATCCACCATGCCCATGAGCAGTGCGACCGCGTAACCCACAAGTACGCCGGTTAAAATCGGCAATAAATGAAAAAAACCTTTCGCAAAAATAGCCACTAAAATAGTGGCCGCCATGGCAATGGTCGAAACGATCATGGCATCTGCATAAGGTATCAACTGCACAGCGCCGTCACCGGTTTTACCCATGGCCATGTTGACGGCGATGGGGGCCAAGCCTAAACCAATCACCATAATCACGGGGCCAACCACAACCGGTGGCATGATGATGTGTAAAAAACCAGGTCCACGCAGTTTTACTAACGCGGCAAGTACGATGTACACCAAACCGGCAACCATCAATGCGCCCGTGGTCGCAGATACGCCCCAAGTTTGAATGCCGTAGGCAATTGGGGCGATAAATACAAAAGATGAAGCCAAAAATACCGGAACGGATTGCTTGGTTACCAAGTGAAATAACAAGGTACCAATACCGGCGGTGAATAGGGCAACGCTAGGGTCGAGGCCAGTTAGTATTGGCATTAGCACCAAAGCACCGAAGGCGACGAACAGCATTTGTGCGCCGATCAACATGCTTTGCCACGAAGCGAACGGACGCGGTGACTGCGGAGGCTGTGGTGTGTTCATAAAAACGCTCTTATTAGTTTGAGTTGGTTTTTTATTGCTGATGCGTGTTACTTGGTGCCGAAAATCTTGTCACCGGCGTCGCCCAGTCCTGGGATGATGTAGCCATTTTCGTTTAGGTGGTCGTCCACCGATGCGGTGTAAATATCCACGTCAGGGTGGGCCGCTTGCACCTTAGCAATGCCTTCTGGTGCGGCAACTAACACCAACGCGCGAATTTGTTGGCAGCCAGCTTCTTTTAACATGTCGATGCAAGCAACCATGGACCCGCCCGTCGCCAACATTGGGTCAACCACCAATGCCATACGTTGTTCAATGTCACCGGCTAGTTTTTCAAAGTAGGTCACCGGCTCTAGGGTTTCTTCGTCACGATATAGGCCTACGACGCTGACTTTGGCACTAGGCACTAAGTCCAAGACGCCGTCCAGCATCCCTAGACCTGCGCGCAGAATTGGCACAACCGTGATTTTTTTACCCTGAATGCGTTCAACCTTGGTGTTGCCTACCCAAGACTTAATGGTGTGTTCTTCTAAAGGTAGGTCAGAGGTTGCTTCGTAGGTCAGTAGGCTACCTACCTCAGATACCAATTGGCGGAAGCTGCGAGTACTGCGATTGGTTTCACGCAGTAAGCCTAATTTGTGGCGGACCAGTGGGTGCTTAACTTCGATTACGGCCATGAGTTGTGCGCCTCCCCAGCGCAGGCAAGCTTGGGTACCGACTCGGTCTGACCGGCTGCCTTATCCGAAAAAATTTGGCGTATTGTGCCAGTTTTCATTAAAAAGTCACGGTTTCCTGACTATCTGGTAAGGAAAGGAGGGCTGCCCCTGTACCGTAGGCGTCAGTAAATTTGCGCTTATTATAAGAACTCTTGTTTTTATTCTGATCCCGCCTAATGTGCCATTTTTACAACTGAAAGAACCATGGGTTTGGTTTTTAAGGCCGTTTCTTACGGTGAGTTACATACAGTGACAATTCTGGCGTCTCTGCCTGTTGCTTATAGATAGGGGCGGGCTTATGTTCATTTACATACGCTTACCGAATGCAAGAGGTGGTTTATGTTGGACGCTTTCTTTGCAACTCTGTGGCAGCAGTACGCGGCCATTACGCCTCAGGCACAGCGTATTCGTGATGCGTTCAACCAACAGGGTGAAACCCTAGTGAACGATCACGTTGCCTTCCGAACTTTTGCGGCCAGCCCCATTGATCTAGACCATTTGCAAAGCGCTGTACTTGCTTTGGGCTACCAGCCTTTTGATGAATACCGCTTTGAAGAAAAGAAACTACGCGCACGCAGCTATGTGCACCCCAACAGCGAAGCCAAATTGTTTATCAGCGAATTGGAGTGGGCGCGGCTGCAAACCACCGTACATCCCATTATTGAAAATTATATTTCGCAGCTTACCAATGTGCCGCAAGACGCCACAGTGTTTAGTGCAGGTCGCCTATGGCAAATGCCCAGTTATGCAGACTACCTAACCTTACAGGCTGAAAGCGAATACGCCGCTTGGCTCAGTGTGTGGGGGTTAATGGCGAACCATTTTACTTTGTATGTAAACCACATGACGCGGTACGGCAGTTTGCAAAAAGTCGTCACGTTTTTACAAGAAAACGACTACGAACTGAATCCGCAAGGTGGAATCATTAAAGGCACGCAAGC
>JBFHVZ010000098.1:0-13827 GCA_041589295.1 Pseudomonadales bacterium
CCTGAGGTCATGGGCGGCCTAGGTGGCTTTGCTGGCCTGTGTGAAATCCCAGCCAAATACAAGCAACCGGTTTTGGTCAGCGGCACCGACGGTGTGGGCACCAAACTGCGCTTAGCCATGGACCTAAACAAGCATGACAGCATCGGCATCGACCTTGTGGCCATGTGTGTGAACGACCTAATCGTATGTGGTGCTGAGCCACTGTTCTTCTTGGACTACTACGCCACAGGCAAATTAAATGTGGATGTGGCCACTAAAGTCGTGACCGGCATTGGTGAAGGTTGTGTACAGTCTGGTTGTGCATTGGTTGGCGGCGAAACAGCCGAAATGCCAGGCATGTACGAAGGCGAAGATTACGACCTAGCGGGCTTCTGTGTGGGTGTGGCCGAGAAATCTGAACTGATCGACGGCAGCAAAGTACAAGTGGGCGACGTCATCATCGGCCTGCAATCCTCTGGTGTGCACTCCAACGGTTACTCCTTGGTACGCAAAATCATCGAAGTATCCGGCGCTGACCTAGACGCTGACTTGGATGGCCGCTCACTGGGCGACGCGTTAATGGCCCCTACCCGCATTTACGTTAAACCTATTTTGAAACTGCTAGAACAAGTGGACGTGCATTCCATTTGTCACATCACTGGCGGCGGCATGTACGAGAACATTCCTCGCGTACAGCCAGAAGGCACTAAAGTGATTCTGGACCCAAGCCAATGGGAGCGCCCAGCGGTATTCGACTGGCTGCAAGAAAACGGCAACGTTGACTGGCACGAAATGTACCTGACCTTTAACTGTGGTTTGGGCATGATCGTGGTCGTGTCTGAAGACAAGGCTCAACAAACCCTAGACATCCTCAACGCCGAAGGCGAGAACGCCACATTAGTGGGCCGCATCGAAGCCGGTGCTGACGGCGAAAAACAAGTCATCGTCAAAGGTGTGGATGACAAGTAATGGATGTTGAACAAGTAGAACCTGCGCGTATCGTCATTTTGATCTCTGGCTCCGGCAGCAACATGCAAGCCGTGGCCGAGGCCTGTCAAAAAGGCGATATCAATGGCCAAGTGGTGGCGGTGCTGAGCAACCGCCCCAACGTACTGGGACTAGAACGCGCCGCCGAGTTGGAAATCCCCACGCAGGTGGTGGACCACCAAGACTTCGCTACCCGCGAAGAGTTCGACGCCAACATGATTCGCGCCATTGATGAATACGCACCCGACCTTGTGGTGCTAGCGGGATTCATGCGCATTTTAACGCCGGACTTTGTACGTCGTTTTCGTGGTCGCTTGCTGAACATTCACCCAAGCTTATTACCCAAGCATAAAGGCCTGCACACCCATAAGCGTGCCCTAGAAGCCGGCGACAGCGAGCACGGCGTCACCGTACACTTTGTTACCGAAGATCTAGACGGCGGCCCGAACGCCATCCAAGCCGTACTCAAGGTATTGGATGACGACACCGAAACCAGCCTGCAAAAGCGCGTCCAGCAGCAAGAGCATGTCATTTACCCCATTGCGGTGAAATGGTTTGTGGAAGGCCGCTTGACCATGCACAAAGGCGACGTGTATTTAGACGACCAAATCCTACCCGAAAGCGGTGTTCAACTGCGGGGCTAATCAGGCGACGCTCACCGTCTGAAGCTGTGCGAACAGTAACAGAAAACGGCCGACTGTTTCGTAGCGCCATGGCTACGGTAATCGTCGGCCGTTTTGTTTTTGGCTGGGACCAAAGCGATAACTCTGTTTATACTGAACTCATAACAACAAATTCGTGTCATACAGAGCGCCCCATGACAAAACAGGCAGACTCACTTTTGCGTTATTGTGTATTTATTCTTAGTTTCCTGCTGGTGACTGCTGTTAGCCACGCCGAAGACGAAACTCAAACCGCGGCTGTAACACAGTCAACCGCTGCGCCCGCAACCCCAGAGCCAACAAACGAGCCCGTCACGCCTCCCAACCACAAAACCGTTCCACCCAGTCAATTGGCTTACCATGCCGAGTACCAAGCGGAGTACCGTGGCGGTTGGATTCCTATCAAAGTATCTGCATCACGCAAACTAGAAGCGCTAAAAAACGGACAATGGCGCAGTGCATTCGCCGTATACTCTTCTGTAATGGATCTCAGTGAAATTTCGGTCATGGCACTTAACGACAAAGGCTTTGTGCCCGACTACTACGAATACAAAACCTCAGGCTTTGCCAGCAAAGACAAACGCAAACAAGTATTTCACTGGCAAGAAGAAAAAGTATGGGGCGACCACAAAGACCGCTTTTGGGATTACACCCTAGAACCCGGTACACAAGATAGCATGAGCTACCAAGAGCAACTGCGTTACGACCTAATCGCTGGAAAAGAAACCCTCGCCTACCCCGTCGTGTATAAACACAAATTAAAAGTGTACGAGTTTGAACGCATTGGCGAAGATATTTTAAACACGCCGCACGGCCCATTAAAAACCCTAGTCGTGAAGCAAAAACTAAATGACTATAACGAACTCAACAGCCGCATATGGTTTGCCGTGGACTTCAATTACGTGATGGTTAAACTTCAACAAGAACGCCCTAACGGCGACGAGCAAATCATTACCCTCAAGCAAGCCCGTCAAGGGGACGCTGTGTTAAACGCCTATACCGATTAGCATCACTATGCCCAACCACGAATTCATTACCTGCCCCCGTTGCCAACACACCTTCGAATGCAAGGTGGGCACCATTCAACTTTGTCATTGCAGTGATGCTAAGCTATCACCTTCGCAACGTGCATACGTGGCCAAACATTGGGACAGCTGCCTGTGTGCAAACTGTTTGCGTGATATTAAACGCACCCAGCCTGCACACGAATCAAGCTAGTCAACCTAGTTTAACTTAACTAGCTTGACGCCCTTTAAGCCGACATTTTTCAGCTCAGACGTTTTACACTAGCGCAGCCAAATCCCTTTGTTTTTGTTCAGCGGCTTGCGTGGTTTGGGCGCGCAGCAACGCGGCGGCTTCGACCATGTTTTGCAACGCAGGTTTAACCTCGTGCCACTGGCGTGTTTTTAAACCGCAGTCAGGGTTGACCCACAATCGCTGCGCAGGAATACGGCGCGCCGCTTGCTGCATCAGATGCACCATTTGCTCGACACCGGGAATATTAGGCGAGTGAATGTCATAAACCCCCGGCCCAATTTCATTGGGATAATTAAAATCATCAAACGCGTCGAGCAATTCCATATCAGAACGCGAAGTTTCAATGGTAATGACATCGGCATCCATATGCGCAATGGCTTCAATAATGTCGTTAAACTCGCTGTAACACATGTGGGTATGAATTTGCGTTTCATCGCTCACGCCATTGGCGCAAATACGAAAGCTTTCGACCGCCCAATTTAAATACGACTGCCACTCGCTTTTGCGCAGCGGCAAACCTTCGCGCAGCGCCGCTTCATCAATTTGAATAATGTGAATGCCGCTACGTTCTAAATCCAACACTTCATCGCGAATGACCAACGCAAGTTGCTGACAGGTTTCTTGACGAGGTTGATCGTCACGCACAAACGACCAATTCAAAATCGTTACCGGACCTGTCAGCATGCCCTTCATGGGTTTATCGGTAAGGCTTTGCGCAAACTCACTCCAACGGACTGTCATGGCCGTGGGACGTGTGATGTCACCAAATAAAATCGGCGGCTTAACGCAACGGGAACCATAGGACTGCACCCAACCAAACTGGCTAAACGTATAACCTTCTAACTGCTCACCAAAATATTCCACCATGTCGTTGCGTTCGGCTTCGCCATGTACCAAGACATCCAAACCCAATTCAGTTTGTTGCTCCACTGCATATGCAATTTCTTGCTGCATGCGCGCCACGTAATTGGCTTCATCAAGCAGCCCTTTTTTAAACTGCAAACGCGCTTGGCGAATCTCCGACGTTTGGGGAAATGAGCCTATGGTAGTCGTGGGATACACAGGCAAGGCAAAACGAGATTTTTGCAACAAAGCGCGCGTGGGATACGCACTTTGACGCTCACCCAACGCTGGCGTAATGGCACTGACACGCGCTTTGACCTCTGGCTTGTGTACACGAGCCGAACGCTGACGACTGGCTAAGGCTTGCGCGTTACTGTGCAATTGATCTTTAACCGCATCACGACCTTCATTCAGCGCCGTCACCAATACCGATAGTTCCTCTAGCTTTTGTATGGCAAACGCCAACCACGGCTTTACCTCAGCATCGAGTTTAGAATCCCCATGATCTTCGGAGGTTAAATCCACCGGCACATGCAACAACGAGCAGGAAGGCGCCAACCACAACGTACCGGGACGTTTCGCCGCAACGGGTTCTAGCCAATCTAGGGTATTGTTTAAATGGGTTTTCCAAATGTTACGGCCACTGATGACGCCTAGCGACAACACCTTGTGCACGGGCAACCAATCCACCACTTTATTGATTTCTGCTTTAGCGTCGCCCAAATTGGCGCTGGTAGCATCCACATGTAGTCCGGCCACTGGCAACTGACAGGCTAGCTGAAGATTGTCTTGTAACTGACCAAAGTACGTGGCCAATAAAATGTTTACGCGCGCTGTTTTAAGCGTGTGATAAGCCTGATTAAACGCTTGCTGCCACGTGGCATCTAATTCGGTTACCAAAATAGGCTCATCAATTTGGACCCACTCAATACCGTTGTCCGCCAAGCAAGATAGCAACTGCGCATAAACCGGTAGCAAACGCTCTAGTAATGCCAATGGTTGTGTTTGGTCTTTGCTCTTGCTCAACCATAAATACGTAAGCGGGCCAATAATCACCGGCTTAGGTGACGCCGTTGCAGGCAAGGTGGTACGGGCTTCGCGAATTTGTTCAAGCAAACGTGTAGGGTTTAGCTCAAACTGAGTATCGGCTTGCACCTCGGGCACTATGTAGTGGTAGTTGGTATCGAACCACTTGGTCATTTCCCCCGCTTGCACACAATGACACGCCTCTTGCTCGGCATGAATATGCTCGACATGAAGGTATTCGGCATGTCCTTCTACATTAGAAGTAGAAGCAGGTGCACTGCGACCACGAGCCACACGAAAATAACGATCAAGCTCATGACCACCCGACTGAGCAACGCGCGGCGGTACATTGCCTAGCAAAAAGCTGGTATCCAGCACTTGGTCGTAAAACGAAAAGTCCCCCACCGGCACCCAATCTAAACCTTGTTGAGCCTGCCAGTTTTGTTGGCGAATGCTTTCGCCCTGCGCAAGCAGAGCAGGCAAATCAAGTTCGCCGCGCCAGTAGGACTCCAGCGCAAACTTAAGTTCGCGCTTGGGGCCAATGCGCGGAAATCCGAGATTATGGGCAAGTACTTGGGAGGCTTTTTTATCAGCTGGACCATTTTCAGCCGAATTGGAAGAAGGTGAGACAGACATGGCGAATCCTTTATTCATTATTGATAAAACGTGCCGCCATGCTAAAAAATCCAATTCATGAATAAAAATGGTAATATTTCATAAATTGATTACATATACTCATGAGTTACCATGATAGAACGAACACACCTCACTATTCTTAGGGCCATCGAACAAGAAGGCTCCCTCACCAAGGCCGCCCAAACTCTATGCCTGACACAAAGCGCCTTGAGTCACACCATCAAAAAATTAGAACACCAAAGTGGCACGGCACTTTGGATCAAAGAAGGCCGACAAATTCGTCTGACTCAAGCTGGCCAATATTTATTAGCGGTCGCCAACCGCCTGCTACCTCAACTAGAACACGCTGACAGCGTCGTTGCGCAATACGCTAAAGGCGAAAAAGGCGCACTGCGCATTGGTATGGAATGCCACCCATGCTATCGCTGGTTACTAAAAGTGGTGTCACCTTTTTTGGCCGACTGGCCCGGTGTGGATGTAGACGTAAAACAAAAATTTCAGTTTGGCGGTATGGCCGCGCTGTACAGTTACGACATCGACATTCTGGTCACGCCAGACCCACTGCAAAAAACAGGCGTGGTGTTTGAACCTGTGTTTAATTACGAACAAGTCTTGGTGGTCGCCACGGCACATCCTCTCGCCCACCTAAAAAACGTCAGCGCGCAACAAGTATGTGAAGAAACACTCTACAGTTACCCCGTGGAACCCGAGCGTTTGGATATCTTTTCGCAGTTTTTAACCCCTGCGCAATGCACACCAAAGAAACACAAAACCGTCGAAGACACCGAGATCATGCTTCAAATGGTGGCAGCCCAACGTGGCGTCGCTGCACTACCAAAGTGGTTAGTCGATGAATACGCACAAACATTGCCCATACGCGCCATTCGACTAGGCGAACACGGCATTCACAAGTCGATTTATCTTGGTATTCGTGAAGATAATGAAACCTTGCCGTACTTAAATGGATTTTTACAACAAGCGAAAAAAACCCTTTAAACCCTGACCAAAGCCGTAGCGAAGCGTGATTTTATACCCCATAATGATTTCAATTTTTCGCCCACGTTAAATCGAACACCGCTTCGATTTTTAAATGGAACTGCAAGGAAAGACATGACGATTACTGTAGGTATTACTCACCACACCGAATACCAATACGACCGACCGGTGAGCATGTCACCCCACACATTTAGATTGCGCCCCGCCCCTCACAGCCGAACCCCCATCAGCAGTTACAGTTTAAAAATAGAACCTAAAGAGCATTTCATTAACTGGCAGCAAGATCCGTTCGGTAATTATTTGGCGCGGGTAACTTTTCCAAAGAAAACCACTAAATTCAGTTTCACTGTGGACGTGACCGCAAAACTCACGGCCATTAATCCGTTCGACTTTTTTTTAGAAGAGTACGCCGAAAAGTTTCCGTTCGTTTACCCCGAACAACTTAAACACGATTTATTGCCCTACTTGGCGAAAGAAGACGAAGGTGACGCCTTTAACCAACTGTTTGATTCCATCGACACCAGCAAGCCCACCTCCACCGTGGACTTTCTGGTGGCATGCAACAGCAAGGTCAATCAGCTGGTAAATTACTGCATTCGTCTTGAGCCGGGCGTACAAACCTGCGAAGAAACACTGACAAAAAAATCCGGCTCTTGTCGTGACTCTGCTTGGCTGTTAGTGCAACTGTTCCGTCATCTTGGCTTGGCCGCACGCTTTGTCTCCGGCTATTTGGTACAGCTCTCCAGCGACGAAAAATCCCTCGACGGCCCATCCGGTCCAGAAAGCGACTTCACCGACCTGCATGCATGGTGCGAAGTGTACATACCCGGTGCGGGCTGGATTGGCCTTGACCCGACCTCCGGCCTATTTGCCAGCGAAGGTCATATTCCCTTGGCGTGCACACCTGAGCCCGCTAGCGCAGCGCCAGTCACGGGCGGCATTGATAAGTGCGAATCCACACTCAAATACCACAACAACGTCACTCGTTTGCACGAAATGCCACGCAGCACCAAACCGTTTAAAGAAGGCTACTGGCATGACATAAACGCCCTTGGCGAAAAAGTGGATGCACAACTGCAAGCCATGGACGTGCGACTCACCATGGGCGGCGAACCCACGTTTATATCCATTGACGACTATGAATCCGACCAATGGAATACCGCTGCCGACGGTAAAGAAAAACGCCTACTTGCCCATAAACTGCATTTAAAAATGCAAAACCATTTTGCCCAAGGTGGCTTACGTCATTATGGTCAAGGTAAATGGTATCCGGGCGAACCGTTACCGCGCTGGGCCTACAGCTGTTATTGGCGCACCGACGGTGTACCGGTTTGGAAGAACGATAAATACCAAGCCAACATTCACGAAGATTACGGCTTCACCCATAAACAAGCCGAAACATTTGGCCGTGCGCTCACCAAACATCTCGGATTGCCCGCCGCTTGTTTGCATCCTGTTTATGAAGACGTGCTGTTTCACCTATGGCAAGAAGGTTGTTTAGCCGATGAGCCATCACCCGATAGCCCGGAATTATTAACGGCAACATCCCGCAAAAATTTTCTAGCAACGTTAGAAGCAGGTTTGGATAAACCCGCGGGCTTTGTGTTGCCATTAAGTAAAGAAACCAGCTATCAAAATTGGCAAAGCTGTCAGTGGAAAATGCGCCGCAACGCCTGCTATTTATTACCCGGCGATTCGCCCATTGGCTATCGCTTACCGTTTAATAGTATCAGTGGCGAACAAGAACACTTACCCGAAGCCGACCCGTTTTCGTTGCCCCACACTTACGACGCCGAAGTAAACCCCTATGGTCCACAGCGAGGTGAAATCAGTTCGCTCGTTATCAAGACCGCATTATGTGTGCAAGCACGCGAAGGCAAATTATTTGTGTTCATGCCGCCATGTCGTTACAGCGAAATTTATTTTAGTTTGCTGCATGCCATCGAAGCCGTGGCCGAACAACTGGACATGCCCGTCATCATCGAAGGTTACACACCACCAACAGATGCACGCTTGAAAAAGTTTTCCGTCACGCCGGACCCAGGCGTTATCGAAGTCAACGTACAACCCACCAGCACATGGTCCGAACTGGTGAGCAATACCGTGGACCTGTACCAATTGGCAAAAGAAACCCGCCTAGATACGCAAAAATTTTTGGTAGATGGTCGTCAAACCGGCACAGGTGGAGGCAACCATGTGACCATGGGTGGCCCATTCGTTTCTGACAGTCCGTTCCTGCGTCGTCCTGACTTGCTGCGCAGCTTCATTACATACTGGCAGCATCATCCGGGTTTATCGTATTTATTTTCTGGTTTGTTTATTGGCCCAACCAGCCAAGCCCCACGGGTGGACGAAGCTCGTAACGAATCACTGTACGAATTGGAAATCGCCTTCTCGCAAATGCCAGCAGGCGAAGTACCGCAACCATGGCTGGTGGATCGACTACTGCGCAATCTACTTACCGACTTAACTGGCAACACCCACCGTGCAGAATTTTGCATCGACAAACTGTACAGCCCTGACAGCCCCACTGGCCGTTTAGGTATTGTGGAATTCCGTGGTTTTGAAATGCCACCCCATGCGCAAATGAGTTTGGTGCAAATGCTGCTGTTGCGCACCTTGCTCGTTCGCTTCTGGCGCGAGCCGTATCACAAACCATTAGTACGTTGGGGCACTAAACTGCACGACAAATTCTTACTACCCGATTTTGTTTGGCAAGACGTTGTTAGCGTGTGTAAAGACCTAAACGATTCAGGCTTCGAATTTAAAAGCGAATGGTTGCGCGCATTTTATGAATTCCGTTTTCCAATTTGTGGTGAATACGAAGTCGACGGCATTCATTTACAACTGCGTACTGCCATCGAACCTTGGCATGTGTTGGGCGAAGAAGGCACTTCACAAGGCACTGCCCGCTACGTGGACTCATCCCTAGAACGTGTACAGCTTAAAGTCACCGGCCTTGATGAAGCGCGCTATGTGGTGTGCTGCAACCAACGCCGTCTACCATTGACCAAAAACCAACAAGGGGAATGGGTCGCTGGCATTCGCTATCGTGCATGGCAACCAGCCAGCGCATTACACCCTACCATTGGTGTACACGCGCCCTTAGTATTTGACGTGTTTGATACGTGGAATGGTCGCTCTATTGGTGGCTTTACTTACCATGTGGCTCACCCAGGTGGCCGCAGTTTTGAAAAGCCACCGGTTAATGGACTGGAAGCCGAAGGCAGACGCTTAGCGCGCTTTTGGGATCACGGCCACAACCCACCTATTATTAACGAAGCGCAAGGCCTACAACATCACATGACATTGGTACGCGGCATCGAAAGCCACCGTGGACACGCGGAATATCACGTGCCCGAGGCGGAATTCATCAACAGCGAGTACCCCACCACGCTGGACCTACGTCGTCCACCGATGAAAAGCTAAAACAATAAGAGCCCCTGCATGACAAACTTGCATTTAAGCTTTGAAGACTACGTCAATGCCGCCAATCCCACCGACGAAATGGTCGGTGAGGACGGCGCAATTGCCCGTCACTGGCAGACCCTAGTCGATAAGCTTGCAGAATTAAGCACAGAAGACTTAAACGCCCGCACCAGCGAAATACACCGTTTGCTCCAAGAAAACGGCATCACCTTCGACTCCAGCACCGACCAGTACCAAGGTTGGCAACTAGACCCAATGCCCATGATTTTGGCCGAAGAAGATTGGCGATTTTTACAACAAGGCATAGTGCAACGGCAAAAGCTGTTAAACCTGATTTACAAAGATATTTACGGCCCACAGACACTTTTTAAAGAAGGCGTACTGCCCTCTAACTTGGTGCGTCGGCAAAAAAGTTTTATTCGCGAGCGCGTTAACCGCGAAAGCAAAGTACCCGACTTATTTGTCACCGCCATGGACATCGGCCGCGATAAAAATGGGCAATTTAAAGTTCTTGCAGATCACTGTCAGTGTCCAAATGGCATGGGTTTCTTGTTGGAAAACCGTGTAGTGAATCGCCGCGTCATGGGCGAAGAATTTAACGAGCTGGGTGTGCAACGCATCAGCCGATACTTCCAATTGTTGCAGCAACACATTAGCGACCAAGTGGCCGGTGCCAATGATCCACGCGTGGTGATTTTATCCAGCGGCCCTTCCCATCCCTATTACCCTGAGCACGCTTATTTAGCGTCATACATGGGTTATACCTTGGTACGCAGCCGTGACATCACCGTACGTAAAGGCAAAGTTTGGTTAAAAACATTGCAAGGATTACGACCCATCGACGTGATTTTGCGCTGGGTAAAAGATAACGAAATCGACTCGTTAGAACTAAACGAATACTGTCCTGATGGCATACCCGGTTTGCTACAAGCCGTACGCTCAGGCAATGTTAAAGTGATCAACCCTTTAGGGGCCGGTGTTGTAGAAAGCCAAGCGCTCATGCCGTTTTTACCTGCGGTGGCACAACGCCTGTTAGGTCAAGATTTGATTTTAGAATCGCGTAAGATTCAATGGTTGGGCAATGGTCCATTAGACAGCAAGGCTCGCCTTAAAACACTGGATGGTGTACCGGTTAAATATGACCCCACCGAACCCATGTCTGACCCAGCTAACTTTTATAACGAATACGATGTGAACCTCACCACCGCGCCGTTTTGGAACGACGGAGAGTTTCACCGCAAAGCCTTTTTCTTACGGGTGTTTATGGTGAATACCAAAGACGGTGTTTACGTTATGCCGGGCGCCTTGTGTCAATCAGTGGGTTCTGACACTTGGGTTAAAGACACTTGGGTACGAAGCTCGCAACCCATTGAAAGCGAATTGCCGTTGCCCAAAACTAACCGCAATCCAGACATTGCGTTAGTCGAAGGGGCTGTACCCAGTCGCACCGCCGAAAACCTCTATTGGTTAGGGCGTTATATCGAACGTGGCGAAGGCAACATTCGCATCATTCGACAGTTACTTGACCGCCATTCCGAAGTCACCACCTACCCAGATAAACAACTGCAACAAGTGGTGGATCTATTCACCATAGGTATGCAAAACGGTCAGTTGTTATATCCATATTTGCACCACCCTGCTGCCATTGCTAAAGACAAGCGCATCAATTGTGCAAATACCATCAATGACAGCATTCAGGGCAGCGCCAATGTGGGCAACCTAGCGCAAACTTTAAATGCCATTTACGCCACGTCGTTTGAAGTTAAAGACCTGCTCACCGACGACAGCTGGCGTTTTGTCGATGACATAAAAGACGAAGAGCGTTGGCTACACGGGCGCGCTAAATCACTCAGCACCAGTAATGTACGCAGCGCCTTAGATCGCATGATTGGTTACATCATGGCGTTTAACGGTTCTACTGCCGACAGCATGCCCAACACCAATGGTTGGTTCTTAATTGAAATGGGCCGGTTAATCGAGCGCAGCACGCAATTGATCAGCCAGTTGAATTTTGCCTTTGCTAAGTTACTTGAAGGCACCGCGCAAACCATAATGATCGACGAAATTTTGCAAACGCAAGTGAGCCTAATCACCCATCGACGTCGCTACCGCATTTATCAAAGTGTAGCCACAGCCATTGAACTACTGGTACTGGACGCCGAATACCCACGCTCATTAATTTACCAACTACAAAAACTGCAAGAACTGAGTAAAAAATTACCTGCCAAAAAGCATTCTGGTTTGATGCCTGACCACCAAAAAGCCCTATTGAAAGCCGTCACCCGTTGTCACCTAACCGACCGCGATACTTTGGCTTATTACGATGACGCAGGACAACGCGGGCAATTAATCGAATTACTTGACGATGTTAAGGCACAACTTGAAGCCTTTGACGAACAACTGCTCATTAACTACTTCTCACACACCAAAAAAGCGCAAGCGATTTCGTGGGCCAACTTAGGAAGCGCGCAAGATGAGATTTAAAGTCACCCACAAAACCCAGTATCAGTACGCCGAGTCAGTGAGCTTGACGCAAAACCAAGCGCGCCTTACGCCCATTAGCAATCATAGGCAACTCTGTATTAATTCTGAGGTCAGTATTTCGCCCAAGCCCAGTTACGTCGACAACTTCATCGACTACTTTGGCAACACCGTCACCGTGTTCGAAGTACCTACTTTGCACAAAGAACTGATTGTTACCAGCACCAGCGAAATCGAATTAATCGAAAGTATGGTGAACTCTGTCCCACCCGATGTTTACCCTTGGGAACAATGTGTACAGTTTTTGCAATTACCAAGAAATGATTTTGAGTTGGAAGCCAGCGAGTATTGCATCCCCTCGCCTTTTATTCCGTTAAATGTGGCGTTGCGCGAGTTTGCTCTCATTAGCTTTACGCCCAACCGTCCATTAGTTGAAGCCAGTAACGATTTAATGCACCGTATTTTTCACGAATTTAAATACGACCCTGTGTTTAGCACCATCAGCACCCCAATTTTAGATGTGCTCCATCATAAAAAAGGTGTCTGTCAGGACTTTGCCCACTTGGCCATCGGTTGCTTACGTAGCTTAGGATTAGCGGCTCGATATGTTTCTGGTTACATCGAAACCGTACCGCCAGAAGGCCAAGAAAAATTAGAAGGCGCGGACGCCACCCATGCGTGGTTTTCTATTTACATTCCTGAATACGGTTGGTACGACTTTGACCCAACCAATAACATGAACCCAACCGACCAACACATCACCACGGCCGTGGGCCGTGACTTTTCTGATGTGACGCCATTAAAAGGTGTCATATTTGGTGGTGGCAGCAATCAACTCCACGTCGCTGTCGACGTGACTCGGCTTTAAAGAAGGAAGTTTTATGAGCAACCCGTGGAAATCGTATTCACATAGCGGTCTTTTCGATGAATGCATCGACGAAAAAAACAAACCGCGCAACTACGCTAAAACCGCAATGAAGCACTTGGCTGCCATCGACCGTGAGGAATTGGCCCACCGTCAAAACGCTGCCGAGCTTGCGATTAAAGACTTAGGAATTACCTTCACCGTTTATCAAGAAGGCAGCACCATCGACCGTTCTTGGCCGTTGGACATTTTGCCGCGCATGATTCCCAGTGACGAATGGAAAACCATTTCTAAAGGACTGCAACAACGGGTACACGCGTTAAACCTGTTTATTCAAGACATTTACAACGAACAAAACATTATTAAGGACGGCGTTTTTCCTGCGAACTTGCTAAAAAACTCCGTAAACTTTCGCAAAGAATGCATCGGCGTTACCCCGCCAAATGGAATTTGGGCGCACATTTGTGGCTCTGACTTAGTACGCGACGACGACGGCACCATGTACGTGCTAGAAGACAACTTGCGCGTTCCATCAGGCGTTAGCTACATGATTGAAAACCGCTCGGTTATGAAACGTGTATTCCCCGAACTGTTTGAAGAACTTAACGTCGAGCCCGTGTCCGACTATCCATCGCAGCTGTTTGATATGCTGTGTGCCATGTCACC
>JBFHVZ010000099.1:0-13799 GCA_041589295.1 Pseudomonadales bacterium
ACAAGAGCATCAATTTTTTGTTCCTGTACTTGGAATTCTGGCCCTTCCATTGCGCTGTAATGCCAGTTTTTAAAGGCGGCGGTTAACTCACTGAAAAACAGGCGACACTGGTTTTGGTCGGCAAAGCTAGGGCTTAGATCAACAATGGTCGCAACCTTTAATAGAATTTGCTGTTGCCGTTGAATCGGGCAAGCTGCATCAATTGCGTCGAATGCATCTTGTTGTAAAAAGGCAGTGTCAATGAACTGCGCTTTTTGAAAAAGCAGATAATCCTCAATGCTTACCCCTTCTTCACCGGTCACTTGCATCATTTGCTCAATGTGACTGCCTTGCAACAGCATGTCTTTTAGCTGGTTGATGGTGGTACTCCAATTTGCGTTTAGATTTTTGTCGTACCAATTTACCAACTGCTCGCTGTAGCGTGACCAAGACAGTAATGGGTCAATAGCAGGGTAGTGACGTTTATAAGCACGCTCGGCTGATAACCCTAAAAATGTTTTAACCGTGCTTAACGTGCTTTGCGTAACGGGTTCTTCGAAATTACCGCCAGCAGGCGATACCGTACCAATTAACGTCAGGCTGCCAGTTGCTTGCCAATTATTAACGAGTACACCGGAGCGTTCGTAAAGCTGTTTAATGCTGGTATCCAAATAGGCAGGGAAAGCTTCTTCGCCGGGAATTTCTTCCAGTCTTCCAGATAATTCACGCATGGCTTGCGCCCAACGGGAAGTTGAGTCAGCAATTAACAAACAGTTATGGCCCATTTGTCGGTAGTACTCACCCAAGGTCACACCGGTATAAATGGAGGCTTCACGCGCAGCCACCGGCATGGAGCTGGTGTTGCAAATGAGTATGGTGCGATCCATTAGGCTGCCGCCGGTTTGTGGGTCTTGTAGTTCTGGAAAACTATTAATGATTTCAACAATTTCGCCAGCGCGTTCGCCGCATGCGACAATGATTACCACGTCGACGTTGGCGTAGCGGCTAATAAGGTTTTGCAATACCGTTTTGCCCGCACCAAACGGACCGGGTATGCATGCCGTACCACCCAAGGCGATGGGGAAAAACCCATCAATGATTCGTTGCTGAGTAATTAAAGGTGTATCTGGGTAAGCACGCTCGTTAACACCTTGACGAACCAAGTGCTGACTAATGGGGCGACGTACAGGCCAATGTTGTTTCATGCACACGTCCAGAGTAGGACGATTGGCTTGCACTAATTTCGCGATGGGCGTTTCCACCGAAAAGTCACCTTCTTGAATCCATTCCACTGTATAGCGGCCTTGCGCGTCAAACGGCACCATAATCCAGTGTTTTAGTTTTCCCTCCGGTACAAAACCCAGTTTGTCCCCCGCCTGTACTTTATCGTGGGCACGCACGTGGGCAGTAAAATGCCAAAGGTGTTGAGGGTCTAACGCGTTCAGTTGTAAACCACGGGGAAGAAAACGGCCTGCTTGTTGTTCAAGCCGCCGTAACGGGTTTTGTAAGCCGTCATATAAACCTGTTAATAGTCCTGGGCCTAATTCCACACTCAGTAATTCGCCACTGCGGCTTACTAGGTCGCCAACCGCTAAACCGTCTGTGCTTTCAAAAACCTGTGCGTCAGCTTGATTTCCATGAATGCGTAACACTTCTGCCTTGAGTGCCGGTAGTCGCTCAGGTTTGTGTGTTGGGCCTACCGAAGGGTGTAGGTAGATCACTTCGTTTTTAATCCATGGTGTATCACTTTTTACGCGCACCAAACTCTCTTGTACTGCGGTGATTTCGCCTTTACTGGTCTGCGCCATGGTTGCTCTCCGTGTACAGCTCGTGCAAGTACGATGTTGATTGAGATAAATACTGTTTTAAAAAGTCGCTTTGTTTTTCGTAATCGACTTGGCGTTGGTGACATATGTGCCATTGAATATAGCGGGCTAATACGCTCTCGAAGCAAATATCTCCCTGTGTTGCGCGTTCACAGGTTTGCCAAATGGCGGAAAGCACAATGTGTTCTGCGTGCAAATTTGTTTTTCCGCTAGATAAAACAGTCGACTGCGAAAGTGTTGCGCTTGTGTCTTGCAATGCATGAATATAATCAGGCAGCCACGCATGGGAATGCTGTAACGTGATGGATGGCGATTGGCTTTGATAACACAGAGCATCTCGCAGTGCTGGGTCGGTAATTGAACTAACTAATACGGTTAGAGGTATGTCTGCGCATACGTGAACATTGTACAACCAAGCTAGCTCAACTATTTGGTTAACAGATGTGATTAACCTTGAGTCGGTTATGGGCGCGCAAGCAAGATTTAACTGGGAATCCATTGGCCATAAAGATTGGCCGAGAATGTTTTCAACTTTTTTTAGCTGAGCTATTTCTGCATTGGTTAAAGGCGATAATAAAGCATGCACGTGCGCGGCGGGTGGTAGCCATTCGTTTTCGGCAGGTGGGCAGTTTAAACGCGGCAGCGCTGCGAAAAGCGCTGGATACATAGCCATTAGCGAATGACTCCGTCTATCAGAGCGCGAAACCTAGGATGCACAAATTGCAGTAACCAATTCGCAAGGCTTTCAGCGTCGGTAATAATTTCGACCTTGCCGTTAGCAAATTGAACGCGCAAACCTGTTTGTCCTTGGCGCGTTTCTAACTCAATACCTTGTTGCACTGCACGCTCGGTTAATTTACGAATTGCAGGTAGGAGCGGGTCTGGTTCGGTTTGATTGTCAGGCTCAGTCAGATCATTAATATCTAAAATGCGTTCAGGTATTAAGAATTTGACACCTTGATGGGCAAACCATTGTTGTTCGATGGCTTCTTGTAAAAGCGTTACCATAAAGTCCCGCTCGGCCAGTTGCTGAGCAATTAGGTTTTCCAACTGATTAGCCAAATGCTGCTGTAATTGCTCTTTTATGCTTAACAATAAATCCCGTGCTGCTAGTTCAAGCGCTGAATGCGCAGCTTGTTTAATAAATTGGGCCTCTTGTTGGGCGTCGCTGCGAATTTTTTCGGCTTCTTTTTTAGCTTGATCAATGATCCACTGTGCTCGACTTTCTGCGTCGCTTATGATTTTTTGACCTTGTGTTTGGCCCGCAACCACACCTTCGTAATGGAGTTGGTCAATCAAAGCCTGCACATTGCTGGAGATGTTGTTAGCTTGGTTCATAACAAATTCCTTTGGTTGTTTGGCACTTGTGAATCTTTCTGCTCTTAAGGCTAGGGAGCCTCCATCAAAAATTAGGCTGGCAGGCTACCGCTGAGTACCAATGCAAAAACAAAAGCAAACACAGAAAATCCTTCAACAATGGCCGCAGGCGCGACGGCTAAACCTAAAATAGCGGGTTTGTTTTTGGCAGTATAAATGGCAGCGGCAACACTTTTACCTTGAAACCACGCGCTAAATAGCAGGGCTAACCCAGTCAACACGCCAATGGCAAAAATCCCCGGTGCGTTTTCAACTGTGACACTACGGTTTAGCGTGAACATAACCACAATACCTAATACAACTTGTGTGGATGGCAGAGCGGATAAGCCAACGAATCGACCGTGACCGGTTTCGGTATCCAGCATGGCACCGCAAGCGGCTTGTCCTGCAATGGTGCAGCCGAGCGTGCTACCAATTGCTCCTAATGCCACGGGCGAAAAAATACCAAGCCAACCTAAAACGAGAATGGGGTCCATACAAGGTTCCTTTTGCTAAATGAATTAAGGTTTTAATTAAAATCGTTTGAACGGATTAAACGGATAGCCTTCTTTGTTTAACGCCCAATTAAAAAACTCAATGCAGTTCAATCGCATGCTATGTACCACGCCACCCATGATCGCCAGCGCGAAATTTAATAGGTGACCCACCAACAAAATCAGCACACTTAATAAAACCCCCATGCCGGGAAATGCTTCGCGTACGTCCAAACTTAGTTGATTAAATGTCATGGCTAAGGAGGCACTGGCGAGTCCCAATGCAAATAAGCGCATATAGCTGAGCACGTCACCAAATAGCTTACTGAGTTGCATAAAGGGAGAGAAAAAAAGCTGAATGCGGTTTAGTGTGCTTTGGCCATAGCTCATGCTAATCGCAGCCCATATTAAGGGTGTAATGACCATGGCATAAATACTGGAAAGCTGATCGGTGGTCACGTAAGTGGCTGCGCAAATGAGTAGCCATAGCCAGCTAAAACTCATCCACTTTTCGCTGCCCGTGTGAAAGCGAAATTTCACAAACAAAGCAAGACCAAGGTGAGCAATGCCCACCAAGAGTGATAATGTCATCATTTGATCGAAGTGGTTTAAATCAAATAATTGAAAGTGGGCGAGCAAGCTTGCATCCGGCGGTGCTACGCCAAAGTAGCTGCCAACAAATACCCCATATAAGGTTGAGACTACGCCCAATTGAATGATTAGGTGACTCCAAATATGTTGTGCAGGGCGGCGTAGCTGCAACCAAATACCCAGCGCTAATGTGATGACTCCATAGCCTGCGTCAGCCATGATCATGGCGTAAAACACAATAAACGAAAGATGCAGCACGGGTGTTGGGTCCCAGTCGTCATATCCGGGAAACTGAAAAAACGTCACGAGCTTCTGTGCTGCCTGCAACGCTTTAGGGTTTTTTAGTAACGTTGGGGGATCTTCATTTTCGCTGCGCGCCAACGGTACTAATACGCAACGAACAGGGTCGCTATGGGCCTGTGCGCTTTGTTCGTGCAGGTGTTCCAGTTGTTTTGAGAATTCATCAAGTCTGTGAGTTTCACACCAGCCGATAACATGGCTGACGTGTTGATCGCTATTGAGTGATTGTTGCGCGTTAAATAGGGCTTGTTGGCTTAATAGCTGTTTGTAGTGGGATTCCAGAACAGCTACCCATCGAGTCAGCGCACAGCGTTCAGCATTGAGGTCCTCCATTAGCACCTGCGCGGCTTCAAGTTCGCTTTCCAATTCTGCAAGTGTTTGCTGACCTATGTGGGTGCGGGCGAATGGAATCAGCTCTGGCGATGGTTCTTGCTCAGCAATTGCGACCAACCAAGTGTGGTGATTGTCTTGAAAGACAATGTGGGTGTTTGCATTGGGGGAAATTTTTGCTTGCTGGCCACTGGGAATACGGTAAAACCAAAGGCGTTGACCATTTAAGTGTTGCTTAGTGGGCCAATTAAAATAGCCCCAAGGTTTGATGGTGTTGATTTTGTTTTGCAGTGTTAGTTGGGTTTGTTCAAGCGTCAATCGGGCATTGCGATTCTGTAGAATCTTTTCTAATAAACCGCTTAAGGCTCCGCTGCCGTGACGCAGTGGTGTGCGCTGTTGTGGACAGTTTTGCAAATAGCGTAATGCTTGCTCAACTTGTTTTAGGTTGTCTGGGGCAGAGCTTAGGTTTGGGTTTTGAGACGCGATGGCGCTATGGCGTTGCTCGGTAATATGCAACTTTCCCCACTGTTGCAGCATGTTCAACACAGCTCGTGTGCCACTGGTGGGGAACACCAAAGCAACCTTGGTGAGATGCGCTATGGTCATTGGCTTGCTCCCTGATGCTGGGTTATTTTGCTTTTTGCCTTGGCCAATTTAGAGCGGATAACAGCGGACTTTTCTTGATCCGCTAGAAACAACCGAATCTTACGCATCTCTTGTTGTGCTTGCGGAATCATCACCTCGTTAAACAAGTTTACTTTTTGCGTGGCTTTTTTAGCGGCTTGATCAACGGTTTTGATATTGTTGTTGAGCAAGTCCAATCGGATCTGGCTAATCAACAGAGGTTTTAAAGCCCGATAGACGCTCGCTAACCAATGTAGTTGCTTGGCTTGGTTTTGGCCCTGAGGATCAGTGAAGGGCTCAGTGAAAGGTTCAGTGAAAGGTTCAGTGAAAGGTTCAGTGAAAGGCCCAGTGAACGTTTTAATATCGGATTTAGTATATGTTTTAGTGCCGGTGCCGGTGTCAGTGTCGGTATTAGTTTGAGTACTACTTTTAGTCAGAACTTGAGATTGAAACTGATGGGGTGTGTTCAGTTGAGATAATTGAATCGAGTTCTGCGGTAGTGGAAAGGCAGAAAATACAACGTCTTGATCTGCGTTTAAATGTAATAAATGCACACCCACATGATGTTGGTGCGAAACGTTAACGCGCTCAACCCGTAAAACCGCATGTAAATCTGCCACATTACGCTGTAAAAACGGAAACTCATGGCTGATGCTTTTAAGGATTTTGTCGTGTTGGATTTGCTGTTCGTTTAACTGACTGTGTAATGATTTACGTAGGGCGGTGAGCTGTTGTCGCTTTAAATCAAGTGCAGGTAAAAACTTTTGGTACAAAGATAAACTGCCTTGCAATTGGTTCAGCCTGTGTTTGTTGAGTGCATGCTTCATACAGAGGTACTCGCTTGCACATCATCTGTTTGCTTACTGGGCCAAAAGCGATCAAGTAACGTTTGTTTTATCAGTACTTCATGGGGCGCGAAGTACTTCGCCAATAGTAACCAGCCCGCGTCCAAAGCATCCTCTAGTGCAATGTCTACGTTTAACGACATAAATTGTGCGCGAAAATCCACTTCGTAACGCAGTAAACGTTGGTCTAGCTCGCTTAAATCAAACGACATGGCTTGTTTTTGTTTGGCGTCTTGCGCCTGAGCATATAAACGAATTAATGCGTTCATAAGTTGGTTATGGTCGTCGCGGGTTTCTTTACCAATAACGTGTTGCTTTAAACGAGATAGTGAACCAAACGGGTCAAGCTGGCCGTCGTGTAAGTAAAACTGGCCTTCGGTTATGTAGCCTGTGTTATCCGGTACAGGGTGAGTGACGTCATTGCCTGGCATGGTTGTGGCTGACAAAATAGTTACCGAACCTGCCCCTTTAAAATCGCAGGCCTTTTCATAACGGCGCGCCAATTGAGTATATAAATCACCTATGTAGCCCCGGTTGGACGGTATCTGTTCCATGGCGATGCCAACTTCTTTTAATGCGTCTGCAAAGGCTGTCATATCGGTTAGTAGCACCAATACTCGCTTGTTTTCTTTTACTGCAAAGTGTTCAGCAACCGACAGCACTAGATCGGGCACTAATAGACGTTCCATGATGGGATCAGACGCTTGGTTTACAAACATAATGGTGCGATCACTCACACCCGCTTGTGCAAATTCATGATGAAAATAGTGGTAGTCGTCGTAGATCAGACCCATACCACCAAATACCACAATGTCTGCATCGGCTTGTACGCCAATGCGAGCGAGCAATGGGTTAAAGGGTTCACCTGCCAATGAAAAGATAGGAATTTTTTGACTTTCGACTAGGCAATTAAACACGTCGATCATGGGGATTCGTGTGCGAATCATTTTGCTGGCCAAGTTACGGCTAATGGGATTAACGGTGTCTAATTGCAACGGTATGCGACGTATATGAGACAGGTCTGGACCTTGATCCATGGGAGCGCCACGCCCATTAAACACGCGACCCAGCAATGCGTCGCCAGCAGGTACATCAAACGGGCGGTTTAAAAAATGCACCTTGGCATCGGTGGCCAAACCACGGGTACCGTTTATGACCTGTAAATGAACTAATTCGTCGTCCAATTTAATGATGCGAGCAAGTAAGGGTTCGCCTTGATTGTTTTCTAGCAACGCTAGGTCATTAAGACGAGGGGGGTGTTGACGCCATTGATTCTGGTGCTGGTGTGGCAATCGCAAAACTGCGATGTCGCCATTGATGTGTTCAATTCCTTGAAATTGCAGCATAACCGCACCCTTCGTCCCGACATTGGTTGTAAATGGTTGTACGTGCTTACGATTTATTGCGTCTGTGCGCTGAATGACAGCTTGTTAAAAACGCTCAGGTTTCACAATGTCCAACGTACTTTACCTTGATGCAAGTCATATGCGATGGCGTGACAATGTGTTCTGTTTTCGGAACGCTGATTGATTCCACATGAAAGTAACCCATGACAATTCACCATCTTGTGGCAAATTAAAGCAGGTCATATGACATTGGAAGCTAGAAATAAAAGGTAGGGCGATAGAACGTAAAGAGTGAGTAAGTCGAGGTATATGAGAGACGATTAAAAACAAATTAAGGGGTAAAAGTGGTTGTCATTTCTCAGGATTATAACTGCAGGTGCGAGAACGCACCTGCAGCATAAAGGGTTAAACCCGCTCTAATGCCGAAGTAAAGCGCTGACAATATTGCTCATAGTTTGATGCGGTGGCCGGTTGGGCTAACCAGCGGCAGGTTAAGTCGGCTTTTTGCTCGTGGCGTGGAATAGCTCCTTGCCCCATGCGCGATTGCAATAAGGTCACTTGTAGCGCCATACGTGCATCTTTATCTTGTGCTGGGCTGTCCAGCCCCATGGTGATTTCCAGTTCTAGGCACAAGTCCAGCAAGGTTTGCTCTTGGCCAATATTAGCAGCGGAAGCATTGCTGTTGCCTTCGGATTGTTGCTGCCCGTTCGATAAATTGCTTAAGCGCTGGTTAAGTACGCTGGCCGCTTGTGATGGCAGTGGGGTTTCGTCAATTTGAACTTTTAACGACTCGAGTGCAGCTTCGTCTACTTGCCCTTGAGTTTCTTGTACGGCGAGGGCCTGACTTAGCGTTAACGCGTTTTGCCATAGTTGCTTCTCAGCTTGCGTTTTGGCTTGTTCGGCTTGCTGATTCAGTTGTTGCTCAATGTTTTGAAACTCGTTGCGAATGCGTTCATATACGCGCTTGGGCACTTGTAGTTTGGCAAACGCTTGTTGTGCTTCGGCTACACCTGCGCGCTTAACCGGAACTTGGGTTTCGTTAGATGTTGCAATCTCTTTTGCTTGTTGTAGTAAGGCTTCTGCCTCTTGAATGGCTTCGTCGATGGCTGCTTTACGTTGATTTTTTTCTTCGTCACGACGGCTAAACAGGGCATCACATTGTGCGCGAAACTCTTTCCATAAGGCGAAGTCTTTGCGACCAGCTTGCGGAATGGATTTCCATTGTTCTTGAACCTGTTTGCACTGCTCAATTGCTTCGCTCAGATCTGATTTGTCCAATAGCTGGATGACTTGATCAATCAACGCTTGCTTTTGTTGAGCGTTGCGTTCGTATTCTTCGGTTAGCTTGCCACGAATCACGCTAATGACTTGATTAAAGCGCTCTTGTAAAACTTTGTGGTCGCGGCGGTCAACGGGCGAATAGCTTTTCCACTCTCCACGGGCTTTGTCGCACAGCACGGGAATGGTTTTCCAATCGGTCTGTTGCCAGTCATTTTGTTCAACAAACTGCTCTAACTGTTGACACAGTTGCTCGCGTTTTTCTTTGTTGATCTGACGTTCTTCGCTTTGTTGATGGAAATGCTCGCGGCAAGGTTCGTAGGCTTTGTCGGCAGCGGCTTTAAAGCGCTCCCACAATTGTTGAGTGGTTTTACGATCACCGCCACCCAGTGTTTTCCACTCTTGTTGCAGTAAATTAATTTCGTCCGCTAGAACATCGGCGGATTTACCGCTATCAATTAGGGCTTCCATGGCTGCGCACAGTTCTTCCATTTTGGGTACTGTGGCAAAGCCTTGCCAGTCCATTAGCTCTTGCAGTTGAGCTTGTAGAAGGTGCTTACGTGCAGCGAAGCCTTTTGCTTTGTCATCTGAAATATTACTTAGGGTATCGCCCAGCAATTTTTGCTGACGTTTGGCATCCTTAATATGTCCCGCCTGAATGGCTTGTTCTAGGGCGTCCATCAATTGCTCAACTTTGCCCAATTGATTTTTTTCGTCTTGCCTAATTTTGTTGATGCGAGCTTCGGCTTGGGTTTGCACTTGCGCCAGTAACTGGGTAATAGGCAGGGCTGGCAAGTCCTGAGGCCAACTTAACGCCGATAAATATTTTTGCGCATTTTTTTGCAGTTTTACTAACTGGTTTAGAGATAACCCATCAATCGTTTGGCTTTGCTGTTTAATCTGCTCGATATCGTTTTCGTGTTGTGCAATCCACGTAAGGCATGTCTCGACTTGATACAAACTTTTAATAGCCGCTTCGAAAGATTGGCTATCAGTCTTATGGGCTTTTTGTTGCTTTTCGCTTTCTAACCAATCGTGCTGTTGCTGTTTGATCAGTTCGCTAACCGTGTTTAAGTCGGCCTTATTGGTTTGCTTGATGTTGTCCAATGCATCTAATAATGCACTGATACATGCCTGTTGTTTTTGTTGGGCAGCTTGCTGAAGTTGCTTGGCTTGCTCTAAGGCTTCGGCTTGCGCTTTGTTGGCTTCTAAAACGCTCTCTGCTTGTTTAATCAGTGTCTCGAAGCGAGTGTTTTGTTCGCTCGTGGTGCTAGCAAGTTTTGGCCAGCTTTGCTTTAGGTGTGCTAGTTGCGCAGCGTAGGTTGGGCTGAACGCCGCAGTAGAAAGGTGTTCGGCTTGGTCTAGGATTTTCTGCACGGCCGCTTGGGCTTCTGCTTCGGCCTGTGCTTGTTGCAATTGTACCTGACGCTTCTCTTTGGCCAACTTAACTAGGCTTTTGTCCTTGCCTTTAAACACTTTTTGTAAGTTGTCTAAATAATCTGCGCGCTCTATTCGCTGTGCAGCAATATGGCGGGCTTTGGCGCTGGGGCTGGCTAGAATAAAGTCGTATAAGCTTGCTTCATCTTGAATTTGGTTTAATGCCGCTTGGCGCAGGGTTTCGTCGTCGGCGTAAGTGGCAATTTGCATCAGACGCTGACTTTCGTTCAACGAAGCAAGGCTTTTGATTTGATCTTGGGTTTGCTCAAAGCCCAGCAGCGTGGTTAAAAAACGCTTGAGAGCTGCATCTTTAATTGTGGTGGCGCTATGATTAAAAAAACCAATGAGTTGATCTGGATCTTGAAGTTTTTTTAGTGCGGCTAGTTGAACCTGTTCGTCAGGATCGTGTTGTGCCAGTTGCAATAAAACAGTTTGATCGTCTAGCGAAGCCAGTGCAGATAATCGAACCTCGGCCTTCGCGTGTTGCCATTTTGGTTTGAACAGTTTTTGAATCAATGTCGCCATTTGTTTTTATCCTAACGTAGTTCTTCCCAGTCTGCGTGCATCCGATTCGACTGGGGTATGACAGTTTTCGTGGTGCGTCCCGCATTCTACCCACGCAATGTTGAGGCGCAAGTCATCCATTGGTTTTTATTTAAGTGCCCGTAGGGTTGTCATTAGGCTGGTTATCTCGGGTCTGGTAATTTCCGGCTGGCTGTTAGACAATCCACCGTTCGAATCGGAACAAAAATAAAAACATTCGATCACTATGCATATTTCACCGTTCAAGCGCACATTCGTTGCCAGCGTGCTTACAGTCATGGCCCTCATTTTTTTGAATGGCTGTACCTCAATGGGCTATAAAACATTGCCCTACCAAGAGCTGGCTAAAAAGCATACAAATTCTGAAAGCCAATACCTCGATGTGGATGGTATGACCATTCACTATCGTGATGAAGGTGCTGGCCCCCCGTTATTACTGATCCACGGCGTATCCTCGTCTTTGCACACTTGGGATGGTTGGGTAGACCAGCTGAAGGGCCAGTACCGTATTATTCGTTTGGACCTACCGGGTTTTGGTTTGACCGGCCCAGACCCCGCCACCCATGAGTATGATATTGATTACTTGGTGAACAAGGTCGATACCTTTATGAACCGCTTGGGTGTGCATAAATTTTTTATTGCGGGTAATTCACTCGGTGGTTACATCGCTTGGAATTACGCCCTTAAACATCCCCATAAGTTGTACAAAATGGTGTTAGTGGATTCCGCTGGTTATCCGCAAGACATGCCTACGTGGATCGGCTTTGCCTCATGGCCCGTGGTGAATTGGATTACACCGTATCTAATGCCTAGGTTCATGGTGAATTGGACCATCAATAGTGCCTATGAGGACACGGACAAAATTACCGACGAACACCGTCAGCGCTACTTTGATCTGACCATGCGAGAGGGGAATCGCCGCTCTTACGTCGAGAATTTCAAAATGCTTAGCGAACGTATGGATGACCCGACCATGGGGGAAAACGTAAAAGACGTGATTGTGCCGACGTTGCTTATGTGGGGCGAGAAAGACACTTGGATTCCTTTGGATGTCATGCGTCAGTTTCACCGTGACTTGGGTTATAGCGAATACATCATCTACGAAGGGGTTGGCCACCTGCCCATGGAAGAGCTGCCTGTGCAGAGTGCCCGCGACGCTCACCACTTCTTTATGTCTGAGCTGCGTCAGGTGCAAAGCCATCCGCAAGAAGACGGCATTAAGTTCTACGATAAAAAGCAGTACAACTTCCACATGGGTCAAAACGACGAATAGTCCTTATTCGTCGTCCACCGCTCTCTTATGATAAGCTCGCGCACTTTGTTTGATTAGCGGTAAACATCGGCGCACACCATGGCGGACACCTTATTCTGGTACGACTTTGAAACCTTTGGCGCGGACACTGTGTGGGACCGTCCCGCCCAGTTTGCGGGTATTCGCACCGATCTAGACTTGAATATCGTCGGCGAGCCAGAAATGTTGTATTGCCGTCAAGCCGACGATTACCTCCCACACCCCATGGCGTGTTTAATCACAGGCATTAGCCCGCAAACCTGTCAGCAAGAAGGCTTACCCGAAGCCGAGTTTATCGCCCGAATACATGAGCTGTTTAGCGAACCCGGCACTTGCGTCGCGGGGTACAACAGCATTCGCTTCGACGACGAAGTCACCCGCAACGCCCTGTACCGAAACTTTTATGACCCGTATCAGCGCGAATGGCAAAACGGCAACAGCCGCTGGGACATTCTGGATATGATGCGTTGTGCTTATGCGTTACGCCCCGACGGCATCGTCTGGCCTTGGGTGAACCAAGCCGGTGACCTGGTGGCCAAGCAAGTAGGTAGTCAAACCCCCGAGTTTTCTGCGGGCGAATCGGCCGACACCGCAAAGGTCAGTTTTAAATTAGAGCTGCTGACCAAGGTGAATGGTATTGAACACGAAAATGCGCACGACGCCATGTCTGACGTGTACGCCACCATCGCCATCGCCAAACTGGTGAAAGAAAAACAGCCGCGGTTATTCGATTATTTATTTAACCTACGTCGCAAAGATGCGGTTAGCGCGCAGCTAGACGTTGTGAATAAACGTCCGGTATTGCATATCAGCGGTATGTTCCCTGTGCAAAATGGTTGCGCTGCCGTCATGGTGCCGCTGGCGTGGGACGCGCAAAATAAAAATGCAGTGATTTGCTATGACCTTATGGCAGACCCAAAACCCTTGTTTGAGCTTTCGGTAGAACAGATACAGCAACGACTGTTTACTCCTACGGCGGAGATGCCAGAAGGCATGACTCGGTTACCCCTTAAAAGCATTCACATTAACAAATGCCCTGTGGTGGCACCCGCTAAAATGGTCACGCCCGACGTGGCCGAACGTTGGGGATTTGATGGCGAGCGCATGCGACAGCATTTGCAGCAGATTCGCAGTGGCGGCGATCTTACCGACAAATTGCATCAGGTAATGGCGCGTCCACAAAAAGCCGACAGTGCCGACCCAGACGGCATGATTTATAGCGGTGGTTTTTTTGGTCCGTCGGATAAACAGTTTATGGCGCGCATTCGCGAGGCTGATCCTTACACCTTGGGCGAAATGGAATGCGGTTTTCAAGATCGTCGGTTAGAAGAAATGCTCTTTCGCTATCGTGCACGCAACTACCCAGACAGCCTGAGCGGCGACGAGCACGAGCGCTGGGAGCAGTTCCGCATGCAACGCTTGATGGACCCCAACAGCCCAGTGCTGACGTTTGAAAAGTTTGCCCAAGTCTTTAACGAGCTATACCAAAATGCGGATGAACGTCAGCAATTGGTGCTGGAAGACCTAAAACTGCACGCCGAAAGCATTTACCCTTATTA